>NZ_JAKUHD010000010.1:0-130804 GCF_022664325.1 Bacillus cereus group sp. BfR-BA-01310 | reverse complement strand
CGCCCTCGGCACCATATGCGCCCGTAGCTCAATTGGATAGAGCGTTTGACTACGGATCAAGAGGTTAGGGGTTCGACTCCTCTCGGGCGCGCTTTTATTAACGGGAAGTGGCTCAGCTTGGTAGAGCACCTGGTTTGGGACCAGGGGGTCGCAGGTTCAAATCCTGTCTTCCCGATTTTCCAAAAACATGGGGCCTTAGCTCAGCTGGGAGAGCGCCTGCCTTGCACGCAGGAGGTCAGCGGTTCGATCCCGCTAGGCTCCACTTTATTTTTTATATGTCGGAGGTATACCCAAGTTCGGCTGAAGGGATCGGTCTTGAAAACCGACAGGCGGCGAGAGTCGCGCGGGGGTTCGAATCCCTCTACCTCCTCCATTTTTTCAAAAAGTGGTTTAGTTACATATAAAAATGAATAAGATATTAATGTTTCCTTCATGGAGGTATACCCAAGTTCGGCTGAAGGGATCGGTCTTGAAAACCGACAGGCGGCGAGAGTCGCGCGGGGGTTCGAATCCCTCTACCTCCTCCATTTATTTTTAAAAAACATAATATCGTCGCGGGGTGGAGCAGTCTGGTAGCTCGTCGGGCTCATAACCCGAAGGTCGCAGGTTCAAATCCTGTCCCCGCAACCAATGGTCCCGTGGTGTAGTGGTTAACATGCCTGCCTGTCACGCAGGAGATCGCCGGTTCGACCCCGGTCGGGACCGCCATTTTATGTTGGCTCGGTAGCTCAGTCGGTAGAGCAGAGGACTGAAAATCCTCGTGTCGGCGGTTCGATTCCGTCCCGAGCCACCATTTTTTTTTTTTTTTTTGCCGGCTTAGCTCAATTGGTAGAGCAACTGACTTGTAATCAGTAGGTTGGGGGTTCAAGTCCTCTAGCCGGCATCATTTAGGGGCATAGTTTAAAGGTAGAACTGAGGTCTCCAAAACCTCCAGTGTGGGTTCGATTCCTACTGCCCCTGTAAAGTATATGGGCCTATAGCTCAGCTGGTTAGAGCGCACGCCTGATAAGCGTGAGGTCGATGGTTCGAGTCCATTTAGGCCCACCATATATTTATTCCGCAGTAGCTCAGTGGTAGAGCTATCGGCTGTTAACCGATCGGTCGTAGGTTCGAGTCCTACCTGCGGAGCCATGGCCCGTTGGTCAAGTGGTTAAGACACCGCCCTTTCACGGCGGTAACACGGGTTCGAATCCCGTACGGGTCATAAAAAAAGAGTCAGCAATTTGCTGACTCTTTTTTAGTATGTCTATATCTTCAACCTCTTTTTATTGTGCTGTCTTCCTGAAATAAATAAAGGAATTTAGGAAAAGCTATAGTATGTATTAAAAGGAGGAGATAGAATAATGACAAAGGTTCGAGAACTTATGAGTACAAATATTGTACAGTGTACACCACTAGATAATGTATATGAGGCTGCTGTAAAAATGAAGGATGAAGCAATTGGTATGATTCCAGTTGTTGAGAATGAACAAGTTATTGGTCTTGTGACGGACCGGGATTTAGTTGTTCGTGGAATTGCTGAAAAACATCCAGGATCTAATAAGATTACAGATGTAATGACGACAAATATCGTTTCAATTTCTCCTGATGATTCTATTGAGAGAGCTACAGAATTGATGGCACAGCATCAAATTAGAAGGTTGCCAGTAGTTGAAGGTGGTCAATTCGTTGGTATGTTAGCCTTGGGAGATTTAGCTATAAGAGAAGTAGCAGATGACCAAGCTGGTTTTGCTTTAAGTGAAATATCAGAGCATACAAAATAATTTATCCCGCTATTTGCGGGCGACAAGATTCTCACCTCACAACTTAGTGAAAGCGAAGGGAGCAGGTGGGAGTCTCGTTGCCTGGAACGCCCCACTGAGTATAGCTTCAATGTATACACAAAAAACATATACATCATTTTAACTTTATATGGATAAAGGTGATGTGTTAACATGATAGAGCTGAAAGATTATATACTAGCTATGCATGATTAATATTTTTCGATAGTTTTTTTAAATTTGTGATTCATAATTTTTAATGAGATAAGAAGTGATATATTAATAGATATAAGCATTATGAGAGATTTTGAATATAACAATAGTAATTTCTTTTGATGAGATAAGAAATTAATATTTCCTATGTAGATAAAAAGGGAAGGGGAATTATATGAGGGCTGTACAGGGCGATCCGAATTGGAATTTGGTTACAGATACATACGTAGAACCAAGGAATTTCGCTGAGTTATTTTCTTTGCTTGTACCGAATCATCCGAAAGGTGAAGGGAAAGAGCGAACTATTTTAGTATGGAAAGAAAAAGAATTTTATAAAGAAGAAAATTTAGCGGCTTTCATCGTATATGGAATGAATAAAGCGAAAGATTTACCGCAGTTTCATAAAGATGAAATTCCCACTTTAGTACGTATTCTTCGTTTATGCCAAGAAATTGGTTGGTATAAAGAAGCATATACATTTATGATTAATCAAGGGTTAGACGAATTTGTCCAAACTTCATTGGAATATGAGACATGGGATCTTTTGACGCAAGCGGTTGCTCTAAACTATTTAATCATTAAATATCGTATTGGTGAATTGGATAATGGAGATGTAGGGATTTGGGAGAGAGTTAAATTTAGTGAGAAATGTATAATGCAGTGTAGACATTTATTATCTCATAAGGAAGTATTGGAGTTTACGTTTTTTTATATGTGTAAGCAAGCTAAGACTCTATCAAAAGAACAGCTAAATAGTGATATGATGGGTCTAGCAATATATTGTAATACTTTTGTGTATGATTTATATACAAATGATTTACTGCGCAAGTATCGTAAATGCACAGATTTCCTATCATATTATGGGCCTAGCCAAGCTGTTATAGCTTGTCAAAAAGCTGTACTGTCTCAAATTTCTGATCGATTAGATCCACTAAAGACAACGCACGTAGACGATTATTTGTATGTGATGAAAGAAATGATGGAACATATGACGATAGGGTTAATGGATCGATACGATCATTTTATTGGAAAGTTACTTTCTTATGTACCATTTTTCGAAATGATTCAAGTTCCGCAGCATGCATATTATTGTGAAGAATTATTGTATATTTGTAAGGGCATTGAATATAAAGAAGAAATACTACGCAATTATATATTTATACAATTACATGATTGTTTGCCATCATTCTTTAAACTATTTCTTAAAAATAAACGTTATGCAACGATTCATGATATTCTTTTCTATTGGTGTGATGATGAACAAAGAATGAGCTTAGAGAAAAAATATAATCTTAGTTTTATTTATGAAAAATATGCTTGTGGATAAAGAAGATTTTACATATCAAAAATTAATATAAATTAAAAAGGATCTCAACTTTTATGTGAGATCCTTTTTTGTTAGTAAAACAAGGAGAAAGTAATTAAGACAAGAAATAACATTCCATAAAGAAGAAATTGAGCAGTATAACTTCCTTGTATACCAAAAAAAGTATTCATTTTTTCATATAAATTCAATATATACTTCATTGGGTCATCTTTGAAAGATTGGTACACAGTGTCTCCTCTTTCTAAGCTTCTTGTTCGTGTTTTTGGTTATTAGGAGCATTAACGTATCTAGCTATGAATAATAAAACAGCCATAAAGAATACAGGAAATGCGGTAGATAAATAAAAACCATTACTAATTATATTTGTTATAAGAGCGCTCAAAAGAAAAATTGCATTATAAATATGGGCAATTTTTTGTTTCAGTTGAACTTGGAATGATTCCATCATAATTTCTAAAGCAACAAAAGCAATGATAATAGATAAAAATACAGTGTTCGTATTATAAATGATTAAACAACAGATTAAACCTAAAAAAGCCAGGTATTCAATAAAGAGAGGTATATTGCGTGGCATACAATTTACCTAACTAAATATGGCAGTGGGTTCACTGCATTCGTTTTTTCAAAATTCCATTCCCCATTATGTAATTCAAAATGGAGATGTTGTCCGTATGAATGTCCTGTATTTCCCATATGACCTAGTAATTGTCCGGTTTGTACTTGATCACCAGCTTGTACAGTACGATCTTTCATGTGAGCATAAACTGTTGTATATAATTTCTCATTTATTTGATGGGCGATGAACACGACATTGCCGTAGCTAGCCGAATAATAAGATTTCACAACTTTACCTGCAGCAGCAGCTTGAATAGAGACGTTGCCTTGTGCTGCAATATCTATACCATAATGCATTTGTTCCCAGCGCATATCAAATGTTGAGCTGATTTTCCCTTGGGTAGGGAATTTGAAAACTGCTGGAATTGATGAAGGTGAAGCGGTTGTTTTAGCTTGCGCTTGATTTTGCACTACATATTGTTTTGCCACATATCCGTATCCTGTGCCAAAACGAATTTTATACCAAGTTCCTACTGTTTCTACTACCTGTATTTGTGTACCATTTTGCAGAGAACCGATTGCTGCACTATTTGTGCTAGCAGAGCTACGCACATTTAATTTTGGTGTTGCAACAGTATAAGAAGGAGAACCTTGTACAGTTATACCTTTTACTAGAGGTGTGGATCCATTAGATACAAAGGTTTTTTGTACGTAACCAATTTGGCCGTTATGTAATATTTTGTACCAATCTCCTTGTTCACCTTGAATTGTAATGAATTGACCATTTGGCAATATATCTAGAATAGAAGACTCTGTATTAGGTTCAGAACGAACGTTTAATGCGTTTGCGTTTACGATATATTGATACTTTTGTTGAACATTTTTTTTGAATAGAATTGCATCTTTTTTCATATAGCCTGTTTTGTTGTTAACGGATACTTTATACCAATCTTGAGCTGTCTCAAGAATAGTAACTGGGCTATTAAATCGAATGTTATCAATTATTGCACTGTCTGCATGGCTATTTTGATGCAGTGCAACGTTGTCAATTTTTACATACCCCGTTTTTGCTTTAGATGATTGCTTAGCAGCAGCTGTTTGTATATCGGATTCTTCCATAGAAGGAAGTAACGAAGCAATTGCGATAGTAGTTGCTGTTAAAGCTGTAGCTTTCATATTCATGTAATAAAGACCTCCTCTAGTTGTATAGTTGTAATTTTATTATAGTATAAAGATACAATATATTGGTCTTATTCACATAAATGTAATATGAAATCAATATAAATAATGTTAGAAGAGAGATTCGTATATAAATATTGTATATATCATTTGTGGAGTTGCATTTATATTTGTTTAACATGTTGAGATTTAATGCGCAATTAAGAAAATTAAAATAGTTGATGATGACTTATGACAATGTTATACTGACAGTGATAATTTTATAGTTTGCTAGGAGAGCTGGTGTTGCCAGCTGAGAGGAGGGCCGTAAGCCTTTGATCCTTTTCATTACCTGATCTAGATTATGCTAGCGTAGGGAAGCAATTCGGACATTAACAATGAGTCCCCGTTTCTTTGCGTATAGAAACGGGGCTTTTTTATTTGAAAATTTCATATTAACACCACTAGGGGTGCTTTTCGTGCTGAGAAAGGAATAATCCTTAACCCTTACAGACCTGATCTAGGTAATACTAGCGAAGGGAAGTGGAACAACGAATAAAATATATTTTTATTTGCTGTGGCCACTTCTTATATAAAGAAGTGGCTTTTTTATTGGAATAAATAGATATACAGGAAGGGGAATTATAAATGAAATTTTGTGAAAGATTATTTGAGACGGTGCAGCCTGTATGGGAGAAAAGTCATAATCATCCGTTTGTAGTAGGTATGGGGGATGGCACGTTAGAAAAAGATAAATTCCAGTATTATATTATTCAAGATTATTTATACTTGTTGGATTATGCAAAACTATATGCAATTGGTGTTGTAAAGGCAACGAATCCACAAGTTATGGCGAAATTTGCAGAGCAAATAGATGGTATTTTAAATGGTGAAATGACGATTCATAAACAATATGCAAAAAGACTTGGTATTTCTGCCCAGGAGATGGAATCGGCAAAACCATCTGCTAAAAATTTAGCTTATACAAATTATATGATGTCTGTATCTCAAAATGGCACACTTGCAGAATTAATAGCAGCTTTACTTCCATGCATGTGGAGCTATTGGGAGATTGGAAAGCGTTTAAATGATATTCCTGGAGCAAGAGATCATGAGTTCTTTGGGGAGTGGATTCAAGGATATAGTTCTGAAGAATACGGTAATCTTTGTATTTGGCTAATAGATTTATTAAATGAAATGACAGTTGGGAAGTCAGAGAAAGAGCTAGATCGATTAGAGGAGATTTTCTTATATTCCAGCCGATTTGAATATTTATTCTGGGATATGGCTTATCGTAAGGAGATGTGGGGTTTTGAGGAGCAAGAACATACTACAGTTTCGTAATGTTTCCTTTCATTATGATGAAAAACCAATCATAGAGGGACTAAATGCCAATATACAAGAAAAAGAGTTTGTGAGCATTATTGGACCAAGTGGCTGTGGGAAAAGTACTTTATTTCGCCTTATTACAGGTTTAGAAGAGGCGAGCAGCGGACAAATAGAGCTTATGGAAACAAAGAGTCATCCTGTAGGGTATATGCCTCAAAAAGATATGCTTTTGCCATGGAGAACAGTTATTGAGAATGCTGCTTTACCGTTAGAGTGCCAAGGTGTGCAGAAGAAAGAAGCACAGGTAAAGGCAAAGGAACTGTTACATAAATTTGGTTTACAAGGGTACGAGAAAAAATACCCGAAAGATTTATCTGGTGGTATGAGACAGCGCGTATCTTTTATCCGAACTTTATTAACAGGCGGAGAGATATTATTGCTAGATGAACCGTTTAGCGCGTTGGATGCTTTAACGAAGGCATCTTTGCAGGAATGGTTGTTTGAACAATGGAAAGAGTGGGAAAAAACAATTTTATTTATTACACATGACGTTGAAGAAGCCCTTTTTCTTTCTAATCGTATTTTTGTTGTAGAGCAGCAGCCGATAGCTACTTTAACTGAGCGAATTGTGCCGCTTGAACGTAACAGAACAAGAAAAGATTTACATAAGCCTGAAGTGTTAGCGCTTAAGGATGAGCTTCTTAGTATGTTACAAAGGCAGGTACTTGTATGATGAATCGTTTGAAGGAGCTATTACCTGCCCTCACATTAAGTGGAATTTTACTTATTGCTTGGGAAGTAGGAGCAAGAATTGTAGATGAGATGTACATTTTGCCATCACCTTCTGCAATTGTAATGAAGATATGGGCGCTGAAAGATATATTATTTACGGTTCATTTACCTGCAACGTTGTATGTCGTTTTAATAGGTGTTGTTATTTCTATCGTCTTGGGCGTAGGGCTAGCAATGTTAATGAACGCGAGTACGTGGATGGAAAGAGCATTTTATCCATTATTAGTTGCCTCGCAAACAATTCCGATAACAGCGCTTGCGCCGCTATTTGTCTTATGGTTCGGATATACCATTTGGAGTAAGGTTGTTGTCACAGTTTTAATTACATTTTTCCCAATTGCGGTCAATACGTATGATGGACTTCGCAGTACGAAAAGAGAATGGGAAGAGCTTTTAGTTACGTATGGTGCAACGAAAAAAGATGTTTTTCTAAAGCTAAAGTTGCCATCTGCTCTTCCTTACTTTTTCTCAGCGTTAAAAATTGCGGTACCACTTAGCGTTATTGGGGCAGCGATTGGAGAATGGCTCGGTGCGCAAGCTGGGCTTGGATATTTCAGTAAAAGAATGATGACGCAGTTAGACGGAGCGGGGGTATTTGCACCAATTGTATTGTTATCATTATTAGCTATTTTCTTCGTCATACTTGTTTCGATATTAGAAAGGAAATTCATTAGTTGGAGGAAACATTCATGAAATTATTAAAACGCATCTTTGTGTTTACATTATTAGTTGCAATGATTGCAGGATGTTCGAGTAATTCAGCATCAAATAAGAGTAAAAAAGAGAAAGAAATAACAGTAATGCTGGATTGGTATCCGAATGCGGTACATAGCTTTATTT
This sequence comes from Bacillus cereus group sp. BfR-BA-01310, assembly GCF_022664325.1. Lineage (NCBI taxonomy): Bacteria > Bacillati > Bacillota > Bacilli > Caryophanales > Bacillaceae > Bacillus > Bacillus cereus group sp. BfR-BA-01310. The sequence continues at coordinate 122,830 of NZ_JAKUHD010000010.1, read as the reverse complement.
ATGCCGCAATTGAAAAAGGATACTTTAAAGAAGAAGGAGTAAAGGTGAATATTAAATTCCCTTCTAATCCGACTGATCCATTAACATTAGCAGCTGCCGGAAAAGTGACAGTTGGTTTGTATTATCAGCCAGATGTTGTGATTGCAAGAGCAAATGAAAACATTCCAGTGAAATCAATTGGAGCTGTCGTGCGTTCGCCGTTAAATCATGTTGTATCGCTGAAATCAGCAGGTATTCAGTCGCCTAAAGACTTAGAAGGAAAAACAGTTGGATATTCTGGAACACCTTTAAGTGAAATGTATTTAAAAACGATGGTAAAAGAAGATGGTGGTAATCCAGATACAGTGAAAGTAGTCGATGTTGGATTCGATTTAGTACCAGCATTAATTACGAAAAAAGTAGATGCTGTAACAGGGGCATACATTAACCATGAAGTTCCTGTTATGCGTCATGAAGGTCATGAACCAGCTTACTTTAATCCAGCTGACTACGGGGTGCCGAATTATCATGAGCTTGTATTTGTAACAGGTGATAAAACTTTGAAAAAGGATAAGGAAGCGTTGCAAGCCTTTTTACGTGGGGCGAAAAAAGGCTATGATTTCATGAAGAAAAATCCGGATGAAGCACTAAATATTTTATTGAATCATCAAGAAAAAGAAAACTTCCCACTTGTACCAGAAGTTGAAAAAGAAAGTATGAAAATTTTATTAGAGAAGATGGAAACGAAAGATGAGCCATTCTTATCAGATTCAAAAGAGTCATGGGAGCAGCAAAATAAATGGTTGAAAGAAAAAGGGATGACGAAAGAGGTTGTTCCAGCCGATGAACTATTCGAAAACATTTTAAAGTAGGCGAATGCATATGAAAAATGAGCTCCATGTAATCTCAAATGGTCAAATGCCATTCGAAGAGGTAGTGAATGTAGGGATACAAATTGAGAGTGAGATTGATTATTTGCATATTCGTGAGCGTGAGAAAAGTACGAAGGAATTGTATTACGGTGTGGAAAGCCTTTTGGAGAAAGGCTTTCCAGCATCCAAAATAGTGATAAATGATCGAATTGATATTGCTATTCTATTAAATATTCCACGTGTTCAGCTAGGATATCGAAGCGCAGATGTAAGGTCAGTGAAAGAAAAGTTTTCTTATTTGCATGTTGGTTATTCAGTACATTCTTTAGATGAAGCGATAGTGGCATTTAAAAATGGAGCGGATTCGCTCGTTTACGGTCATGTATTTCCAACGGCTTGTAAAAAGGGTGTGCCAGCAAGAGGATTAGAAGAAATTGCTCATATGGCAAGGTGTTTATCAATACCAATCACTGCAATTGGTGGAATCACTCCTGAAAATACAAGTGATGTTCTTGCAAATGGTATAAGTGGCATTGCTGTTATGTCTGGGATTATAAGCAGTAGTAATCCGTATAGCAAGGCGAAATCTTATAAGGAATCAATAAGAAAGTGGGCGGAAAAGCATGTGTAAGAAGTATGATGTAGCGATTATTGGCGGAGGTGTAATTGGTAGTTCAGTTGCACACTTCCTAGCAGAAAGAGGATATAAAGTAGCGATTGTAGAGAAGCAAAGAATTGCATCTGAAGCTTCGAAAGCAGCTGCTGGTTTGCTCGGTGTTCAGGCAGAATGGGATGAATATGATCCGTTGTTTGAGCTTGCTAGAGAAAGCCGTGCTATATTTCCACAACTTGCAGAAGTTTTACGTGAAAAAACAGGCATCGATATTGGGTATGAAGAAAAGGGCATTTATCGCATTGCCCAAAATGAAGATGAGAAGGAAAGAATTCTTCATATTATGGATTGGCAACAGAAAACAGGCGAAGATTCCTACTTTCTAACAGGGGAGCATTTGCGGAAAAAAGAGCCATTTCTTTCCGAGTCAATTATAGGGGCGGTATATTACCCAAAAGACGGTCATGTTATTGCACCAGAGCTTACGAAAGCATTCGCACATTCCGCGGCATTTTCTGGAGCTGATATATATGAACAGATAGAAGTGTTTGATATTCAAATTGAAAACAATACGGTGACTGGAATTGTTACAAGCGAAGGTGTAATCATATGTGAAAAAGTCGTTATCGCTGGAGGTTCATGGAGTACGAAATTACTACATTATTTCCAAAGTGATTGGGGTACATATCCAGTTAAAGGAGAAGTTGTTGCAGTAAGAAGCAGGAAACCTCTCTTGAAGGCTCCTATTTTCCAAGAGCGGTTTTATATTACGCCAAAGCGCGGTGGCCGTTATGTAATTGGGGCAACGATGAATCCTCATACGTTTAATAAAGCTGTGCAGCCAGAAAGCATAACTTCTATATTAGAGCGTGCTTACACGATATTACCTGCTTTAAAAGAAGCTGAGTGGGAAAGTACGTGGGCTGGGTTAAGACCGCAGTCTAATCATGGAGCTCCTTATATGGGAGAGCATGAAGAAATAAAAGGTTTATATGCTTGTACTGGGCATTATCGAAACGGTATTTTATTAAGTCCTGTTTCCGGTCAGTATATGGCTGATTTAATAGAAGGAAAGCGAGAAAATCATTTGCTAGATTCATTGCTTTCTAAATCGGTTTAGAAAGGGGATGGAAGTTTGAATTTAAAAATTAATGGTAAGCAAATTGAAATACCAGCGAGTGTAAAAACAGTAGCTGAGCTACTTACACATTTAGAATTAGATAAGAGAATCGTTGTAGTAGAGCGTAATAAAGATATTTTACAAAAAGATGATCATAAGGATACATCTGTTTTTGATGGAGACCAAATTGAGATTGTAACTTTCGTAGGAGGCGGTTGATTATGTTAAATATTGGGCCATTTTCATTTCATTCTAGACTTTTATTAGGAACAGGGAAATTCTCTGATTTTGATGTGCAGCAAAAGGAAATTGACGTTTCTGAAGCTGAAATTTTAACATTCGCAGTACGTCGTATGGATATATTTGATGCGAAGCAACCTAATTTATTAGAGAAACTTGATGTGAAAAAATATACGTTACTACCAAATACAGCGGGAGCAAAAAATGCTGAAGAAGCTGTTCGAATTGCAAAATTAGCAAAAGCTTCTGGACTTTGTGACATGGTAAAAGTAGAAGTTATTGGTGATGATAAAACGTTATTACCTGATCCGGTAGAAACATTGAAGGCATCTGAAATGTTATTGGAAGAAGGATTTATCGTTCTTCCGTACACATCTGATGATGTTGTATTAGCACGTAAATTACAAGAACTTGGCGTACACGCGATTATGCCAGGAGCATCACCAATTGGTTCAGGGCTTGGTATTGTAAATCCATTAAATTTAAGTTTCATTATTGAACAAGCAATAGTACCAGTTATCGTTGACGCTGGTATTGGTAGCCCAGCTGATGCAGCATTTGCAATGGAATTAGGAGCAGATGGTGTGTTATTAAATACAGCAGTTTCTGGAGCAAAAGACCCTATTAAGATGGCACAGGCAATGAAGTTAGGTATTGAGGCAGGGCGCTTAGGCTTTGAAGCAGGTCGTATTGCACGTAAGCGTTGTGCAACAGCAAGTAGTCCTTTAGAAGGAATGAGCGTAGTTGAATAATCGATATTCTCGCCAAGAGCTATATTCTCCAATTGGAGAAGAGGGACAACAAAAGATAGGGGAAAAGCATGTACTTATTATCGGTGCAGGCGCACTAGGTAGTGCAAATGCAGAGATGTTTGTAAGGGCTGGTGTTGGTAAGGTGACAATTGTTGACCGCGATTATGTAGATTGGAGTAATTTACAAAGGCAGCAATTGTACGCGGAGCGTGATGTAGAGAATAATCTTCCGAAGGCTATAGCGGCAAAAAAACGTCTAGAAGAGATTAATAGTGAAGTAAGAGTCGAGGCTATCGTCCAAGATGTAACGGCTGAAGAATTAGAAGAACTCGTTACAAGTGTTGATGTAATAATTGATGCAACTGATAATTTTGAAACACGTTTTATTGTGAATGATATATCGCAAAAATATTCTATTCCGTGGATTTACGGAGCGTGTATAGGTAGTTACGGTCTTTCTTACACAATTCTTCCTGGTAAAACGCCATGTTTATCTTGTTTATTACAATCGATTCCGCTTGGCGGGGCGACATGTGATACAGCGGGGATTATATCACCTGCTGTATCTCTTGTCGTTTCTCATCAAGTAACAGAAACACTAAAACTGTTAGTAGAAGATTATGAATCACTTCGAAATGGACTTGTGTCGTTTGATGTATGGAAAAATGAATATTCATGTATGAATGTGCAAAAGCTTCGGAAACATAATTGCCCTTCATGTGGTGAGGATGCATTATATCCGTATTTAAATAAAGAAAACACTTCAAAAACAGCAGTTTTATGCGGGAGAAATACAGTTCAAATTAGACCACCTCATAAAGAAGAAATGGATTTTGAACAATATAAAGAATTGCTGAATGATCGCGTGAATGATTTGAATGTAAATCCGTATTTATTATCATTTTCTGTTGGAGAAAAGAGATTAGTTGCCTTCAAAGATGGCCGTGTACTTGTGCATGGAACGAAAGATATAAGTGAAGCAAAAACAATATATCATCGCTATTTTGGATAGAAAAGGATGAGTGAGATGAAAGTAAATAAAGCTTTAACGATTGCAGGATCTGATAGCGGAGGTGGCGCTGGAATTCAAGCAGATTTAAAAACTTTTCAAGAGCTTGGTGTGTATGGAATGACAGCTATTACAGCAATTACTGCTCAAAATACGCTTGGCGTTCAAGGGGTATATCCTGTTTCTTTAGAAGGAATTACGGAACAGCTGAATTCAATTGGTATGGATTTAACACCAGATGCTGTGAAACTAGGAATGCTATTTAGCAGTGAAATTATTCAAATTGTGGCAGAACACATTAAGAAATTTGGCTGGAATAATATTGTGCTAGACCCTGTTATGATTGCAAAAGGTGGGGCTTCATTATTACAACAAGAAGCAGTACACGCATTAAAAGAATATTTATTGCCATTAGCTACTGTTGTAACGCCGAATGTTCCTGAAGCAGAAGTGTTAACAGGACTAGAGATTCATAATATAGAGGATAGTAAAGAAGCTGCGAAAGTATTGCACGAATTAGGCGCTAAATATGTTCTTATGAAGGGCGGGCATGCAGAATACCAAGGTAATGAAGTAATTGATTTACTCTTTGATGGTGAGCAGTTTATCGAATTTAGAAGTGAACGAATTCCTTCGAAGCAAACGCACGGGAGCGGGTGTACATTCGCGTCTGCAGTTACGGCAGGGCTTGCGAAAGGATACTCAATTGAAGAGGCAGTTCAAGAAGCAAAACGATTTATTAGTATAGCAATTGAAGAGCCATTGAATATTGGTAGTGGTCATGGGCCAACGAATCATTTTGCATATAAGTTGAATAAAACAAGAGCATAGAAAAAGAAAAGCTAGTTTTATAACTGGCTTTTTTTCTGTTTACTTTTTCCAAATACAGGAGTAATATATCAGCCAGAATACATTTTTTGTAATACGCTGAGTCCAGATTTATGGAGCGGAGGAACCAATTTGTGCGTCGTCACTAGGGGTGAATCTTTCAATTTTGAAAGTAGGGCTACTCTCAAAGCCCGAATCCGACAGCTAACTTCGTAAGCGTCTTGAGAGAGGACGGTGCCATGATGGATACATCACTTCATCGGTCTGATTAGTATAGGAGAATATCAATCTATGTTTAGATTCTTTTATGCTAAGGAGGATGAGGTATATGGAATTAACGCTTATTTGTGTTGGAGAGGAAAATAAAGTAAAGAGTTTAAGAGAGCTAGTAGCATTTCAGCATGAGTTAATTATTTTTACAGCAAATGAAGAGATAGCAGCTGAAGTTAGAAACTATGGATTTGATTCGACTTATAGCTGTAATAAGGAGCAGGATTTTACTAGTATTTGCGAGTGTATTAAGAAGGTGATTTTGCTCGGAGATGAGCTTTCAATAGTTAGTTTCTTCACAGAACGTATTCGTTTTTCTTTTCAAGCGCCTATTACTGTTGTCACAAGGAATAAACGATATCCAGCCAGGCTCTATGAAACAATTGGAGCTAAATTTGTCGTGTTTACAAACTGTGATAACATTTCGTTTTTATTTTTTGAATAGGGCGGGAGGAAGCGAAGATGAAAGTATTACTACTTGGAGATATAGCGAATCGTTGGGCGGTATCGGTAGAGCGAGTTCAAGAATTGGTAGTACTCGATCCGATTTTTCCGAGACCGTATATAATATTGCCATCGAAAGATGCTTTATATTTAAAAACAGATATTATCGAATATGAGCAGCTACATGCAGAATTGTCACAAGTTTATATTCGCGGGAGAAATTTGCGTGCATTTTTACGAGGAGAATAAGCATTGAATAAAAGAGCGAATACTGAGTGCAACAAGCTATGCACTTCATGTAATTCGCTCTTTTTATTTCATATTTAAAAGATCATTTCTATGAAAAAGAAAGAAAAGACAAGAAAATGGATGAAATAACATTAATAACGTGTAATGTAAGCGTTTAAATAGTGAAATATTTTCTTAATTTAAGTAATTTACCTCTTTACAAGTTAAATATAGAGGAGTATATTTACTCTCATAAATCATTCATAAAATTTCCAAAAAAACCTAAAATCGCTGAGTTCCAGAAATGGAGCGGGGGAACCAATTTTGTGCATCGTCACTTGGGGTGAATCTTTCAGTTTTGAAAGTAGGGCTACTCTTTAGGCCCGAATCCGACAGCTAACCTCGTAAGCGTTTAGAGAGGAGGTTTACTTTGTGTTGTTCACTTCGAACACTAAGTAGAGCTTAGTGTTCTTTTTTTGATAAATAAATGCCAAATTTTAACAAAAAAGTGAGGGATAGCTATGTTAGATGTGGTAATGGTCGGGATATTTGTTGTATTAGTTGCATCGATGGCAAGCCTGGCAAGTTGGTCAGATAAAGTTGTGAAAGAAGGGAAGCAATCATGATGTTTGCCTTATCGGTTATTGTTGCAGCGATTACGGTGTACTTAGTGTACGCATTATTAAATCCAGAAAAGTTTTAATTAGGGGGAATCATTCATTATGATTTGGGTTGCAGTTGTTATTACAATGCTCTTGTTTATTTTAGTAGCAAAGCCAATGGGGATTTATTTAGAGAAAGCCTTTCAAGGTAGCAAGACGCTAGATAAAGTATTCGGGCCTTTTGAAAAACTTATTTTTAAAATTACGGGTGTAAAAGCATACAATCAAACTTGGAAACAGTACGCATTATCATTAGTATTACTCAATGGATTTATGATTGTCGTTGTATATTTCATTTTCAGATTACAAGGTGTGCTGCCGCTAAATCCAGCGCATATTGCAGGGATGGAGCCTACGCTCGCTTTTAATACAGCAATTAGTTTTATGGCCGATACAAACTTACAGCATTATAGCGGTGAAAATGGTTTATCTTATTTATCACAATTAATCGCCATTACGTTTTTAATGTTTGCAGCACCAGCAACGACTTTAGCGATTGTTATGGCATTTATAAGAGGGCTTGCTGGAAAAGAACTTGGGAACTTCTTCGTTGATTTTACGAGAGCTTTAACGAGAGTTTTTCTTCCAATTGCATTTGTTGCGGCGTTAGTCTTTGTCGCACTTGGTGTACCACAAACGTTAGATGGGGCAGTTACAGCACATACGATTGAAGGGGCAAAACAAAGTATATTACGTGGACCAGTTGCATCATTCGTTTCAATTAAGGAGCTTGGGAATAATGGTGGTGGTTTCTTCGGAGCAAACTCAGCGCATCCATTTGAAAATCCAGGTCAAATCAGTAATATTTTACAAATGATGCTTATGATGTTACTGCCAACAGCACTGCCATTTACGTACGGACGAATGGTTGGAAATAAAAAGCAAGGACGTATCCTTTTCGTGTCGCTGTTCATGGTCTTTTTACTAGGATTTATAACGATTACGACATCCGAATTACATGGGAATCCAGTGTTGAACCAAATGGGTATTGAACATGTGCAAGGAAGTACAGAAGGAAAAGAAGTACGATTTGGAACCGTATTTTCTTCACTTTATGCGACAGTAACGACAGCTGCTGAAACAGGGGCGGTTGATACGATGCATGATACATTAACACCAATTGGTGGTTTAGTTCCACTCGTAAATATGATGTTGAATACAGTATATGGCGGCGTTGGAGCAGGCTTTATCAATATTATCATGTATGCAATTATTGCAGTCTTTATATCTGGATTAATGGTCGGACGGACACCAGAGTTTTTAGGTAAAAAGATTGAAGGTAAGGAAATGAAATTAATTGCAGTAACGATATTATTTCATCCATTGCTCATTTTAGGATTTTCAGCATTAGCTCTTTCAACAAATCTAGGAACAGATGCCATTTCGCATTCAGGTTTCCACGGTTTAACGCAAGTTGTATATGAGTATACATCGTCAGCTGCGAATAACGGATCTGGATTTGAAGGTTTAGGGGATAATACACCGTTTTGGAATATTACGACTGGTTTAGTTATGTTTTTAGGACGCTATTTCAGCTTAATTACGATGCTAGCTGTTTCTGCTTCACTGAAGGAGAAAACGGTCGTACCAGAAACAGTCGGAACGTTCCGTACGGATAATAGTTTATTTGGTGGTATCTTCATCGGAACGATTGTAATCGTCGGTGCGTTAACATTCTTCCCGATGTTAGTATTAGGCCCAATTGCAGAATTTCTTACATTGAAGTAATGGAGGGTAAATGATGAAGCCGGTAGTAGTAAAAGAAAAACAAGTGGACGAGTCACAAATATATGTTATAGAAGATGAGGTTAGACAAGCGAAAACGCTGGATCGTGATATCGTGACGCATGCGATGAAACAATCCTTTGCGAAATTGAATCCGAAAGTAATGATAAAGAATCCTATTATGTTCGTTGTGGAAATTGGATTTATAATTACGTTAATTTTATCCTTTCTTCCAAGTAGTTCTAGTAGTGTACCAGGATGGTTTAATATAACAGTTTCTCTCATTCTATTATTTACAGTTTTATTTGCTAACTTTGCAGAAGCGTTAGCAGAAGGGCGTGGTAAAGCGCAAGCCGATTCTTTAAAACAATCGAAGAAAGATGTGTTTGCAAATGTTGTAAAAGAAAATGGAGACATCGTTCAAGTTTCAGCAACTGAGCTGAGAAAAGGTGACGTTGTTATTGTAAAACAAGGAGAAATGATTCCAAATGATGGTGAAGTAATTAAAGGATTAGCGTCTGTAGATGAATCTGCAATTACAGGGGAGTCAGCTCCTGTTATAAAAGAAGCAGGTGGCGATTTTTGTTCAGTAACAGGCGGAACGATGGTCGTAAGTGATGAGATTACAATTGTAATTACAAGTAATCCTGGTGAATCATTTATTGATAAAATGATTTCTTTAGTAGAAGGAGCTGCTCGTCAAAAAACGCCGAATGAAATTGCTTTAAATACAGTATTAACGAGTTTAACTCTAATTTTCTTAATCGTTGTTGTGACGTTGCCAATCTTTACAAATTATTTAGGATTTCAAATTGATACAGCTGTACTTGTGGCATTGTTAGTTTGTTTAATTCCAACGACAATTGGTGGGTTATTATCAGCGATTGGTATTGCCGGGATGGACCGCGTGACAAAGTTTAATGTATTAGCAATGTCAGGGAAAGCAGTAGAAGCTGCGGGCGATATTAATACAATCATTTTAGATAAAACAGGTACGATTACTTTCGGGAACCGGATGGCACATACACTACTCCCTGTAGGAAATGAAACGATTGAGCAGGTAGGGAAATGGGCTGCGATTAGTTCTGTTTTAGACGAAACGCCAGAAGGTCGATCTGTTATAGAGTATGTGCAAGCAAAATCAATATCATATAATAGAGAACTTGCAGAACAAGGTGAATTTGTTCCGTTTAAAGCAGAAACGAGAATGAGCGGTGTTGATTTACAGGATGGAACGAAAGTGAGAAAAGGTGCTGTTGGTGCCGTTATTGAATGGGTTCAATCACAAGGCGGAACGATTCCAAAAGATGTGAATCAAAAAGCAGATTTAATTTCAAAAGAGGGTGGAACACCGCTTGTAGTTGCAGTAGATGATCGTATTTACGGTTTAATTTATTTAAAGGATACAGTAAAACCTGGTATGCGTGAACGTTTTGAACAATTGCGCCAAATGGGGATTAAAACGGTTATGTGTACAGGTGATAACCCATTAACAGCAGCAACAATTGCAAAAGAAGCAGGGGTAGATGAATTCGTTGCCGAGTGTAAACCAGAAGATAAAATTGCGGTTATTAAAGCAGAACAAGATAAAGGGAAACTTGTAGCAATGACAGGTGATGGTACAAATGATGCTCCGGCATTAGCGCAAGCCGACGTTGGATTAGCGATGAATAGTGGTACAACAGCTGCGAAAGAAGCAGCAAATATGATTGATCTAGATTCGAATCCAACTAAAATTATTGAGGTTGTAGGAATCGGTAAGCAATTGTTAATGACACGTGGTGCGCTAACGACGTTTAGTATTGCGAATGATATTGCGAAATATTTCGCGATTATTCCAGCGATGTTTACACTTGCGATTCCGCAAATGGAAGCATTAAATATTATGAAATTAACATCACCGCTTTCAGCAATCTTATCAGCATTAATATTTAATGCAGTTATTATTCCGTTACTAATTCCGTTAGCGATGAAAGGTATTGCATATAAACCGATGAGTTCTAATGCACTGCTTAGCCGAAACTTACTCATTTACGGGCTTGGCGGAGTTATCGTTCCATTCATTGGAATTAAAGTAATTGATATGATTGTCGGCTTGTTCATATAAGGAAGAGGGGAAGAAAGATGGCGAAAAAACAAAGTATACTTTCACCAATTATTCGTATTACTTTTACATTCTTAGTCTTGTGTGGACTTGTATACCCGCTAATTGTAACTGGTATTGCGCAAGCGGTAATGAAGGATAATGCGGATGGAAGTCTTATATATAATGATAAGAATGAAGTAGTTGGTTCAAAATTAATCGGTCAAAATTTCACAGATCCACGTTATTTTCATGGGCGTGTCTCTAGTATAGAATATAAAGCAGAAGCATCAGGATCTAATAACTATGCACCGTCTGATCAAGATTTAGCGAAACGAGTAGAGAAAAGTATTGCAGATTGGAAGGTACAAAATCCAAGTGTGCCAGTTACAGAAGTACCGATTGATTTAGTAACAAATTCAGGTTCAGGACTTGATCCGGATATTAGTCCACAGGCAGCTTACGTACAGGTGGATCGTATCTCGAAATTAACAAATATTCCGAAAGAAAAGCTTGATCAGCTTATTAAAAATCAAACAGAAGGTGCTGCACTCGGTTTATTTGGAGAGGACCGTGTAAACGTCTTAAAGTTAAATTTAGAATTACAGAAACTAATAAAATAGTAACAGTGCTACCTCAATCTAATGGATTGAGGTAGCGTTGTTTCAAAAGAAAGGTTGTGCGTGTCTTGTATGCAGATGACTATAAACCAACGTTTCAAAGGCGAACACCGGAAGAGTATTTAGAATACATTCGTCAGCAAAATCGCGGAAAGCTAAAGCTATACGTAGGGGCTGCTCCAGGAGTAGGGAAAAGTTATAAAATGCTCTTTGATGCTAGAGAAATGCAAAAAGATGGTATTGATATTGTAATTGGTTTAATTGAAACACATGGAAGAAAAGAGACGGAAGAAGCAATTGCTGATTTAGAAAAAGTTCCTTTAAAAGAAATAGATTATAAAGGGAAAGTATTTTATGAACTGGATGTAGAAGGAATTATAAAGCGAGCACCACAAATTGTTGTTGTTGATGAACTCGCGCATAGTAATATTCCTGGTTCTAAACATAAAAAACGGTACATGGATGTTCAAGAATTGCTAGAGGCTGGTATATCAGTATTATCAGCGTTTAATATTCAACATTTAGAAAGCGTTCATGACATTGTAGCTCAAATTACGAATGTCAAAGTACGAGAACGTATTCCGGATTTTATTTTGCAAAAAGCAAATGAAATTCAACTCGTTGATGCAACACCTGAGGTATTAAGGAAGAGATTAATAGATGGAAAGATATATAAGGAAGAAAAAATTCAGCAAAGCTTACAAAACTTCTTTACGCTTAATAATCTAGGGGCACTAAGGGAATTATCGCTTCGTGAAGTTGCAGATGATATGGATGAAAAAATTAGTCAAACAGTTATAGAGCCGATTGGCGTGAAAGAAAAAATTCTCGTTTGTGTACAATACAGTTCAACAGCAGAGAAATTAATAAGAAGAGGATGGCGCATGGCTGATCGGTTAAACGCTGAATTGTATGTCTTAAATGTAGAAAGGGAAAATATAGATTCTATTTCAGCAGGGAAAAAGCAAACAATTGAAGAGTGGAAATCCTTGACGAATCAATTTGATGCGAGCTTTGTATTAGAAGAAGCGAAAGGGAGAAAGCCAGCTGATGTTATTATTGAAGTCGCGAACAGACTACAAGTAACGCAAATTTTACTCGGGCAATCAGCAAGAACACGGTGGGAAGAAATAAGAAAAGGTTCTATTGTAAATGAAATTATGAGACAAACGAAGCATATTGATATCCATATCGTTGCTGATCAAAGAGCTTAAAATAGAGACATCCTTTCGGGAAGTCTCTATTTTGCTTTTTACTTATTTTCTTTTTTGTAGAGTATGGGGATTTTATTCCCGTGAGAGAAAGACATTCACTTAGAAGTAGACCTAGGTTAAGAGAATGAAAATAATATAAACGAAGCCCCTCAACGTGGATGTATATTTATCTATCTTGGCGAAATATCTATTCCATATTTTTCTTATAATTGAGTTTTAATAAACTTTTAAAATCTAACTCAGCAATTAATACACTTAATAATATGAGAGTTGCACCTAAGTAGCCTTTAAGTGTGAGTGTTTCACCCGTGAAAAAGAAGGCAAAACCTGCGGAAAAAACAGGTTCTAATGAAAAAATAAGACCTGTATGTGTGGGAGTGGTGTATTGCTGGGCAATAACTTGAACAATGAATGCGACTGCTGTGCAAAATATACTTAAGGCTAAGGTGATTAGCCATGAGTCAATAGTGCTTGGAAGTTTTGGGGTTTCTATAATGAATGAAAAAATAAGACTAAATAGGCCAACAAAGCCGAGTTGTATTACCCCAAGAGCAATTGAATTCACATGTTTCGTTACTGTGCCCGTAATGATGACGTGAATCGCATAAAATAAAGCAGACAATATGCAAAATATATCGCCGTTACCGATCTTAAATTCACTATTTAATGTTAATAATCCGATTCCTATTATCGTTAAAACAATTCCTAATATAACTTTCTTTTCAGGAATGTGCTTTAAAAATATAGATGATAATATTGGAATGAAAATGACAGTGAGACTTAGTAAGAAACCTGCATTAGAAACACTTGTATACTTTGTACCGAAAGTCGCAAAGATATAAACTATAAATAAAACAGAAGCTAATATAAAAGCATATTTTACAGTTTTAAAATCAATTTTGAATAAGTGTTTGTAAAATATTAAACCTGATAAAAGAAAGGCAATAATAAATCGTAATGCGATTAAATTATATTCTTCTATGTCATCAAGGCCAACTTTTGTAAGTAGAATGGATGCACCCCAAAAAAATGTAACCAGTAGTAGCATTAAATCAGCTTTTAATTGTAATTTCATCCCTATTCCCTCGTTATCTATAATTTGTAATTTCATCCCCATCATCTTATTATATATTTTAATTTCAATTCTGAATATTTAAAATTAAAAAAATCTGGGATTATTTATAATAATTCATTTAAAGAAGTCGTAGGGATATTTTGTTAGCCTGATAGTGATGTGGTGCTATCGTTAGGAAGAAGAAATTCTTTTTCTCAAGCCTTTTGAATATTGTTTCTGAAAGAACTCATATATAATAGAAAAAGATACTTAACATAGTGAATAATTAAAGAGTCAATATATAGAAAGAGGAGAGAGTAACATGCTTGAAAATACGGGCTTAGTATTAGAAGGCGGCGGTATGCGCGGAGTATATACTGGTGGGATACTAGAATACTTTATGGAACAAAATTTATATTTTCCATATGTAATCGGTGTATCAGCTGGTGCTTGCCATGCAGCGTCGTATCTTTCCAGACAAAGAAATAGAAATAAAACAGTAAATATTGATTATGCATCACATCCACAGTATTTATCGTATAAAAACTTATGGAAAAAGCGTCAATTATTTGATATGGATTTCATTTTTCATGAAATTCCAGAAAAGCATGTACCGTTTGATTTTGAAACATACTTTAATAGTCCAGAGCGTTTCCTTGTAGGAACAACAGATTGTGAAACTGGACAACCTGTTTATTTTGAAAAAGAGGGAACGAATGATGATGCGTTAAATTTATTGCAAGCGTCTAGTTCATTGCCATTTATTGCACCGGTAGTAGACTACAGAGGTAAGCAATTATTAGATGGCGGGATTTCTGATCCGATTCCAGTTCGTAAAGCACAGGAAGATGGATTTGAAAAATCAGTCGTTATTTTGACGAGAAATCATGGTTACGCGAAGAAAAAATCAAAGTTTGGCTGGGTTGCAGCAAAGGCTTATAAAAAATATCCCAACCTTGTAAATACGATGTTGACTCGTTATGAAGTATATAATGAAACACTTCACTACATTGAAAAAGAAGAACAAGCGGGTAATTTATTTGTTATTCGTCCAGAAGTGCCGCTTCAAGTAGACCGTATGGAAAAAGATACAGCAAAACTACAAAATCTATATGAGCAAGGCTATGAAGATGCGAAGAGACAATTTGCAGATTTACAGGCGTTTTTGCAAAGGTAATATACGATTAGAACCTCTATATAGAGAGTTTTATTAGGCTGTGGAGAAAATTTTCTCCGCAGCCTTTTTTTATAAATGTATAAAAGTTGTGTAAATAATGGGTACTTGCCGATGAACCTACTGGTGCTCTTGATCAAGAAAACGGGAAAAAAATCATGAACATTTTAACTGAAATTAATAAACAAGGAAAAACAATACTAGTCGTTACACATGATCAAAAAGTGGCCGACTATTGCCACAGAACGATACATTTGCTTGATGGTAACATTCAATGGATATAAGAAAATTCAACTAATGATTTAGGTGGAAGGGGAAATTTTACTTATATGGAATACGTAATAAATAACTCTAAGGAGGGATTTATTTGTTTTTTGAGATAACAGTACAAATTCGTGTTCCTACTATTAAAGAAGGGCATAGCTGGTATAAAACTTTACTAAGTAGGGAACCTGACTTTATACCTCACGAAGGATTTATAGAATGGGAGCTTATACCAGGTTGTTGGCTACAAGTAGCAGAAGGGACACCTTCAGAAGGAAGTGGACCTCTTCGTCTAGCAGTAAAAGATATTGAAGTAGAACAAAAAAGAGTGGTTGAAGAATTGAATATTGAAAAATTCGAGATATTTTCTCGTGATGAAGTGCCTGTAAAATGGGGGACTTTCACAGATCCTTGGGGGAATCGTCTTGGTTTCTTTGAATATCTGGATAAGAATGAACAAAATGAACGTATCAAGACTATTTTAGGGCTAACTGAATCATTATAAATCAACCAAAGGATCTCATACAGGGGTCCTTTAACTTTGTAATAAAGCAACATTCTTTAAAAATATCGCCTTTTTAAAATAAAAAAACCCCTCACAACGAGGGATTTTAATGTGGTAAGAATATCAATTGATAAGCGAACAAGATTCCGAATAAATACACAAGTGGGTGAACCGAACGGAATTTACCTTTTGCCACTTTCATAAGTGGGTATGAAATAAATCCAAGTGCAATACCTGTTGAGATACTTGATGTAAGTGGCATGCTTAAGATTACTAAGAATGCTGGGAATGATTCATCAAATGCATCCCAATCAATGTGGCGAACAGAGCCCATCATAAGACTACCAACGATAATTAGTGATGGTGCAGTAATAGCTGATACACCAGAAATGGCACTTACTAATGGTCCGAAGAACGCTGCTAATGCAAATAGAACAGCTACTGTAACTGTCGTTAAACCAGTACGACCACCGGCAGCAACACCAGCAGATGATTCAATATAAGCTGTTGATGGTGTTGTTCCGAACATAGAACCGATTGTTGCTGAGAATGAGTCAGATAGAAGAGCTCGTCCTGCTTTTGGAAGCTTTCCGTCTTTCATAAATCCACCTTGTTGTGCAACGCCAAGTAATGTACCTGTTGTATCGAATAGTGTAACAAGGAAGAATGAGAAAACAACGCCGTATAATCCGTAGTTAATTACATCAGATACAGCAGTAATTGGATTTGAAACAATAATTCCTTCTGGTAATCCAGGCATTGATGTAACACCGTTTGAGAATGTTAATTGTCCTGTGAAGAAAGCGATAATACCAGTTAATAGCATTCCGATAAATAGCGCGCCATTTACATTTAAAGACATAAGGACAATTGTAATTCCAAGTCCAGCTAATGCTAGTAGTACTGGAGCAGAGTGAAGATCTCCAAGTCCAACTAAGTTTGCATCATTTTTTGTAACGATACCTGTTAAACGTAAACCGATAAAGGCGATGAAAAGACCGATACCAGCAGTAATTGCATGTCTTAAGTTTTCAGGAATTGCTTCCATTAATTTTGTACGGAAAGATGTAAATGATAACAAAATTAAAATCATACCTGCTACGAATACAGCAGAGAATGCAATTGCGAAAGTCATGCCTTCATGAGCTTTTACAACAGAGTAAGAGAAGTAAGCATTTAATCCCATACCTGGTGCAATTGCAATTGGTAAGTTTGTAAAAATTGCCATAAATAATGTTCCGACAACAGCTGCAATAATGGTCGCTGTAAATGCTTGTTCAAACGGAACACCTGCATCCCCAAGGATGACAGGGTTTACGACAATGATATATGCCATTGTTAAGAAGGTAATAATACCTGCCATAATTTCAGTTTTAATAGAAGTTTTATGTTTTGAAAGGTTAAACATATAAACATCCTTTCTTTTTACGAATAATTGCCACAACAGTTATATATAATATTCGTTTTTTATCTATTTTGCAATAGTTTTACATAAAAACTTTAGAACAATTCATATTTTATGTCTTAAATTCGAATATTAATCGTGAAGATGCGTGTGAATTACAGTTTTTTAATGTGTAAGTAGTTTTTATTATTGTGCACATTATAAGGAAAAGGAGTTGAAGGAAGTTATGCCACAGCAAAAAAACTTTTTAACAATGCCAGCGCAACATCAAAACAAACAGCCTGGTATTGAATCGTTAATGAATCCTCTTCCGCAATTTGAAGATCCAAATTATAAAGGAAGCGAAAAGTTAAAAGGAAAGAATGTATTAATTACAGGGGGAGATAGTGGCATTGGGCGAGCT
Source organism: Bacillus cereus group sp. BfR-BA-01310 (assembly GCF_022664325.1). NCBI lineage: Bacteria > Bacillati > Bacillota > Bacilli > Caryophanales > Bacillaceae > Bacillus > Bacillus cereus group sp. BfR-BA-01310. Next base: position 105,366 of record NZ_JAKUHD010000010.1, on the reverse strand, counting down.
GTGTCCATTGCTTTTGCAAAAGAGGGAGCAAATATTGCGATTGCTTATTTAGATGAGGATGAAGATGCAAACGAGACGAAACAACTTGTTGAAAAAGAAGGCGTAGATTGCATATTACTGCCGGGGGATTTGAGTAGTGAACAACATTGTAAAGATATTGTGGAAAAGACTGTTTCACAGCTGGGGAGTTTAAATGTTCTAGTGAATAACGTCGCACAGCAATATCCGCAGCAAGGGTTAGAGTATATTACAGCGGAACAGCTAGAAAAAACGTTCCGTGTTAATATTTTTTCTTATTTTCATGTTACAAAAGCAGCACTCTCTCATTTAAAGCAAGGGGATGTAATTATAAACACGGCATCTATCGTTGCGTATGAAGGAAATGAAACGTTGATCGATTATTCTGCAACGAAAGGAGCAATTGTCGCCTTTACAAGATCACTCTCTCAGTCCCTTGTACAAAAAGGAATTCGTGTAAATGGTGTTGCGCCAGGGCCAATTTGGACGCCGCTTATTCCATCAAGTTTTGATAAGAAAAAAGTATCACAGTTCGGGAGCAATATCCCGATGCAAAGACCTGGTCAGCCGTATGAATTAGCACCTGCATATGTATATTTAGCGTCTAGTGATTCGGCTTATGTGACGGGACAAATGATACATGTAAATGGGGGCGTTATTGTAAATGGATAGTTTTCATTTATAAGAGCAAAGTAAAGCTAATTGCATTTATTATGATGTTAGTGCTAGGGAGGATTTAGATGAAGAAAGTCTGGTTTATCGCAATCTTATTTTTCTGCCTACCAGCTAGCGCTTTTGCTAATACAGATCATCTAATATTAGTTAACCTTACGACGAATCAGCTATCTTTTTTTGAAGATGGAAACTATACGAGGACATTTCCGATAACGACAGGAAGAGACAGTACCCCGACGCCTGAAGGTAATTTTTGTATTATAAGTAAATATAAAAATAAAGACTACCATCGTAAAAAAATAGCTGGGGGTGCACCGAATAATCCTCTCGGTACGAGGTGGCTAGGTTTGGATAAAAAGGAATATGCGATTCATGGAACAAATCGGGAATGGACGATTGGAAGCCGGGAGTCGAATGGTTGTATTCGCATGCATGATCGGGACATACAATGGTTATATGATCGGGTACAATTACAGACAAAAGTAATTATTTCTCGTTTTTATACGAGTCCTGAATATGAAGCGTATAAGCTTGGTTATCGTGTTGTGAGCTGGAATGGCCGTAAAGTAGAAGAGGAACAAATCGGGAATCTTACGTTAGTTGATCGTTTAAATATATATTGGCAAGAGCCAAATGGACAGCTTTCGAAAGTAAAAACAGTATTGCCAAATGAAAGATATGTAGTATATTCGAAACGGAAAAATGGAGTATATTATATAGGGAATAATTTGTATATAATAGATGAAACTGGAGAAAAAATTCGTTATGAACAATTACCGTATTCGATTTTGAGTAACATCTATAAAAGAAAATATAATGTCCCGTAATAGCTACCGTAAATAGACGGTAGCTTATTTGTGCTTTGATTTTAACTGCAACTATTGTTTTTTCATGAATATAATACAGTACGGATTGGGGGGCGGTTATATTATGAAAAGTGAATTTGCATTTAAAATTTTCTTAGTAACGATTTGTTTATTTATCGTGTATTTGTATGCGTTACTCGTATTTTCCTTTTATGTTCCGTATATTGATTTAATATTGTTCGTCGGATTTATTTGGGCGTTTGTTAAAGCAAGGGAAGGAGAGAGGAGTATATATCGGCGTATCACTTTATGTGGGACGGTCATTCTCGTCGTTTTATACTTTTTTATGATGCATGATTCTTGGAGGGGAATGTAAAAAAGCATACGACTAATCGTATGCTTTTGTGTTTAATATTTTGGCTTGAATGTTTGACAACAAGTTTCTACACTCGTCGTTACAGAGCTTTCAAGCGTCTCATTTGTTAAAGTTGCGCTTGTATAAGAATCGTTTTCAATTTGATCTGCTTGTTGTGCATCGGGTTGAACAACGATTGCACTTGCTTGACAAAAGTTACCTTGTCCCCAAAATGAGCAATTGGAAACAGAGCATCTTACTTCTGGCATAAAACCCCCTCCTTATACATTAGTGTGGGATTTTACACCCATTTCATGTATAGAAGGAGTTTCCTATTCTTGTTTTGTTTTTTCGAACCATTTTGTAAATGCTTCTTTTGATTGTTTTCCGCTAACACGGCTCACTTCTTTACCGTCTTTAAAATGAATAATTGTTGGAGTGCCTTGAATTTTATAATCATCCCAAGGAGCGTCCAATTTTGCGATATCCATAACTTTCATATCGATATTTAAATCTTTTGCAAGTGGTACGACAATAGGAGATATTTTTTGGCAATGAACGCAAGTTGTTTGATAAAAGTATACTGTTTGTTCTTTTTTCTCTTCTAAATTTTTCTGAAGATCTGGAAGAGAGATTTTATTTGTATAGTAGTCCGTACCGTTTGTTTGGCTAGTACTATTATTATTAAGCTTTTGACTTGTCGATGCGTTTTTTTCTTCCATTTGTGTTACACCATAGATTGCTGCAAATAAGACGATAATAATACCGCCAAATATAAGCATTTTTTTCATTTTTTCAGCTCCTTATTTGTTTTTAATTACAATAAAGCTACAAATAGCGATTGTGATAAAGCCGATTAGTGCTAAAAACGGGATTGTCACAAAGCCGAACCAGTTTATGTATTCTCCCGTACAAGGTACGCGTCCGCAAGCTGCTCCTGCAGCTGATAGTGCTGAAATTTTTTGGATTGCATAGTGATATAAAGAAATACAAGCACCAATACTTGCAATTGGTAAGGAATAACTTGCAATACGATAATCTTTTTTTACTACAGCAATGCCGAGCCATAAAACGAATGGATACATAAAGATGCGTTGATACCAACAAAGGACACAAGGCTCAAATTTCATGATTTCGGAAAAGTATAGGCTGCCTAGCGTAGCAATAAAAGAAGCTCCCCATGCAGTAAATAAAGCATATTCTTGCTTTTTTTCTCGTTCCATATTTTATACCTCTCTTATAATAGTTACATACTAAATTATAGTATGAAGTGGTAGAGAAAAGAAAGAGAAAATATGTTTATCAATAAAAGTTTTGTAAAAGGAAACTTTTATTGATATGAAAATGTTCAAAAAAGCGCCATCCTCTTAGAGAGAATAGCGCTATATTTTACATTTGAATTTGCTCTACTTCTTCTACATGTGACTTTTGTGATGCATGGTCAATATATTGAAATAGAAGCTGCAATTGTTTATCAACTTCAGGTAATTCTTTGCTATATTGGTAAGCGTGAAGGAAATGTTCAATACGCTTAGAAAATAACTGATCATTCGTTTGAACCATTAGAACGAGTAATTTATCCCAATTACAACAATACGTGTAATAGAGCGCTTTGTCATAGTCGTTATATGTTTGCACTGTGTACCCTCCTTACCGAGGAGTTATATATAGTGTGTGACAAGCAAGGAGAAATACACTTGAAAGAATTTGTTAAGAAAAAAAGTGAATGAAAAGAAAAAACGAGGTATCTCCTCGTTTTTAAGCTTTTGGCATTGGCGTAGGGGTTGGTCTTCCATATCCTTCTTTATATTTATTATCAATGTATTTACGAATTTCAAGCGTTGATTTTCCTTTTTGTTTCATCGAAGCGGATTCAACTGCAATTTCTAGGCAATTTACACAAGTTGTTGCATGGGAATCCCAAACAACTTCACCATTCTTTTTGATTTCACGAATAAAGCAATTTTTATTATTTTTATGTCCTACACTTTCGCCGCAACCGCAGTAACAAGGAATCCAATCTAATAATTCAGTATTTTGTCCAGCGACAGTGTAGATGTCTTTCATTTGTGGATCAAGCTTGTCTAGGAAGGTTGGGAGTGTGTCGACTCCTTTTGTCTTTTCTTGAATGTCAGTTTGCTGAGTATGTGATGCGTGGTCATGCTCTTCTTTTGATTCAGAAGACTTTTTTTCATTTGTACCAGTACTCCCGCATCCAGTAAGAATTAGGCTCAGTACTGCAAGTAAAGAAAATACATATTTTTTCATCTGCTTGTCCCCTTTACAAATGTATTAATAAAATTGTATCAGACTGAAGCACACCTAGGGAGAAGTTTTTTTGGAACGATTTTTGAAGTGCCATTGCAGTGAATGGAATAGAAATAAAATCGGTATATAAACGTATACGATATATAAGCCAGCCTTTGATAGTACTGTATTTAATGTATTAATACTCTCACGGTTTGTGAAAAATAAGGATGAGATAAATACAGTTGCAATAAAAAGTGGCAATGTCATTTTAAATGGTATATGAAAAGAACGCTTAATAGTACGACAAGAAGACCAAATCGTTAAACAAAGGTTAGGTAAAATAATAAGGAACCATACGAATATAATTATGTATTCAAATCGCTGAATAAAGGGAATTTTAATGATTTTTAGCATCGTTAATGTAGGCCAAATTGTGTGGTGGAGTTGCCCTTGACTATAGTACATAAGGGAAACGACTGCTAATAATACGTATAAAATAGTTGTAAAAGCAATCCCGCCATGCGCCCATTTCTTTAGAGATTTATCTTTTTTAATAAGCGGATAAAAGATAAGTATTGCCTCGAACCCAAGGAATTCTAATGCTGATGCTTTAGCTGAAGTTAGAATTTCTACAGGTGAATGTGTGAAAATAGGTAAAATGTTACGGACATGTGCATATTTCATTGGGAAAACTAAGAAGAATAATACGAAAATAGGTATGATGACGCCCCAAAAACACATTCCTGTTACAGAGCGAAATCCACCTTTTATTACATAATAAATCACGAGTAAAAATAATAAAGTTAATTTCCAAGGCTTAATTGTAGGAAAGACCCAAACTTGAATGACTTCAATATATGTACGAAGAACAGTAAGGCAAAATAATAGAAGGTATGCGGCAAAGCATACGGAAAAAAAGGTTCCGATCCATTTCCCGAAACATGTCGTATGAATATTCATTAAATCATTATCTTTTTCTAACATTTTTAGCATGCAAAATAGCGCGATATGAGTCGCAATACCAGCGACAATAAGAGAAATCCAAGAATCGTAACCGGCATATTGCGCAATAATTCTTTGGTATCCTAGTACACCTACTCCGATTTGAAGGGAGTGTAATAAAAGAAATGCGAAATAAGGGGAAACAGTATTTGTTTTATTTTGCTCAGCCATTTTAGCACCTCATTATTCTCCGATACCAGATTGTACGATATTAATTTGCACATTAACCGCAACGTCTAGGCTAGGATACATTTCTTGAATTTGTTTCATACTCCATTTTCTCGAGTGACTACGAATTTCTTCACGTAGACCTATCGGATCAATTTCTTTTTCTTGAAATTGTTTTATTAATTCGTTTAAATGTTTTTCAAGTGTTTTTTCGACATGTTTTTTGACGTAAGTTATACTTTCATTTTTCGATAAATCAAGCCAATCTGGTGCGTTTTTTATGAGTCCGTTTAGTTTTAAACGGATGTGAACTTTCGGGATATCACCATCTTGAGTAACGTCACAAACACTATCTCCAGATAAGTTTTGAGTGGCGATTAATCCTTTATGTTTACCTTGGCGTATTGGAACTTCATAACGCCCATTTTTAGTGGGATTAATGAGTAATTTTAATAAAAAAGATCCTTGTTTATCTGTATACATAGCTACTTTATCCTTTTTTAAAAAAGCGAGACCTTTAATGGAAGCTGATTGGTCTTCATCCACTTGAATGTAAGGAAGAAATGAATCGCATCCTGATGAATAAAAGTTATATAGAAAAATATTTAAAGCGGTCCGAGGAATCGTCTCATTTTCTATATTTTGTTCAAGTAAATCAGAAAGATATAGTGATCCATTTGCTTTGACGTGTTTGAGAAGTTCTTCTGTTGAACCATCTACAAGTGCTAGCTGGACATCCCGGCCAATGTTAGGGTCACGCTGTAAGTTATTAATAACGTCACTAATTCCACGTTCACCAAATGATTTTCCAAATAGGACAACACGCATTTGACCTACAGCGACAGTATGTGGTGATTTGGCATTTAAGCGTGAAGATATTGTTTCAATTGTGTCTGCAGTTGTTGACTGAGTTTGTGGTTTTGATTGCACACCCTTTGTATAATCTGGATAGAGAATTGTCCCGCGGAATTGTTTATCTTTCGTTATATCGAATCCGCCCACATGAATAATTCGCTGCGTATCAACTATATTCGGTTGCGTACAACCTGATTGGAAAATAAAAATGATAATAGTAAAGCATAGTAAAAAAAATTTCATTTCTTTTCACCATCACGTTTCCTTTTTGCGTTGTTTGGATCATAGCGCCACTTCTTTTTCGGTCTCAGAAAAGAGGCACGCCCTGCAGTTTGGCTAAATGGTAAGCGCAGTAGTCCTTCTGCAGTACCTAAACCTCGAAATGGATATAACGGTAATAAATAAGGTGAGCCAAGTGATTTTAGACGAATTAAATGCGCTAAAATAAATACGAATCCGACAATAAGACCTAAGCCTCCAAATGCCCCGGCCAAAATAATGAGCGGAAAGCGCAATAACCGAATAGTAGAAGACATTTTTACCGTCGGTGTTGTAAAAGAAGCAAGTGCGGATAATGCAACCGCAATTAATAAAATGGTACTCGTTAAAGCAGCCTCTACCGATGCTTGCCCTATTACAATTCCCCCAACAATACCGATTGTTTGTCCAACTTTTGTCGGTAATCGTGCCCCGGCTTCGCGAAGTAATTCAATTGTAATTTCTAAAAAAAGAGCCTCTAAAACAGGTGGGAACGGTACGTTAGCTCTAGAATAAATAATTGGGCCAAGTAAATCAGCTGGAATCATTTGATAGTGATACGTTAATACAGCTGTATAAATAGCTGACGAAAATAAAGAGAATGCTGCTCCAAAAAAACGAACCATCCGAAGAAAAGAGCCCGCTATCCATGGTAAATAATAATCTTCTGGAGAGACAAAGAAATCGAGTAACGTCGCTGGTCCAGCTAATGCGTAAGGGGAACCGTCTGTTAAAATGACAACCCCTCCATTAATGAGTGCATAAACAGAACGATCTAAGCGCTCTGTAGGTAGTAAAACAGGGAAGGGAGAGTTACTGTTATCGCTAATAAATTGTTCAATCATAGTCGCATCGAAAGGAACATCAAAGTCAATGTCTTGTAGGCGCTGCATTGCGGTATTAACGTGCTGTTCATTCGTAATGCCTTCGATGTAAGCAACTACGACTTTTGTTTTTGATATAGAGCCAACTACAACTTCTTTGAAAACTAATTGCTCCGTTACAATATTTCGGCGAAGTAAGTGTGTATTCGTATCAATATTTTCAACAAATCCGACTTTTGGACCGATTACACTATATTCATTTTCGGTATCGTTATATAATCGTGTACCTACAACTGAACTTTCGGCACGAATAAGTGCATATTCTGCTGAGCGAGAATCATTTTTTAGCTGTATGAGTACATACCCACTTAATAATTTTTCACGAATATCATCAATAGAAGGGCCGGTGATAATCTCCTCAAGTGTGACGATATTTGCTATGTCACCTATATTTTTAATGTGATCTAATTCTCTTTTTATAGGTGTTAAAATGAATCGATTAATGAGGAGTGATTCAGCTGTAGATTTATAATAAAACAAACATAACGTCCCATCTTCTACGATGTTATAAGAAACGAAATCACTAGACCCTTTCATAGTGTGGATAAATTCTGGAATGGAACGGATTGTTTTTTTATTCTTTTTAGACGAAGAACGAAACATTTTCTCACCTCTTACATACATCATTTACTTATGTTAGTTTTTGGGAAAGGCGGGAATTTATACTTGAAAATTAGAAAGAAAAGTTAAAAGGAGCAGACTGATATAAAAAAAGGAAGAGTAATGAGTACCTCTTCCTTTTTGTCGTATTAATTTGTTTTCTTTTCTTTAATAGACTTCACTAATTTAATCATTTCTGCTCGTATATCTTCTTTTTTTACATTTAATTTTTCTGCAATTTGTTTAATGTTCATTCCATCTTTTTTCATTTTCAGTACATCATCGAGAGGGGTATTACTTTTTTGAGCGATGATTGTTAACACCGCGAGATGACGTAAGCCGATGTTATACTCTTTCATTTTTTGTTTTAGCTGATCCGGTGTAGATTTGTGTATGTTTGCTAGCTCTTGTAGCAATGCTTTTTTCGTTTCTTTATTCATATGATGCTTTTTCAATTTACTTGGGTCTACACCGAAATGCTGTGCCGTTTTCTCCCAAGATTTATTTTGTTTATAGTAAGTTAAAACGTCTTTAATTTCTTTTTTGCTTATTCTTGCAATGTGGGCAGCTTTCCATATTTCATGTTTGTTATAGCCGAGTTTTTCGAGTGACTTCATTTCTTCCTCTGAAATTGGTTTATGATGATGCATCATCGCTTCTTTTGATGGAACTGGCGTAGCAGCAGAAACAGGGAAGATAGATACTCCGCATAATAATGCTGCCATAGTCATACTTACTGCGATTTTCTTGTACATATAAACTCCTCCTAGATGGATAGTGGAAAACTTTACACTTATCATTTCCATAAAATGTGAAAAACTTGTGAACAAGTTAAGTTTTTTTATTCACAGTAGAAAAAGAATTTTTTATTAGTTTTCCAACATAAAACATTGATTAATAGTGAAAAACTAGGTTATAATCGAAATTGAAAATCAATATCAATAATAAACTTATACATATAGATAAAAATAAGGGAGAGAAAAATATGACTACATATACTTCCATCGCAAGCGTTATTAAAGAAAGACGTTCTGTTCGTACATTTACAGATAAAGCAGTAGAAAAAGAGCTATTAATTGAACTATTAAACGACGCAACATGGGCACCAAATCATAAACATCGTGAGCCATGGAATTGTAAATTATACATTGGAGAAGGCCGTCAGAAATTAGTAGACGCAGTATTAAACTCTTTCACAGAAGAAGAAAGAGCGAAACGCGGCAAAATTTTATCTGACCGTTTCTTAAGCACACCTGCACAAATCGTTGTTTACATTGATGAAGATCCACGTCAAATTCAACGTGACGAAGATTACGCTGCAACATGTGCATTTATGCAAAACTTCCAGTTGCTTGCTTGGGAACGCGGCCTAGGAAGTGTTTGGAAATCAGGTGGATTAAACTACAATCCACTATTTATAGAAGGAATCGGTTTAACAAGAGGCCAACGCATTGTTGGAATTCTTCATATCGGCTATTTCGATAAAGCACCAGAAGGAAAAGCGCGTACGCCGATTACGGAGAAGATGGAGATTATTGAAGGGTAATATTTGTTAACAAAAGAAGTACACGCCTAACTTTAGGAATGTGCTTCTTTTTATAGTTTAATGGAATATATATTAGTTCGGTAATAGTAGGAAAGCCTATACGTAAAAAGAAGAAAATCCCACCGCAACCAGAGAAAGACTTATTACTTTTTATCGAAGAATATAGCCGTGAGCTAGAAGAGTGGCAGTGCGACATATTAACGATGATGCGTGAAGAAATGCTGCATTACATTATGTTAAGAAAGATTAATGGGTAAGTTTCTACCTAGTTGTAATAAAGATATAATTAATTCAAATAGGTGCAGAGAGAATAATAAAAAAACAGCACATGCCTGAACTAGGATGCGCTGTTTTTTTATTTATTCATCAATTTGCTTAGTATCAATTCTATATGCGGAAGGGATGTTATGCATTTCTTGCAATTCATTATAGGCTTCCACATTTAACAGATAAAAATCTTTTTTTGACATGGATTTTTTAAAAAGCTCTTTATAGGCTAGTTCAATATTACAGAGGAGGGGACGTTCTTTATAAATTGTACATGAAAGATTGTCAGTATTGTAATGAACACAACAACCATCGCCTCTGTCAAAATGAGATAAGGAATCAATACCTTGTATGTTTTGACAACAGATTCCGCATTTAGTACAAGGAAAAGTAATCATAAAGTGAATGACTCCTCGCTTAGCATAAATGAATCGAATTCTTCTTGCGTCTTATATTTAAAAGAGACATCTAAAGTTTCAGCAAGTTTATGAATAGTCGCTTCTATATTTTCACCTGTATGAATCGTTTGTTTAACCAGCCCAGTTAAGTTTTCTATTTTGGCACCAGTTTCTTGATAAAAGTTACAAATACGTTCTTCTTCTTGTTTAATGTAATCTATGAGGACTTTACTTAATTCTTCAGCCTTTTTTCGTTCTTCAATTGTTAGTTCCAATTCTTGTTGAGCACGAGTGAATGCCCCATAAAGTTGTTTCATTCCTAGCATTGCGACGGTGGCGCCGACAGCTGCACCGATAGGACCGAGAAGCATTGCTCCTGCTGCGCTGAATACAATTCCTGAAAAAGTAGTAACAGCGTTTTCACCAACTGTCTGTAAAAACTCTTCAATAGATATTTTTCCCTTTATAAGTTGGTAGGAGCTTTCTGTTAATCTAACGGCTGAAGAAGCAAGAGCTGCTGCTACATTTCCTTTCATCATTACACTATCTTGACCGATAAATTTGATACCGTGAGCAATTCCTGCAACAGCGGCGCTTTTTCCAGCTTGCTTCCCACTATCTTTTCCTAGTTGCATAAATCCATCTTTTATTTGTTGTTCACCTTTACAAACCTCAACAGTCTGTTGTACGAGTGATACGCCCCCACCTATACACGCTCCTGCTAAAGCGCCATTCATCATAGAAGAGAATGTTCCTTCAGCAAATGTATATATTTTTTCTTTTAGTGCGTATGCTTGTGGTTGATTTGCAGCCTTTAAAGCTTCCTCATATGTAGTACCACCACTTGTAATATTGTTTGCTTCTAGTTGTCCTTTTATATGAGGACCAGCTTGTTCATAGTCTTTGGCGTAAATCCCCTGGGAATTTGCGCGTTTTTCAACCAATTCTTTTACTTTATTTGCTTTTTCACTGTTAACTAAACGATCCATGTCTCCATATTTTTCACTCGATACCATTCTTGCTAATCGTGAAGCTTTAGCACTAGACTTTGCTTGTACTTCTTTAAGTAATGTATCTCCATTCTTTACTATGATATCAGCGGCAGCATGTGGATGTCCTAAAGAGTCTGTCGTAAAAGCACACAAACTCTCACCCTTCAAGGCAGCATCTTTATTAAATTTAGTTGCCTCAATAATTTCAAAAAGCCGTCCTTGTGTAATAGTAGGTGAACAGTTCATATATTGTTTTGCTACTTTTGTTAGTGTGTCCATTCCTGCAAACGTTTCGATAGTAGCATTACCATATCTTTCAATTTGATCAGCTACAATTTGAGTCGCTAGAATATCTAGATTTTTCTTCATATGCAATCACCTAGTACATGTGTTGAATTGATTTTTCTGTGGTTTTAAGAACATTTTCTAAGCTTTTGGATCGGTTGCCATCTTCATCAATAACAGGTGTATCTAATAATTTTTTTAAAATAATTGCAAGTTCAGCAGTATAACGGATCGCAAGTTGTTCATCATCGGAGAAGTTACGATAGTCGATACCCTTTTCATCGATGATAGAACTCATTGTTGCAATATAATCAGCAAAAAGTGTAGTTGTTTCAGTTGTTAAGTTTGATAATTTAATAGTGTATAATTTTATCTCTTTTAAGATAGAAGTGGCACTTTGTAATTTTTGCATTTCTACTTTAACTTCTTCTTTTTTAATTTTCATTTCTTCTAGCTTCTTTTTAGTGGATGTAGCAAAAATGATACTTCCTAGTGCTAGGGCAGGCGCAAGAGCAATACCACCTAGTACAGCCATTCCACCAGCCATACCTAATCCGCCAGCAGCCAGTGATCCACCACCTAAAAATGCTAATGTTGCATTTGTGGCAGCTACTCCGCTTAAAGAAGCGATAGCAGTTCCTGTTGAAGCAGCACCAAATGTTGTGGCAGCCCCTAGTGCTCCCACTGCAGTAAGTCCACCACCAGCGATTGCAGCAACACCAGATTTTAATAAATCAGATGCAGCGATGACTTGTTTTTCTATTTCTTGCATGAAGTGTTTAGAATCAGATACATCCTCAAGAGAGTCAATAGTTGTTTTATCTGTAAAATCAACATTTTTTAATTTCTTGAATTCTGAAATGAATTCTTTCATTGTTCCACTAAGAATGTTCAGTTTTAATTCTCCATACTTTTCAAATTGAGTATTTGTATCTTGACGTGCTTGATCAAATATATTAAATACAGTTTTATATTGATTCTCCATTGATTCAGCAAGATTCTTTGTTTCTTTCATGTTTTTGTATGATTCATGTCCTTTTTTTCCAGCGACTGCAGTGGCAACTACAGCACCAGCAGCAACAGCTAATGGAATAAATGGTAATGGCATTGAAATCGTTCCTCTCCTGAGATATTTTTCCTTATAATTATAATTTAAATATCACAATATTAGCAATGAATGTTATGTTTTTAATTTGAATAAATAGATAAAATTAACATGCACTACTATGTATGTATTTGCTTTTTGATAATTTAATTGAGTAAGAGTGGTATATAAATTTATAAAGGATAAGGAATAAATGAAGTAACTATGTTTAGTTCTCATGAAAGCTTGTTCCTCATCATACACTTTCTTAAGGGAAAGTGTAAGGAGGGAAAATAATGAGAGCAAGTGACGATAAAGCACTGCAATATGCGATTGCGGAAATTACTGAAATTGCGACTGGATTTGGGCTTGATTTTTATCCGATGCGTTATGAAATATGTCCAGCGGAAATTATTTATACATTTGGTGCATATGGGATGCCGACGAGGTTTTCACATTGGAGTTTTGGAAAGCAATTTTTCAGAATGAAATTACAATACGATTTGGGACTTAGTAAAATTTATGAACTCGTTATTAACTCTGATCCATGTTACGCCTTTTTATTAGATACCAACTCTTTAATTCAAAATAAACTAATCGTGGCGCACGTTTTAGCGCACTGTGATTTCTTTAAAAACAATATTCGTTTCTCTAATACGAAACGTGATATGGTGGAGAGTATGGCGGCAACAGCGGACCGTGTGAAAGCATATGAGCATAAATACGGAAAGGCAGAGGTAGAAACATTTTTAGATGCCGTACTTGCCATTCAAGAACATATTGATCCGTCACTTATGCGTCCGAAATTGGCATGGAGTATTGATGATTTAGAAGAAGAAGTAGAAAAGAAAAAGGCATCACAATACGATGATTTATGGAATTTAGATAACCGAAATAAAAAACAAGAGCGCTCTAATATACGTAAAAAGAAGAAAATTCCGCCGCAACCAGAGAAAGATTTACTCCTCTTTATTGAAGAATATAGCCGTGAGTTAGAAGATTGGCAGCGCGACATATTAACGATGATGCGTGAGGAAATGTTATATTTCTGGCCACAGCTTGAAACGAAAATCATGAACGAAGGCTGGGCTTCCTACTGGCATCAACGCATACTTCGTGAAATGGATTTAACATCTGATGAAGCAATTGAATTTGCGAAATTAAACGCAGGTGTCGTACAGCCATCAAAAACAAGTATTAATCCATACTACCTCGGTATTAAAATGTTTGAGGATATTGAAGAACGCTACAACAACCCGACAGAAGAAATGAAGCGACGCGGTGTAAAACCAGGTTCTGGTCGTGAGAAAATCTTTGAAGTACGGGAAATTGAATGGGACGTATCATTCCTAAGAAACTACTTAAATAAAGAGCTCGTAATGCGAGAAGATATGTACTTATTCCAGCGCCAAGGAAAAGAATATAAAGTAATTGATAAAGAGTGGGAACATGTACGCGATCAACTCGTAAATATGCGCACAAATGGAGGTTTCCCGTACTTAGTAGTAGAAGATGGAGACTACTTAAAGAATGGAGAACTGTACATTAAACATAGCTACGAAGGAATTGAACTAGATTTAAAATACTTAGAAAAAGTATTGCCATACATTCATCAGTTATGGGGAAGAACGGTGCATATGGAGTCCTTTGTGGAGAGTAAGGGCGTTGTGTTTTCTTATGATGGGAAGATGGTGCATCGGAAGTATGTGTGATGTAATAAAAAGGACGGACAAAGAATTTCTTGTCCGTTCTTTTTATTATACAGAGTTCGTTTACCAAACAGGTCGTATGCTCGATGCTAATTTACCTGTATTTTCTTTAGTAACGAATGTTGTTAAATCTTCTTTGAGCAATTGCATTCTTTCTGCACCTATGTTTTCAATCCATCGCTGCTCTATTTCAGCTACTATTTCTTCTTTTGCTTTCATTACTGACAAACCACGTTCGGTTAGAACAATGATTTTACCTCTTTTATCAGTAGGGTGCGTTTTGCGTGTAACGTAGCCACTATTCTCAAGAGAATCGACCATTTTACTTACAGCTTGCTTAGAAACCCCTAAATACTCAGCTAATTCTATACCTGTTGCTCCATTTGGAAGGATGCGTTTGAACATAAAACCATGTGCTGGTCTAATATCTTCAAATCCCAATTCACTTAATCTGTCATGTAGTTCAGTAATTAATGTACTGAATGATAATGATAAAAGTGAAGTAAGGTCTAATTCGTTAAATGTTTGATGATCCATGTATATAACCTCCTTACTTATAGTCAATCAAATTGACTATATGTTAGTGCTAGAACAAATCATGATTTATTTAAATAGAAATAATGGAGGTTTCACATGGTTAATATCGTTAAAATTAGAGGGAGTGTATTTGCGCCGTATGCTTTGCTGAAACCTATTCAGGATTCTGCAACGGGAAGGGTTTTTGAATATGCCGGAGATGCATGTGAATTTACACCGTACGCTGTGAACACAAAGCGTTCAAGATTAGAGCAAGAAGTGAATATTGATTTTTATAAAAGAGAAATTTTCACATATGCAGATGCTTGTATCGTCACTGTGAAAATTACAAATCCAGATGGCTCAATTGAGTATCAAAAAGGACAAACAAGTACAGAAAACATTGTATGTACTAATATTGCATGGAGTGAGGATGAGGTTTCATTTGAAATGAGAGCAAGTGCCAGCAATCCGTTAGACGCGGCAGCACCTGCAGCTGATTATTTTTTGACTATACGAGTTAGTAAGAGTGGTGCTGTGCATGTTGAAGGTTTACATGATGGTTTCCCTTGCTATGAATTTTATAAACAAATAGACTTTGGTTCATTTGAATTAATATATACATATGATTTCAGAGAAACGGATGATACCCCAGCAGCACTAGCTGGAGAAATGGAATATAGCTTTAAAACGACAATCTAGATATAAATATAGCGCTATTTTTAAGAAGGAAGTAGCAAACGTAAAAGAGAAAGCATTTGATTATGGGGCCGAAATGGTGGTCTGTTTTATTCAATAGTATGCAGTATCTAAAATAAAATTATAGAGGTGTTTCTTATGACTAATATCGTTAAAATTAGAGCCAGTGTATTTATTCCAATGTCTTGGACTGAAGCTAAGAAGGATATGGAAACAGGAAAAGTAATTCAATTCGAAGGTGATTCACGTGAATTTACACCGCATGCGGTAAATGTTATGCGCTCTAGAGTTGAGCAAGAGGTAGTAGTAGATTTTTATAAAGAAGAAGTGTTTTCATATGCAAACACAGGTATTACGACGGAAAAGGTTACAAATCCAGATGGTTCTGTGAATAAAAGAACAGGAAAAGCAAGTACCGAAAATATTGTGTGTACTGATATTGTATGGAATTCTGACGGTGTACAATTCAAAATGAGTGCAAGCGCTAGTAATCCATTAAATGTATATGCACCTCCTGTAGATTATTTATTAACTGTATGTGTTAAAAAGGATGGTAGTATCGATATTCAAGGAGAACACGATGGATTCCCTTGTTTTGAATTTTATAAGCAGGTAGATTTCGGTTCATTTGAACAAATTTATAAACATGATTTTAGAGAAACTGGTGATACAGCTGCAGCGTTAGGTGGAGACATGGATTATAGTTTTGCAAAGAGATTATAGGAAGTATGACAAATTACTTCATTCGTAAATGAAATTCAGCCGTCAAAAATAAGTATTACCCCATACTACGTCGCCTTTAGGCATGGATTTAATCATACAGAAAGCTATAGAACTATACAGAAAAGAACTTGGAGATGTTTAAACAGACTATAATGAGAAGCGGATACTATGTCCAATATAAGGGCATATATGAGTTACTTCGGTAACTCTTTTTCTTCTTCAACTAACGAAGCAGGATAGTTGAAGAAGGAATTTCTCTAAAATTTGAAGAATTTATATTCAAAAATATGTTAAGGGGCTTGTGAATTATATGGAATCCATTAGCAAAAGCGAAGTGAAGCTACGAGATATCACAGAGGAAGATCTTCCTATCTTTTATGAACAACAACTAGATTCAACGGCTAACTATATGGCTGCTTTTACAGCTAAAGACCCCACTGATAAGGACGCATTTTTTGACCATTGGACAAAAATTATCGCTGACGAGACCATCACAATTAAGACTATATTATTCAATGGCATTGTCACTGGACACGTCTCGAACTTTGAACAGTTCAGCGAACCCGAAGTAAGCTACTGGATTGGGAAGGAATATTGGGGTCAAGGTATTGCAACTAAAGCGTTGTCAGAGTTTCTGGAGTATATTAAGGTACGCCCGCTCTATGCTCGTGCCGCTAAAGATAACCTCGCCTCCATCAGGGTATTGGAAAAATGCGGGTTTAAAATCACCTCTGAAGATAAGGGGTTTTCCAACGCAAGAGGCAAGGATGTTGAAGAATTTATTTTGAAGCTTGAACCTTTTGATATGTAATTTAATACCGTAATACTATTGGAGTGGTTCTTGACTAAAAAACCTTCTGTTATTTAACTAACGGGTGCGTTAGTTAAACAAGAATCAAAAAGGATCTTCAACGGAAGATCCTTTTTGATTTCTACATAATATACATGAATATTTTGTTAGAGTCCTTATAAATTAAGATTTTTTTCAATTTAGGTCTTGATAAAGATGTCTAGGTTCTTTTTTTATTTGTTTCGAATTTGTGAACGAAAGAGATATGTATTGAAAATAATTTTTGTATATTTTATTATATACCCATACGGGTATAAGTTTTCTGTATGTGATACATGAGGAAATTAAATAATAAATAATGTGGAGGTTTGAAATATGTCTAGAAAAATTGTTGTAGTAGGTGGAGTTGCTGGTGGAGCATCAGTAGCTGCAAGACTTCGTCGTTTAAGTGAAGAAGATGAAATTATTATGGTTGAGCGCGGTGAATATATTTCATTTGCAAACTGTGGATTACCATACTATATTGGCGGTGTAATTACAGAAAGACAAAAACTATTAGTACAAACTGTTGAAAAGATGTCAAAGCGTTTTAATTTAGATATACGTGTATTAAGTGAAGTCGTAAAGATTAATAAAGAAGAGAAAACAATTACCATAAAGAATGTAACTACAAATGAAACATATAACGAGGAATATGATGTTTTAATTCTTTCACCAGGGGCGAAACCAATTGTTCCACCTATTCCGGGTATTGAAGAAGCAAAGGCTTTGTTTACATTACGAAATGTACCTGATACAGATCGTATTAAAGCGTACATTGATGAGAAGAAACCACGTCATGCGACGGTTATTGGTGGCGGATTTATTGGAGTGGAAATGGTTGAAAACTTAAGAGAACGAGGAATTGATGTTACGCTTGTAGAGATGGCAAATCAAGTGATGCCACCAATCGATTATGAAATGGCAGCATATGTACATGAGCATATGAAAAATCACAATGTTGAGCTTGTTTTTGAAGATGGTGTGGATGCATTAGAGGAGAACGGGACTGTTGTGCGTCTAAAAAGCGGCTCAATTATAAAGACTGATATGATTATTTTAGCAATTGGTGTACAACCAGAGAGTAGTTTAGCGAAGGATGCAGAATTAGAACTAGGAGTTAGAGGAACGATAAAGGTAAATGAGAAATTTCAAACATCGGACCCACATATATATGCAATTGGTGATGCGATTGAAGTGAAAGATTTTGTTACAGAAACAGAAACAATGATTCCTTTAGCGTGGCCGGCTAATCGTCAAGGTCGCATGTTAGCAGATATTATTCATGGTCATACGGATTCTTTATATAAAGGTACGATGGGAACTTCTGTGGCTAAAGTTTTTGATTTAACAGTTGCTACGACTGGAGTAAATGAGAAAATATTAAAACGATTAAATATACCCTATGAGGTAGTACATGTACAGGCAAACTCTCATGCGGGGTACTATCCAAATGCTACGCCAGTGCTAATAAAATTAATATTTAATAAAGATAGTGGGAAAATTTACGGAGCACAGGCTTTAGGACGTGACGGGGTAGATAAGCGTATCGATGTTATTGCAACGGCAATGAAGGCAAATTTAACTGTAATCGATTTACCGGATTTAGAATTATCATATGCACCCCCGTATTCTTCTGCAAAAGACCCAGTAAACATGGTGGGGTATGTGGCAAGTAATATAGTAGATGGTTTTGTGGACACGGTACAATGGCATGAAATAGATCGTATTGTTGAAAATAGTGGATATCTTATTGATGTTCGAGAGCCTAATGAACTAAAACAGGGAATGATTAATGGTTCTATTAATATTCCGTTAGATGAATTACGTGATCGTTTGGATGAAGTGCCGGTGGATAAAGAAATATATATTACTTGTCAACTTGGTATGAGAGGGTATGTTGCAGCGCGTATGTTAATGGAAAAAGGATATAAGGTAAAGAATGTAGATGGTGGCTTTAAATTATACGGAACAGTATTACCAGATCGTATTGTATATTGATGTTTATCCCGCATTAACGGGCAGTGAATCTTCCAATTTAAAAATTGGTGGGAGATTGCTGCTCGTAAAATTTAGCTTTGTATAGGCTCAAAAAATAAGGATAGAAGTCTCACGATATGCTTTTTTCACATTTAGGTTAAAAAATTAAAATTAGGGCTTTACAAAATACCCTACAGGGTATAATATATTGTCATAAGTTATAAATAGTGACATAATGGTAATGAGGTGATTATAGAATGGAATATAATCAAGATATAAAAAATCGATTAAAGCGTATTGAAGGGCAAGTTCGTGGTGTGCTTCGTATGATGGAAGAAGGAAAAGATTGTAAGGAAGTAATCACACAACTAACTGCTTCTCGTTCTGCATTGGATCGCTCGATTGGATTAATTGTGGGAACAAATTTGGAACAATGTTTACGTGAACAGTTTGAAAAAGGTGATGGTTCCAATGAGGATCTTATTAAAGAAGCTGTTCAATTACTAGTAAAAAGCCGATAATCTGTCAAACTTATTTGTTGACAGATTTTAAATAACATTTTAATATACCCGTACAGGTATATGTATATATACTTTGAGGAGGAAGTCAATATGAGTATAAAGGTAGATACACATTTAGATTGTAAAGGATTAGCATGTCCGATGCCGATTGTGAAAACAAAAAAGGCGATGGAGGCATTACAATCTGGGCAAGTGATTGAAATAGAAGCAACAGATAAAGGCTCTACAGCAGATTTACAAAGTTGGGCCAATAATGTTGGTCATCAATATATAGGTACAAAGCAAGAGGGAGATACCTTAAAACATTATGTAAGAAAAGCGAGTGCGCAAGAAATAAACGAATTAGTAAAATACACTCATACAGTAACAAATGAGGAATTACAAGAAAAGTTACTAGCTGGCGAAGAATGCATCGTTTTAGATGTAAGGGAAGAAGCGGAATATACATTTGGACACATCCCATCTGCAATTTCAATTCCGTTAGGTGAGTTAGAAGAAAAACAAAGTGTGTTAAGTCAAACAAAACCAATATATGTTGTTTGTCGGACAGGAAATCGCAGTGATCTTGCTTGTCAACTATTGGAGAAGCAAGGGTTTAACAATGTTAAGAATGTTATTCCTGGCATGCTGCATTGGAATGGAAAGATAGAAAAAAGATAAGGAAAAAAATTTTAAGTATAAATATACCGTAGGGGGTAATAGAATGAAGGTTAAACATTTAGCAGCAAAAGATGTTGCAGAAAAGGTTATGTATGAGGAGTTATTTATTTTAGATGTACGTAATGAAGCGGATTATGAAAACTGGAAAATTGAAGGGAAAGAAGTTACTTCAATGAATGTGCCGTACTTTGATTTATTAGAGGGTGTAGATCATATTGTAAGTGAATTACCTAAAGATAAAGATGTTTTAGTAGTATGTGCAAAAGAAGGATCTTCTATATTTGTGGCAGAGCAATTAACAGAGGCTGGATTAGAAAATATTTATTATTTAGCTGGTGGTATGAAGGCTTGGAGTGAATATGTAAAGCCTATAAAAATTGGAGATTTAAAAGATGGCGGAAGTATGTATCAGTTTAACCGCCTTGGAAAAGGTTGCTTATCATATATGGTCATTTCTAAAGGAGAAGCAGCTGTTATTGATGCAGTACGAACAGTTGAGGCATATGAGGAATTTGCAAAGGAACAAGGTGCTGTAATTACAAATGTAATGGATACGCATTTGCATGCCGATCATATTTCAGGAGGTCGTAAGTTAGCTGAAAAAGTAAATGGGACGTATTGGTTACCGCCGAAAGATGCGGAAGAAGTTGTATTTTCTTACGAACCACTTGTAGAAGGTGCTGTAATTACTGTTGGGGAAACAAAGATTGATATCGAAGCAATCTATTCGCCGGGACATACAATTGGTAGTACTTCATTTATTGTAGATGATGAGTATTTATTATCAGGGGACATTTTATTCGTAGATTCGATTGGGCGTCCGGATCTTGCTGGGAAAGCTGAAGATTGGGTAAGTGATTTACGTAATACTTTATATAGCCGATATAAAGAACTATCTCAAAGTTTAATTGTGTTACCGGCTCATTATTCAAAAATAAGTGAAATGAACGAGAGTGGGATTGTTAGCGCAAAATTAAAAGATTTATTTGAGTATAATGCAGGATTAAATATTGAGGATGAGGGAGAGTTTCGTAAAGTTGTAACAGAGAATTTACCACCTCAACCGAATGCATATCAAGAAATTCGTCAAACAAATATGGGGCAATTAAACCCAAGTCAAGAAGAAGAGCGTGAAATGGAGATTGGTCCAAACCGTTGTGCTGTTCACGACTAATTCGATTCCAAATGAAATGAAAAGTGGAGGTATGTAAGATGAATGTGAAAGAAGTATTAGACGTAAAAGGATTAGCATGTCCAATGCCAATTGTAAAAACAAAGAAGGCAATGAAAGCATTACAATCAGGAGAAGTGCTAGAAGTACACTTAACAGATAAAGGTGCGATTAAAGATATCCCAGCATGGTCAAAAACAGGTGGTCATGAAGTGTTAAAGCATACAGAAGAAAAAGGCGAATTAAAGTTCTGGATTAAGAAGGCTTAATTATAAAAAAAGCGGAGGTATGTAAGATGAATGTGAAAGAAGTATTAGACGTAAAAGGATTAGCATGTCCAATGCCAATTGTAAAAACAAAGAAGGCAATGGAAGCATTACAATCAGGAGAAGTGTTAGAAGTACACTTAACAGATAAAGGTGCAATTAAAGATATTCCAGCATGGTCAAAAACAGGTGGTCATGAAGTGTTAAAACATACGGAAGAAGCAGGCGAATTAAAGTTTTGGATCAAGAAAGTATAATATTTCAATGATAAGTGGAGGGTATTCTCTGCTCATTATTAGAAGTGAAGAGGATCGTCATATATGTTTTATATGGTTATACCCATAATAGTATTGATAATAGGAAATATATTAAAACGTTACGTTCCTGTTTTACATGTTGCACATATTTCAATAGAGCAAGTAAGACAAAGTGAGGATGTTATTGTTATAGATGTGCGTGACTATACAGAGAGTCACGGTAATCATACGTTTAAAGTTATGTGTATACCGTATGCGTATTTAAGGCGGTACTATTATGAAATACCAAATAAACCGATACATCTTATTGTTCATAATAAAGTAGATCGAAATTTAAGTGTTCGGTTTTTAAACAAGAAGGGGTTTTGTATTCAAAGTTATAGTGTAGCGACGAATAAAGTGAAACTTTAATCAGTGGGGGTTTTGTTCATCCCCTACTGATTATCAGCCCTCACCAATCGGGCGTTTACGGGCAGTTGATCTCCCACCTAACTTCTTTGCTCTAGCCGAATTTTGAGGTGGGTGTCTTACTGCCCGTTAATGCGGGATAAAAAAATATAACAGAAAGAGGCTATCATTATATGGATGGAAAGACAATATTGAATATAATCTTAATTATACTTGTAACTTGGTTTATCATTTCTCGTTTCTTACCAGCTAGAGGAGTGAAAAATATTTCAGGAAAAGAATTGAAGCGTATGATGGGGCAAAATAATAAACAATTTATTGATGTACGTACACCTGGTGAATATAGAGGAAATAATATTAAAGGGTTTCGGAATATCCCATTAAATGAACTGGCTAATAAAGCGAAACAGTTAGATAAAAGTAAAGAAGTTATTGTTCTTTGTCAAAGTGGAATGAGAAGTAAACAAGCAGCGAAAATGTTAAAGAAATTAGGATTTCAGCATATTACAAATGTTTCAGGTGGTATGAATGCGTGTAATTAAAAAGGAGTTGAAAAAATGAAAGAAATGACTGCAAAAGAATTAGAAGAAAAATTGTTACGTAAAGAAGCAGTAAATATCGTAGATGTACGTGAAGTAGAAGAAGTAGCTGAAGGGAAAATTCCAGAAGCATGTAATATTCCACTAGGACTATTAGAATTTCGTATGCATGAGTTAAATAAAAATCAGGAATATATTATCGTTTGTCGTTCTGGCGGGAGAAGTGCAAGAGCAGTTCAATTTTTAGAGAGCTACGGTTTTCGAGCGATCAATATGGTAGGTGGTATGTTAGCTTGGGAAGGTAAAGTAGAATAGGGCGAAAATAAACGATTTTTTATAGGGGCTTAAATACCCCTATAGGTAATTTGGAGGAGGAACAACATGGAGCAACAGAAGAAAACAACAATTGTTTTATTTAGTGGAGATTATGATAAAGCGATGGCAGCTTATATTATCGCAAATGGTGCAGCGGCGTACGATCAAGAGGTGACTATTTTTCATACTTTCTGGGGCTTAAATGCCCTTAGGAAAGATGAGCATGTGGAAGTAAAGAAAACTTTTATAGAGAAAGTGTTTGGAAAAATGATGCCGCGCGGTGTGGATAAGATGGGATTATCAAAAATGAATTTTGCTGGTATGGGGCCAAAAATGATTAAAGGAATTATGAAGAAGCATAATGTGATGCCTTTGCCAGACTTAATTGATATGGCGAAAGAGCAAGGGGTTAAGCTTGTAGCTTGTCAAATGACAGTAGATTTATTAGGGTTAAAAGAGGAAGAGATTATGGAAGGGGTAGAGTTTGCAGGAGTAGGTGCATATTTAGCAGATGCTTCGGATGGGAATGTGAATTTATTTATTTAAATCACCTTCTTTTTAGAAGACGGGGGATAACATATGAGTTTAACAGTACTGCTTTTTATTATTGGGTTTATAGGATCGTTTATATCAGGAATGGTTGGGATTGGCGGGGCAATTATTAATTATCCGATGATCTTATACATTCCGGTATTACTAGGATTTGCTGGCTATACATCACATGAAGTGAGCGGTATTACAGC
This sequence comes from Bacillus cereus group sp. BfR-BA-01310, assembly GCF_022664325.1. NCBI lineage: Bacteria > Bacillati > Bacillota > Bacilli > Caryophanales > Bacillaceae > Bacillus > Bacillus cereus group sp. BfR-BA-01310. The sequence continues at coordinate 81,587 of NZ_JAKUHD010000010.1, read as the reverse complement.
GGTTCAAGTGTTTTTTGCAACTTTTGCAGGTGCGTGGGCATATCGGAAGAGTAACGATATGGATAAAACGTTAGTTGTGTATATGGGAGCTAGTATATTAATAGGAAGCTTTGTAGGTAGCTTTAGCGCGAATCTATTAAATGAGCATACTGTAAATGTTGTTTATACAATATTAGCTACTATCGCGGCTATTATGATGTTTATACCGAAGCGAAACAACTGTGAGGATTCAGAAGGAACTATGTATAATAAATGGCTAGCTAGTATGTTAGCGTTTATTGTAGGCAGTGTTTCCGGCATTATTGGGGCTGGTGGTGCGTTTCTTTTAGTTCCGATTATGTTAGTTGTTTTAAAACTACCGATACGTACGACAATAGCAACATCTATTGCTATTACTTTTATTTCCTCGGTAGGGATTACTACTGGGAAAGTGATTACGGGACAAGTAGTTGTTATCCCAGCGCTTATCGTTGCGGTAGCAAGTTTATTTGCCGCTCCGCTTGGAGTGAGAGTAGGGAAGAGAGTGAATCAAAAAGTTTTACAATACGTATTGTCTACTTTAATTGTAGGAACTGCGATAAAGATGTGGATTGATATGATATCGAAATAAAAAGATGGTGCTGCTTGTAGCACCATCTTTTTATTTATCCCGCATTAACGGGCAGTAAAATTCCCACCTTAAAATTCGGCTGGAGCAAAGAAGTTAGGTGGGAGATCAACTGTCCGTAAACGCCCGATTGGTGAGGGCTGATAATCAGTGGGGGATGAACAAAACCCCCACTGATTATAGTTTCACTTTATGCCCAAATAACTTTCATTAAATTCTTATATTCATCATTCGCCAGTTTATATAGCATTCTCGTATGTTCAAAGACAAGTGCTGGATTAAAGTTTGGTTCTGAGAATGCAAGAGATGCTGAAATATCAATTGCATTTTGCTTGTTTAGTGTGAATTTTGCAAATCGATAAGATGTGTTCAATTCATTGATGACGTGTAAAATATCATTTGTTGATGTTGCATCAGGTACATGAGCAACATTGAAGCAGTATATATCCACAGTAGGATGTTCGTTTTGGAAAGCAGCGATAAGTTGAATTTTTGCGCCAGCTTCTGTCTCTAATCCTACTGAAAAATGAACAGAACCATCATTTTCATCTATATTTTCTTCCATGTATATATCGTTGGATTTTAAGTAGTCTTTAAAATCTGAAATGTTATGTTTTACTGCAGCTTTCATATGTATGAGCCCCCTGATAATTGGAATAGATTACTACTATTTATTATAATTTAAAAATATTAAAAAAGATAGTTAGAAAGTTCTGATTTTTTATCTTAAAAAAGAAACCGCACTCTACCTCCATAGAGTACGGTTTCTTTTTATTCATTGTCATTAGACGATGTTTCTGTATCTTCACTGCTATTATCATTATGCTTGTTGTTACTTGATTCATGTTTGTTTGTATCCTCAGAGTCAGTTTCTTTCGTTCTCTCTGAGTTTGTTTTTTTCGAATCGGATGTAGATTCTTTCGTTTTCTCTGAGCTTGTTTTTTTCGAATCGGATGTAGATTCTTTTGTTTTCTCTGAGCTTGTTTTTTTCGAATCAGAGTCAGATTTTGTATATGCAGGTAGCCCAAGGTGACTACGAAGTTCGTTTGTAAGATTAGCTAAGTCTTTTTTATCTGGATTGTAGTAGTACGTTCGACCACCACCAGGAGATTGACTACATGTGTCATCACCTTTTGCCATGTAACAGTCTTCACCTTGAATTTGTAATTTTTCAATAGTAGAATCTGATCCATATTTATAGAATGAAAGCATATCGTCGAATGTTAAGTTTGTAACGAATTGGCCGTTAATATCATCAATGATGTTACCAACTTTTGTTACGGACCCAACGCTTGTTAGTTTCTTTAAAATGGCTTCAATAACGAGTTGCTGACGTTGTCCACGCATCGCATCACTATCAATGTGTCGTGTTCTAGCCAGAGCAAGAGCCTCTTCGCCATTTAACTTTTGAACACCTTTTTTCAGGTGAATGGCCTCAGCATTATCATTGCTATCTTGTTCAGTGAATTCAACTGGTACATCAACTTCAATACCGCCTAAGTCATCGACGATTTTTATAAATGATTTAAAGTTAAATTTTACAAAGTAATCGACAGGAACATTCATTAAATTTTCAACTGCATCAATGCTTGCTTGTGGTCCACCATCTTTTCCATTTTTAGTAGAACCGAATGCATGAGCGTGTGTAATTTTATCTTTTTTCTTTTCTACTGGAATATAAGTATATGTGTCACGTGGAATACTTAATAGTTTAACAGTTTTGCTATCTTTATTAAACGTTGCAAGTAACAGTGCATCCGTTCTTATAGCTTCACCATATTCTTTCCCACGGACATCGCTTTCATCAACACCCATTATTAAGACAGAGACGTTATTTGTAATAGGTTTTACAGCTTTATCACGTAAATCAGATTTATCACCGCGCGCTAAATCGTGAGCGGCGTTTCGAACAGCAGAAGATGCTTTATTGACTAAAAACCAAGTATAACTGCCACCTACTATTAAAAATAATAGAATAACGCTTATAATAATTTTTGTTTTTTTCCTACTCTTATTCGGGTTGTTTCGTGTATTTTCTTGCAAAGATGGGTTTTGCTCCATTTCTTGTACTCCTTCATTTGGATTGAAATACGACACTCATATCCACTTATTATAATGAAATTTAGCGAAAAAAAACATTACAAATCATTTACATTTCGTAAAAATTCAATTTATTTATAAAAAGTCAGATTTTCTATATTTTATTTATAGGATGAAGAATAAGTATAAGCTGTTTTAGTAGAAATGAAAATATGTATTGTGAGAAAGTGATAGAGAAGTAAGATTTGTTGAAATATAGCCAAGAAGAAATGAGTAGTCGTCCTTATATTTTCTATATAATAAAGAAGAATTTTACGGATGAAGGAGAGAGCATAATGAATCATACATCATTCCGAGCAATGGTCGTGAAAGAAAAGGAAAATAATCAATTTGAAAGAACCTTTGTTGAGAGAGAAGTAAATAGTTTACCTGAAGGAGACGTATTAATACGTGTTCATTATTCTTCATTAAATTATAAGGATGCCCTTTCAGCTAATGGTAATAAAGGTGTAACTAGAACATACCCTCATACACCTGGTATCGATGCGGCAGGAGAAGTTGTTAGTAGTAGAACCGCCTCCTTTAAGGAAGGAGATCAAGTTATTGTAACCGGATATGATTTAGGTATGAATACTTCTGGTGGTTTCGGAGAATATATTCGCGTGCCATCATCTTGGGTCGTTCCTTTACCAGAAGGAATATCTTTGAAGGAAAGTATGATGTATGGGACAGCAGGTTTTACAGCTGCTTTATCGGTATATAAGCTTATTAGAGCGGGAATTACGCCTAATATGGGAGATGTTTTAGTAACTGGTGCTACTGGCGGAGTAGGTAGTGTAGCAGTTAGCATTTTAGCGATGCTAGGATATAACGTAGTAGGGGCAACTGGGAAAATGGAAGAGGAGCAGATGCTACTACGTCTAGGAGCGAAAAAAGCTATTCATCGTGAAGAATTGCATGATAAGTCTGGGAAACCGATGTTGAAGGGTGTATACGCAGGTGTTATCGATACAGCTGGTGGGAACATGTTAGAAAGTTCTTTAAAGGTAGTTAAGTATGGAGGTTGTGTAACGACGTGTGGTAATGTAGCAGGGCATGAGTTAAATACAACTGTATACCCATTCATATTACGGGGGATCAGCATTTTAGGAATAGATTCAGTTCACTGTCCGGTAGATGTGAGAAGAGAAGTGTGGGCATTATTAGCGACTGAGTGGAAAAATTCAAAGTTAGTACCTTATACAGAAGAATGTACATTAGAAAAATTAGATGAGAAATTTGCACTTATACTGCAAGGAAAGTTAAAAGGAAGAACAGTTGTAAATATGAAATGAAAAAAAGAGACGCTAATTAGAGCGTCTCTTTTCCTATTATAATGATTGTTTTAATCCCATCTTACCTTGTTCGCCTAAAACACCATCAGCAATATTTACAGCGTGATCACCGATACGCTCTAAGTTACTTACCATATCAACAAAAATGATGCTTGCATCACCTGAACAGCTACGTTCGTTTAGACGTAATACGTGACGTTTACGAAGAACACGTTCCATTTGGTCAATTTTACGTTCCTTTGCAATAACAGTTTGAGCTAGTTCAGTGTCAAAGTTTGTTAAAGCTTCAACTGCGTCTTGTAATGTTGAAATTGTTAACTCAAGCATTTCATTTAGTTCAGCTAGTGCTTCATCTGATAGTGAAACACGGTTTGAAATTTGGAAATCTACAAGTTCTACAAGGTTTTCTACATGATCACCGACACGTTCAATATCTCCAACAACACCTGCTAGAACTGAATGTTTTTCAGAGTCTGTAGATGAAAGTGGTTTTTCTGATAGTAAAACTAAATACTCGGTAATTTTTTTATCTAAATTGTTAATAGCTCCTTCTAATTGAGTAGCCATGTTAGCGTGTTTTTTGTCTTGTGTATTTAAAAATTGGTTTGCTTCTTTTAATCCATGTAATGAAAACTCTGCCATACGGATAACTTCTTTTTGAGCTTCTGTTAATGCGATAGCAGGAGATTGCTCAATGAAAATTGGATTTAAATGTTGCGGTTTGAAATTAATAGCAGAATCTTCGCCACGAATAATTTTTGTTACAATCCATGCTAATACAGCAATGAACGGGAATTGAATAATAGTATTTGTTACATTAAACGTTCCGTGTGCAAATGCAATTGTCATTTCTGGATTTAAGTTTAATGACGTTTGGAAGTATTGAATTAAACTTGTAAATGGTACTAATAAAATCGTAAAGATAATCGTACCGACGATATTAAAGATAACGTGAACTAATGCTGCACGTCTTGCTGCAATCGAAGTACCGATTGCTGCTAATACCGCTGTAATTGTTGTACCGATGTTATCACCGAATAATACAGGAAGAGCAGCTTGTAAATCGATAGCGCCTTGACCGAATAGTTCTTGTAAAATACCGATTGTTGCACTTGAACTTTGTACAATTAAAGTGAAGACTGTACCGACAACAATACCTAAAATTGGATTGTCACTCATGCTAACCATTAATTCTTGGAATGACTCTAAAGAGCGAAGAGGCTTCATACCTGTGCTCATTAATTCTAAACCGAAGAATAACATACCAAAACCGAATACAACTTGACCTACAGAATGTACTTTTTTATTTTTAAAGAAGAATAATAAGATAGCTCCAACTGCCATAATTGGGAGCGCGTATTCTCCGATTTTAATCCCGATAATAAATGCAGTAACTGTCGTACCGATGTTTGCACCCATAATAACACCGATTGCTTGTCTTAATGTCATAAATCCGGCACTTACAAGTCCGACTGTTAAAGCAGTTGTTCCTGAACTTGATTGGATTAATACAGTAACTAACATACCTGCTAGTACACCCATAAGTGGGTTTGTTGTAAAGCGATCTAGAATATCGCGAAGACGATCTCCAGCTGCTTGTTGCAGTCCATCGCCCATGTATTTAATCCCGAATAAGAAAATACCTAATCCACCAATGAACTGGAAGATCATATCTTGAATATTGTATTCCACGCATTCCACTCCTTAAATTTCATGTACGATGTAATTATTAACTAAACCTTGAGGCACTGTAAACGGTTCACCTGTAAAATTTACACTAAATTTACAAAGGGGTGAAAAGTTTACAAATCTTTAAAGAAACACCTGGATTTAATTGGTTTTCATATTCAATACATGATAATTTTATTAAGAAGTCACATTTATCACACTATTTATAGGTAGTAAAAATAGGTGAGGAAAACTATCGATTAAAATTTCATTGTTCTACATATTTTTTGATGAAAGTTAAAAAAATATGTAGGACAATCAATGATGTTTTAAATTAAAAAAGCTGCCGAATTATCCAGCAGCTTTTTCATTAGTTTTATCCTTCTGTTTTTGTTTCCGTAAGTTTGTGATGTAAATGAAAAGGAAAGCGATAAGTAATAGGGAGGAATAACGATATACAGTTGCATAGTTGGTAAAGTGTGCAATGAATCCAAATATAATCGCTCCAGCACCAATTCCAAGGTCAAATGCTGAGAAAAATGTTGCTGTTGCTACTCCTCGTCGATGTGGTGCTACTCGATCAATCATCCATGCTTGTAGTGCTGGTTGAATTGCTCCGAAACCACTTCCATAGCACGCTGCCGCAATAATTAAGCTCGGAATTGTAGTTGTATACGACAGTAATATAATACCTGTAAACGTTATAATAACTCCTGGAATAATGACGAATGTATGACCTTTCGCATCATATAATTTTCCGGAAAATGGACGAGTTACAGCGATTGCAAGTGCGTTAAATAAAAAGAAGAGACTAATGTCAGCAATGCCAACTTCCGTAGCAAATAATGTGATGAAGCTCCCAATTCCTCCGTACATTAACGTAATACATAATATTAATAATGAAGGAAGTAAAGCTTTACGCTCAATAAATCCATCCAGAAAGGTACCAGATGTTTGCTGTGGTGGTTGCGGCGTTTTTTTGATTTGAAGTAGTTTCGTTAATATTAATGAAACAATTGTACATGAGAGTGCACATAAAAAAAGAATCGTGAAGTTATATGTTTGCATAAGCCAAAGTCCGATAAGTGGACCGAGTGCCATTGCAATAGTGCCAGAAAGACCGAAATATCCCATGCCTTCTCCGCGGCGAGCTTGCGGAATTAAATCTGAAACGACAGTTCCGTATGTAGTCGTTGTAATGCCGAACCCAGCCCCATGTAAAATGCGAACGGCAAGCAGGAGGAAGACGGTTGAAGCGAAAAGGTAGCTACCCATAGCTAATAAACAAATGGCAGTACCAATCATTAAAATGATTTTTTTATTGAATTTTTGCAAGGCATTTCCAGTTAGGGGTCTAACAAATAGTGCCGCAACGGTAAACATGCCGACAACAAATCCGATATTTGAACTTGTGCCGCCAATTTCTTTCACATAAACAGGTAAAGTTGGAATTAACATTTGAAATCCTAAAAACATACATAAGTTTGCTAGAATTAACGCAATAAACTCTTTCGTCCATAACGGTTCTCGTTTTACGAGTACTGCCTCTCCCATATATTCATCCCCTATATAAAAGTTTTCTCTGTTCTTTCGAGTATATGTATTGGTCAATGTTACAGTCAAGGAAGGTGCATTGAAAACGCATAACAATTTTTAAGGCAGAAAAACTGACAAATTTGTGTAAAGGCTACACAACTATGAAAAAAAGATGTAAAGTATAGATGTATAGACTAGTATTTGTTATGAATGATAGAAATTTTTTTCTTTTCAGAAAGCGGATTCAAAAAGTGGTGAACGAGAAGGGGATACATACTTTTTCACTACATATATTTGAAAAGGTTTACAATATGATGAAGAAAGAGGCGTGTACATATGAGACGATTAGGTATTTCTATTTATCCAGAACATTCGACAGTAGAGAAAGATAAGGAGTATTTAACATTAGCAAGTAAATACGGATTTACACGTGTATTCACATGTTTACTATCTGTAGATGGCGAAAAAGAGAAAATTGTAGAAGAGTTTAAAGAAACGATTTCTCATGCGAATGCATTAGGGTTCCAAGTATTGGTTGATATCAGTCCGTCTGTTTTTGAGCAACTAGATATTTCTTATAATGATTTATCGTTTTTCCATGAACTAGGTGCTTACGGTATTCGTTTAGATGTTGGTTTCTCTGGTTTAGAAGAATCGATTATGACGTACAATCCGTACGGCTTAAAAATTGAGATTAATATGAGCAATGGCACAAAGTATGTAGATAACATTATGAGTTATAGACCAAATCGTGAAAATTTAATTGGCTGTCATAACTTTTATCCACACCGTTATTCAGGGTTATCATACGATCATTTCATTAAATGCTCGAAGCAATTTAAAGATTACGGCATGAGAACGGCTGCATTTATTTCATCATTTGATGCAACATATGGGCCTTGGCCAGTAACAGAAGGGTTATGTACGTTAGAGCAGCATCGTGAATTGCCGATGACAACACAGGCGAAGCATTTGTTTGCGACAGAATTAATTGATGATGTTATTATTGCGAATGCTTATGCATCAGAAAAAGAACTAGAGGCACTTGGTGAATTAAATAAAGATAAGCAAACTTTTGATATAGAAATTTATGAAACGACAACAGAGTTAGAAAGAATTATCGTGCTAGACGAACCTCATTTTTATCGCGGGGATGTATCTGAATATATGATTCGTTCTACTCAAAGTCGTGTGAAATATAAAAAAGAGGAATTCAAACCGCATAATACGCGCGAGATTAAGCGGGGGGATCTTTTAATTGATAATGAACAATACGGTCAATATAAAGGTGAATTACAACTTGCCTTAAAAGATATGGTGAATACGGGGAAAACAAATGTAGTTGGCCGAGTTGTAGAGGAAGAAATTTTCTTATTAGATTATTTACAAGCTTGGGATAAGTTTGGATTTACACTAAAGAAATAAATTAATGTGGAATAAAGAAGGTAGGAGGGGATGCTATGGCATCCTCTTTTTTCTGTTGAAATAGTAGTCTATCGTATATAGAATTCAAAGGGATAGATTTTAACTTGGACGGGAGAGAAGTAGAAGGAAAGAATATAAGAATCATAAAAAAAGAGTCAGCCTCAACGTTGAGACTGACTCTTTTATATAGTAATTAGTTTAAAATTTTCACTTTAACTGTTTGGCGTCCCCAGTTACTTGATGAACCTTTATCTGGCATTAAAACGTCAATTTTATTTCCTTTAATAGCTCCACCAGTATCACCAGCGATTGCTACTCCGTAACCTTCAACCCATACTTTTGAACCTAATGGAATCACGCTTGGATCAACCGCAATTAGTTTCATATTTGGGTTTGCTGTTAAATTATGACCCATAGATGATTTTACTTGGTCGCCTGCTTTGTAACCATTTTCAAGTGGATCTGCTGTATAAGCTGTTGCTACGACTGTGAACTCACGAGAAGAAGATGGTGCACTTGTTTCAGTTTCTTTTGCAACAGGTTGTTGTGTAGCTGGTTTTTGAGCTTTAGCTTTAGTTGCCTCTTGAGCTTCAGCTTCTTCACGAGCCTTAGCCGCTTCACGAGCTTTAGCTGCTGCCTGAGCTTCAGCTGCTTCACGAGCTTTAGCTGCCTCTTTAGCTTTAGCTGCTGCTTGAGCTTCAGCTTCTTCTTGAGCTTTAGCTGCTTCACGAGCTTTAGCCGCTTCTTGAGCTTTAGCTGCTGCTTGAGCTTCAGCTGCCTCTTGAGCTTTAGTTGCTTCACGAGCTTTAGCCGCTTCTTGAGCTTTAGCTGTTGCTTGAGCCTCAGCTGCCTCTTGAGCTTTAACTGCTTCACGAGCTTTAGCCGCTTCTTGAGCTTTAGCTGTTGCTTGAGCCTCAGCTGCCTCTTGAGCTTTAACTGCTTCACGAACTTTAGCTGTATCTTGAACTTTAGTTACTTTTTCAGCCTTAACTGCTGGCTGAACTTTAACTGGCGCTGTACCAGTTAAGTAAGGAACATGTACATAAGCTGTTTTGCCGTTATATTCAAATTGGATCCAATCATCTTGTACTTGGTGTGTTGTTTCGATTACATCATCTTTTTTCAACTTACCAAGAATCTCTGAATCTGTATTTGCTCCAGCACGTACGTTTAATACGTTTGCTGTTACGTAGTAAGTGTCTTTCGTATAGTCAGCGCTTACGAAAGCTTCTTTACCGTTATTTAATTTAACTTTTGACCATCCATTTTCTGTATGTAGAACATTTACTTTATATCCATCTAATAATTTTCCGACAACTTTTGATTCAGTAGTTGGGTTTTCTCGTACATTCAATACATCAGTTGTTACGATAGTTTCTGCTTTAGCAGATGTTGTGAAAATCCCAAGACCAAAAACCGCTGCTGTTGCTATACCCATAAATTTTTTCATAATAGCCTCCATTGCATTTGTTTTCGTTGACCTCATTATAGCAACCATTATTTTCTTATTTGCGGAAAACACAAAACTACAAAGCATTCGTAACGAGGCGTTAATATTCTGTAATAATTCCAGGAATATCCTGATAGCGTTTTCTTTGCGTTTTTCGGGGGATTAGAACATATGATTCATAAAATCAATACTTTTTTAATTACCAATGGATTAACAATGTGTCAATAATGTTACATAGTAGTTTCTGTGACATTACAAAAGAGAGGCGTTTAACTGTTTGAATCGTAATGTAGTTATGAAAGTATAATCTTTTTGTGTGTAAAGTCATATATATAGGGTAAATTTTAATGAAATAGAGATATAATTGTTACAAAATAAATTGTGGTATGGAAAAAATTACGCCTTGAATTTGTTCTGTTACATATTATTTTTGCAATAAGATGATTGCATGATGGCTTTAGTAAGAAGTGAAAGTTTAAATGATAAAAAGATATTCGTAACATAAAACATATATAATAGAAGAAACATGATTTGAAGGGACGATATCGTTATTAATTGGCTCGTGAATCGCTGTAGATTTATATAATAGAAGTTAGAGGTTCTTACTGCCCGTAAATGCGGATAAAATTGTATTTGTCTTCAACAAAATAAAAAACGTAGGAGTGTAAACTCCTACGTTTTTTATTTACTCGTATCGTAAACATTCAATTGGATCAAGTTTTGCAGCTTTGTTAGCTGGTAGTAAACCGAATGCAATACCGATTAGCATTGAGATTCCTACTGCAAGAAGTCCAAGTTCTTTTGAGACAACGAGTGGCCATCCGGCAAAGATTGAGACGATCCAAGCGAAGAAAATACCGAGCATGAATCCGATGAATCCACCGAGTCCCGTTAAAATACAAGATTCGATTAGGAATTGTGTTAATACTTTACCACGTGTTGCACCAAGTGCTTTACGAATACCAATCTCACGTGTACGTTCTGTTACGGATACAAGCATGATGTTCATTACACCGATACCACCAACAAGTAAGGAGATAGCAGCAATACCACCGAATACCATTTTCATCATACCGATTGATTCATCTAATTGCTTCGTAAATTCACCTAAGTCCTGTGCTTCGAATTTATGCTCAAATTTAGGAGCTTTCATTTCGTTTAAAACAGAAACGGCTTGTTTTTCTACACTTTTACGTTCTGTTGGAGAGGTCATTGTTAATTTTACAGAGTCATACTCATTTACTCCTGAAATGACAGGAGCGTTTTCAAGTGATGTATAACCTTCAGGCATAGCCATTCCGAATTCGTTTTTCGTTTCGTATATACCGACTATTTTATACGGCTTTCCTTTTATATCAGTGTATAAATTTGATTCCCAACCGTTAAATAATTTGTTGAAAGCTTCTTCATTTAATATAACAGCGGGAATTGCTTGGTTTAATTCGCTGTCGTTTAATTCACGGCCGTGAATTAATTTTATCTTTGAATCTGTCATAAAGGCGCCTGTGCCACCTTTTAAATCAAGAGAGACATCCTTTGAACCAGAAGATGCTTTTACTTTCATACTCACATCTGGATAAACATCTTTAACGCCTGGCACAGTTTGAAGACGCTTTAACATATCAGCTGTGATTTTGGCACTATCTGTTCCGTAATCAGGGTTGTTGTAGTAAATCGTTACTTCATTATCTTTTCCTTGGCCTAACTCTTTTTTAAACTTTGCGTTTGTACCATCACCCATTGAAATGATAGTAATAATGGCGCTAATACCGATAATAATACCTAACATCGTTAATATAGAACGCATTTTATGAGCAAAGATAGAGGAAAGGGCCATGCGTATATTTTCACTCGTGTTCAAAATTAACCTCTCCAATCTTGGACGATATTTCCGTCACGAATTACAATTTGGCGGGCTGCAGCTTCCCCGATTTCACGGTCATGGGTAATCATAATGATTGTTGAGCCTTGTTTGTTTAATTCGTAAAAGAGGTCCATAATTTGTGTACTTGTTTTCGTATCAAGTGCTCCCGTCGGTTCATCGGCTAAGATAAATTTCGGGTTATTTACGATTGCGCGTGCAACAGCGACACGCTGCTTTTGACCACCTGATAATTCGTTCGGCAAGTGGGTAGCGCGATCAGCTAAACCTACTTTTGTTAAAGCAGCTAATGAGCGCTCGCGTCTTTCTTTTTTATCAACTCCAGCGTAAATAAGAGGTAATTCAACATTTTGAAGTGCTGTAAGTCTCGGTAGTAACATGAAGTTTTGGAATACGAAACCGATCTCTTTATTACGAACGCGTGCAAGTTCTGTTTCAGACATGTTTGAAATATTTTGCCCAGCTAATTCATATGTACCGGTCGTTGGTTTATCTAAGCAACCGATAATATTCATTAACGTTGATTTACCAGAACCAGATGGTCCCATTATAGAAGTGAATTCTCCTTGGTTCAGTGTTACGTCAATTCCGTGTAATATTTGAACTGACTCTGCACCATTTTGGAAGGACTTCGTGATGCCTTTTAAGTTAATCATTCAACGACAACCTCCATACCATCTTTTAAGTCTTTTTCAGGTTTAGAGATAATTTGTTCTCCTTTTTTCACTCCAGCAACCTTTGCTTCGCTATCCGTTTCGAATTCAACCGTAACAGCTTGTTCTTTCGCTTTTCCATCTTTTACAACGAAGACAACATTTTTGTCGCCTTTTTTCACAATACTGCTTTTCGGAACAATCGTACCAGTTGCTTCGCCTGATTTACTCGTTACGTATACGTGGAATCCGTTTTGTAATCCTTCACTATTATCTAATGTGACAGTGAATTGATAATTAGAAACTGTTTTATTGTCATCCATGCTCTTTAATGGCGTAGAGCTGATTTCTGTTACTTTTCCTGTCCAAGTCTTACCAGCAACAGTTTTTGAAGAAACAGTTACTTCCTGCCCAACTTTTACACTAGCAAGCTCATATTCAGAAAGTTGACCTTTTACTTTAAATGGACCATCGTGACGAAGTGTAATTCCACTCATGCCTGTTTTTTCATCAGCAGTTTTAACGATATCATCAATTACGCCATCAGCAGGGCTCGTTACAGAAAGAGTGCTTAATTTCTCTTTTGCTGCTTTAATCATTTCATCAGCTTTTTCTACTTCAAACTTTTTCATTTCAAGTTGTGATTCTAATTGTTGAACTTCGATTTCCGATGCTTTTAATGCTTCCTGAGGAAGACCGGCATTTTTATCTTTTTGTAATTTTTGTTTTGCTAAATCAATTTGTTTTTGATGTAATGTTACTTCTTTTTGTGCAATTTTCTTTTGCATTTCTGCTTCCGTTACGCCTTGTTTGGAAACTGGATCATTATATTTAAAAAGAAGCTGTCCTTTTTTTACTTCATCACCTTTTTTAACAGCTAATTCATACGTACCTTTTGTTGGATCGAATGAGATTGTTTCAATACCATTAGGGATAACTTCGCCGCCAAATTTTTGTGCGTTTTCAATTTGTTTTTCCGTAACTTTATAACCGCCATATGCCATTGCTACTTCAGATCCACCGCCAGCAAATGCGAAATATGATCCAGCTGCAATTCCGATTGCTACTACACTAGTAATTAACACTTTATTTTTCTTCTTCATCTATTTATCACCTTTTCGTTCGTTTTAGTATCTACATTAAGTATAGAAGAGGTAGAGAATCTGACAAATCGTTTTAGCTTACAATAACCTTACAGTTTTGTAAGGTATGAATATGTAGATGTAAGGTAGAGGTTGTACTATTTTAAGTAGATGAATTGACTCTTTGTTTCTTTCTTACAATAATATTGTATGAAGGAGAGGAGGAAGGAAGATGGAAGCTTATTTTAGTGCGCAGCCATTAAAACCATTTATTCCATACTCAAGGCAACATGCCATTATATTATGTATTATGTTGGTGGGGATATTTTTTCTATATCAATACCAAGATTTATTACGTCAAAATGAGTGGAATATAACGGTTCGATATGCGATTGCATTTCTATTTATAGGAAGTGAAATTGGACTTCATATGTGGGAATGGAAAGCAGGTGTTTTTGAGCTGGGCACTTCATTACCATTTGAGTTATGTACGATTAGTTTGTTGTTAGCATCGATTATGATTGTAACGAAAAGTTATCGAATATATGAGATTGTGTTTTTTATAGGGATTATTGGTGCATCACAAGCCATCTTAACGCCAAACCTGCAATATGCTTTTCCACATTTTCGTTTCATTGAATTTTTTATCGCACATATATTGCTCATTTGGGCACCGCTCTTTATGACTTGGGTGGAAGGATATCGTCCTACTTTGCAGTCTATTAAACGGACGATGATATTTTTAAACGTATTAATTCCTATCGTTTCGTTTGTGAATTACAAAACGGGTGGTAATTATATGTTTTTAGCTCATAAGCCAGAAACTGCTTCATTACTCGATATGTTAGGGCCGCATCCTTACTATATTATTTCATTAGAACTTGCAGCGCTTATTGGATGTTTTATTGTGTATATGCCGTTTGTAAAAAGAGAAAAACATGTGCATAAAGAATCGCTAGGATCATAACCTAGCGATTTTTTATTGTGAATATTTACAATTCAGAAAATTAAGAATAAAATTAAAGGATAAATTATATAGAGAGAAGGGAGAAAATGGTCAGAAAAGTTTTTTTGAATGGGATGGAAATGACGATTCAATTTATCATTTCAATTTTGGGTATTATTTGTTTGGGGGCGCTACCAAAATTATTTTATGGATTTGAGTTGAATGTATCAGAGTACATAAAGAGTCTAAAAGAAGTATTTGCGAAATTAATGGATATTTCCAATATGCAATATGCAAGAGATAAATTTTTATTTCCTCAGTTGTTTGTCCATTATAAAGAAACAATGGTTATTTTTTTGGCCGCATTTTGCATTTCATTATTGGTAGCATTTTGTATCGTTTATATGATTATGAGTAGTTCACCGCGTATACAACATCGAATTAAATCGTTTCTCACCTTTCTAGAATCCATTCCAGACATTCTTCTTATTTTAGGATCACAAATTTTAGTTATATGGTTTTTTAAACAGACAGGTTTTTTACCTTTTCAAATTGCGGCAATTGGAGGCGAGTCCATTAGAGGATTGCCGATATTTTGTTTGAGTATCCCGACTACGATTATGTTCGTAAAGTTATTAGTGTTACGTTTTGAAAATGAGCTAGAAAAAGATTACGTACTCTTTGCTCAGGCGAAGGGTTTGGATCGCTTTCATATTTTAAATCGTCATATTTTACGAAATGTGCTACTTAGTACGCTTTTCTTTGCAAAAACGAATATTTGGTTTATGTTATCAAATTTATATATTATAGAATGGATTTTTAATACGAGAGGTATTTTTATATTTGTGAAATCATATCCGGATATGAAGATTGAGTTGTTCATTGTTAGTGTGCTGCTTATTTATATTCCGATTTTTATTTTATTTAAACTGTTTCATTATCTCGTTCCAGCTGCGATGAAGGAGAGATTATAATATGTGGACGTATATAAAACGTGATAAAAGGTTTTGGATAAGCATTGGATTTCTTCTCATATTAGTTCTTTTGAGCATCGGAAATACGATATGGAATGATGGACATATTAGGCAAGTAACATTGCAATATGATGCGGCTGACAATCCAGAAGTACCACCATTTTCACCTTCATCACAATTTTTACTCGGAACAGATCGGAAAGGATATGACCTTTTAAATTTAGTAATTGAGGGAGCGAAGTGGACGATTGGTATATCTGTTTTAATTGCAGCGCTTAGAATGGTAATAGGTGTATTTATCGGTGTTTTCCTCGGAACATACATAAAAAGGGGTTTTTCGAAGATTGAAGCTTTTTTTGACAGTTTTACAGTTATTCCGATAGTCATGATCGCTTATTTCTTCCTTCAATCTGTTAATAAATTTGGAAGTGGAGAGGAGACATCAACTTTTTTTGAGCGAGCTTCATTTCAAGTTGTATTACTTGTAGCGCTTGCTTTGCCAGTTATTGCACTTTATGTTGCGAAGGAAGTTCGTAAATTACAAACGGAAGAATTTATTGATGCCGCGCGCATATTAGGTGGATCGAGAAGGCATATTGTTATAAAGCATCTTTTTCCGCATCTTTATATGACGTTTATACTCGTATTTCTTCAGCAGTTTACTCAGACTCTTACAGTTTTACTGCACTTAGGGTTACTTGAAGTCTTTTTTGGAGGAACAGTTGAATTTGGAGGAATGATGGAGAAAGAGTTAGATTCCTACACACATGAATGGTCAGGATTAATCGGCGTATATTTTCGCTCTTTAACAGTGCATCCGTGGATTCCTCTCGTTCCAATTACATTTTTCGGGCTTACCATCTTTTCAGGAAATATGATTGCAAAAAGTATAGAAGAAGCAATGATGAAAGTTCGATTAGGTGGAGAGGTAAAGAAGGAAGTAGCAGAAGAGGAACAACCGAATTTGCAGTCAAAAGAAGAGTTATTTACATTTAAACATACGATGTGAAAATAAAAAAAGAAGCAAGCATGGATTTCATGCTTGCTTCTTTTTTTATTTTGTAGAAACTTCACCTTCAGCTTCTGTTTGCGGAATAAAGTATCCGATTATACCACCGATTATTGCTGGAACGATCCAGCCGATTCCTAAGTTATAAAAAGGAATTGTGTGTACGATATTCGCGATAAAACTTGGTATCATTCCCACATTATCAAGTGCATGAATACAGCTAATCATGAATGCTGCGATCATTGCCCCGATGTAGACAGAAGGTTTACGTTTCGTATATTTATCAATAAATGATACGAAAATTAAAATGATTGTAATTGGATATAAAATAATTAATACAGGTAATGTAATTTTAATCAATAAACTTAATCCTAAGTTTGAAATAACGAAGCTAAAGATACAAACGTATAGTACAAGCTTCTTATATGAAACATTTGTTAGTACTGTTGTGAAATAGTTGGCGAATGCACTTACAACACCGATTGCAGTCGTTAAACAAGCAGCTATAATCGCGATACTTAATAAAACATTACCGCTTGTCCCAAAGAATTGATACATAATTGTTGCTAGTAGCTGACCGCCATTTTCGAATTGTCCTAAGTTTCCATTTGAAGCCCCGATATAACCGAGTAAGAAATAAACAATTGTTAAGAAAAGGGCAGCAATGCTTCCGCAAATAATTGTATATTTCGCAATGGATTTTTTCTCTTGTATACCGTTTTGACGAATTGCATTTACAACAATTGTTGATAATACGAGAGCTCCGATTGCATCTAAAGTTAAAAATCCTTCAAGAAACCCTTTGAAAAATGGGATGTCTTTATAGTCACCGATAGGCTCAGCGAATGATCCTGGTGAAAGAATTGCTTTTGTTGCCATAATTGCAATAATTCCAAGTAAAATTGGCGTTAATATTTTACCGATATGATCTACTAATTTGGATGGGTTTAATGATAAGAAGTAGACGACTGTAAAGAAAATCGCACTAAAGACTAACATAGAATACCATTGATCAGGGAAAAGTGGTGCAATCCCAATTTCGTAAGATACAGATCCAGTTCGTGGAATAACAAATAGTGGGCCGATTGAAAGATAAATAATGATAGCGAATACTGCTGCGAATTTTGGATGAACACGGCTTGCTAAAGTGTTAAAACTACCACCGGCAAGGGCAACTGCGACGATAGCAAGTAAAGATAAGCCGACGTCTGTAATAATAAATCCTGTAATGGAAACCCACATATTTTCTCCAGAAGAGAGGCCGAGAAGGGGCGGGAAAATCATATTACCAGCACCGAAGAAAACTGCGAATAGTAGTAAACTAATCGAAAGTATTTGCGCTGGTTTTAAAGTTGTACGCATATAAAGAAAATCCTCCTAATGAGTGCTTTTGTCGAAAATTCAAACAATTTGTCGAGTAACTGTTATTATTTTAAAGGTCTGATGACTAGAAAGCAAGAGGGAATTTTATAAATATTAAAAAATGATGCATTAAATTGAATAAATATACTATTTATATGTTAATTAGGAAGGATTTAACTTTTAACGTAAAAAAACACATATCGTTAGGATATGTGTTTTAAAAATAAATTTTTCGATCACGCTCTTCTTTTAAAATTTCTACTGCTTCTCGGAATCGTTGTGAATGAACAATTTCTCGTTCGCGTAAAAAGCGTAAGCTGTCATTTATGTCTGGATCGTCGGATAAATCAATAAGCCATTGATAGGTTGCTCGTGCTTTTTCTTCAGCTGCAATATCCTCATATAAATCTGCAATAGGATCTCCTTTTGCTTGAATATAAGTAGCGGTAAAGGGAACGCCACCTGCATTATGATAAAACAAAGCGCTATCGTGATTAGCGTATTGCGCGTCTAATCCAGCAGCTTTCATTTGTTCAGGTGTTGCATCTTTTGTTAATTTATAAATCATTGTAGCAATCATTTCTAGATGTGCGAACTCTTCTGTACCAATATCGGTTAGTAAGCCAACGACTTTGTCGGGAATTGTATAACGTTGATTTAAGTAACGAAGGGCAGCGGCTAGTTCACCGTCCGCACCACCATACTGTTCAACTAATAATTTTGCAAGAGCTGGATTACAAGTACTCACTTTAACAGGATATTGTAATTTCTTTTCATAAATCCACATATTTTCTCTCCTTCATCTTGTGTTAATGGACAGTAATAAGCATTCTTCTAGGCGAAGAAATAGCTGGGAATGCATAGTAGGCTTCATAATGATTTGGATTAAAGAATTCAAAACTAATGAAAGTTTTACGTTATATTTGCCATGGCCAAGGTCCTTTGCTCCATTCCCATGGAGCGTTAGAATAACTATTTCCAAATTGCTGAAGTGGACCAAATTTCTCTTCAATTTTTTGTTTTAATACTCTTCGTTTATAGGAGAAATCGTTGAATTGATTTATAGCTGTAGTATCGTCGGGATGCGTATCTAAATAGAGGGTAAGTTCAACTAATACAAAATCAAGTTCTTGTAGTTCTTCAATCCATTTGTAATATTCATCAGGCAATGTTTGTGTCACGTTTTTGCTCACCGTCCTTTTTTGTGAGGGTTTTCATAAAAATCATAAAATGCAGGCCATAGAGTCCCTTTTCTTAAAGCCTCTTTTGGTGGGAATTGGGGTAAATTAGTTGGTTGAAAGCCCATGTATAAGTGGGGGGGAGTTGAGTAATATTTTTTTCCGATTGGAGGGCAAGGATCGTTTGGGCTGTGAAAAGGTATGTAGGATTTCATGAATTCATCCATGTTACACTCCTCCTTTATAAATGAAATATTCATCACTATGTATTGTATTCGTACATAATTGTAAATTATGACTCATATAGAAAACTAATAGAGACAGGGGGAGTGCGGATGGAAAGTATTACAACATGTATTGTATTAGAATCCAAAAACTTAAAGGAAACATTATATTTTTATGAAGGGATTCTAGGTTTTAAACCAAGCGAGGAGAGGCCACAATTACGTGTAACAGGTGTTTGGTATGATATTGATTCAACGAGAATTTGTTTTGTTGTAAATCGGAATTTTGGGGAGAATAGAGAGACTGTCACATCATCAGTTAAGGAAATATTTTTAAAAACTACAAATATCGAGCGAATAAAGAAAAAGTTAGAATTTTATCATATATCATTTACAGAAGAATGCTGTGGTGAAGAAGTAAGAATAACTTGCTATGATCCAGACCGTTTTAAGCTCCAAATTGTTTCAACAGAGAATATAGAATAGCGTCTTTTATAATGTAATAATCTTAATGGCAAATGAAAAAAATATTGACAAGCCTCTCCAAATATTTTAATGTGATTGTATAAAATTGTGTATATAAAGGGGAGTAACTTATTACAATAGAGTCGTCATTACAGGGAGAAACCCTCGGCTTTATTGGCAACGTTTCGTTGTTAGTGAGACCTTTACCAGCAATGGTAAAGGCCCCTTATTGTCTTTTTTAGGACCCTTACCATATTTGGTAGGGTCCTTTTTGTATACAAAGAGAGGAGAAATAAAATGAAAAAACTTATAAGTAGATTAAGAGTTGTATTTCATGTTCGCCGATTTGTTCCATTTTTATTTGACTTTTTCACTTCAAAAGAGGTTTCAATAAAGAAGAAAATCTTATCTATTGTTTTTTTAGTAGGGTATGTTGCTATGCCACTCGATTTAATTCCAGACTTCTTACCGTTTATTGGTATTTTAGATGATATTGGAATTGTTTTATTCATTTTGAACCGAATCGTAAAGATGGCACCAGTACATTTGCAAGAAAAGCATAATGTGAATATAGGATAGGAGTTAAACGTGTGGAGCAAATTATTTTAGATATAATTGAGTATTTAAAGCAGTTTTCTTATTTTGGAGTTGTGTTAGCTTTAACTTTTGAATTTATTCCAGCAGAGGTTGTTTTGCCGCTTGTCGGGTATTGGGTGTACGAGGGTGATATGAATTTTTGGCTAGCTGTGTTAGCCGGAACACTTGGTGGAACGACAGGGCCATTAACTTTATACGCGCTCGGTTATTACGGTGGTCGTCCTCTGTTGCTGAAATATGGGAAATACTTCTTTGTTAAAGAAGAACAAATTCAAAAAGCAGATGATTTCTTTGCGAAGTATGGCCCGGTTGTAGCATTTGTTGGACGCTTCGTTCCAGGGGTCAGAACACTTATTTCTGTTCCATGTGGTATGGCGAAAATGAACATATGGCAATTTATCATATATACATTTATAGCAATGTTCCCGTTAACGGCCTTGTATATTTATGTAGGGATGAAATTAGGACCGCATTGGGAAAAAGCAGGGGCTATTGTAGGGGAGTACATGTTACCTATACTAGTAGTTGTTCTTGTGATTGTGGGTAGTATCTTAATCTATAAATATATGAAAAAGAGGGACAAAACGGAATCTATTTAAAGATAAAGTGAAACTTTAATCAGTGGGGGTTTTGTTCATCCCCCACTGATTATTAGTTGAACCAATCGGGCGTTTACGGGCAGTTGATCTCCCACCTAACTTCCTCGCATTCTCCGAATTTTGAGGTGGGAGTCTTACTGCCCGTTAATGCGGGATAAAGGTGCATAATTTCTTGTGAATGCTCAGGAGCAGCGTTAACTTGTTGTCCAGATAAAAATTTTGTACAAGATAAAGTGTGTAGTCCATGGTCAGGAACTGTAGTTGCTACTGCAATTACAAATGTGCTGTACAACCACAAAGTAGCGGCTCGTTTACAGTAAGGTATTTTACTACAATTCAAATTGTAACAACAGGGACGGCAACGAGCCAAGGGCAATTATGCCTTACAGTGCGTTATCCGATTTCATAAGAAAAGGCATACCAAAATGGTATGCCTTTTCTCTATGGTTTGTAGGTTCATAAGTAAAGAAGAGGAAACTTATCTTATAAACAAAATGAAAACTGACAACAATATTTCCCCTCTATATAGGGGAGTGGATTATTTGGAATATTAATAATTGTAATGGATTGTAATGATTTCCCTGTGTACGACATCGTGTCGCTAGGAAAAACAGTAAAGGTGGTTGTATAAGATAGTACAAGTAATGTTGGATGTTACGTAAAATTGACTGTATATTTACAAAAGTAAAATAACTTTTAACTTTAATTTAAATGAAGTTAATATGTGTTCGGTACAATAACCATTGTAATTAATTCATTATATGAGGAGGATTCACGTGGAAAGAACTGCTTTACGAAAAGTAAAAGGCCTTATTGGATTATTGATGGTTTTTGTATTAGCATTTGTATCATTTCCGTGGAGTACATCGGTCAAAGCGGAAGAGAAAAAACAAGAAAAGGCGCCAAGTGAGAAGAAGCTTATTTTTCCAGTTGTAAGTGATGTGCATATTAAAAATAGTGGAACAGATGATACGTTTCGCTGGAAACGAGCGATTGAGCAATTTAATACGCTTGCACCAAAGCAAGATGCTTTTGTTATTGTAGGTGATTTCACGGATACAGGATCGCTGCAGCAATATGATCGTTTCATGCAAGTGTATAACGAAAATGCAAATAAAGATGCGGTACGAATGAATTCTCTAGGTAATCATGATTATTGGAATGGCTTATCTGTAGAGGGAGCGCAGAAGCGTTTCTTAGAAAAAACAGGAATGGAATCGATTTATTATCATAAGGTGGTAAAAGGGTATCATTTCCTTGTTATGTCTCCAGAGGATGGGACAACACATGGATATTATTCGGACAAGCAAATTAATTGGTTAAAAGAAGAAATGGCAAAGGCACAAAAAGAGGATCCAGAAAAACCGATTTTTGTGTTTTTACATCAACATATTAAAGATACAGTGTACGGTAGCCAAGAATGGGGAACACAGGATAGTGCAAAAATTAATGCGGTATTAAAAGAATATCCACAAGTCATTACGTTTTCAGGTCATTCGCATTATCCGTTAGATGATCCAAGATCGATTCATCAAAAAGACTTTACGTCCGTTGGAACATCTTCTGTAAGCTATATGGAAGTTGAAGGCGGTAAAGTACAAGGAAATATCCCGCCAGGAGCTAGTACATTAAGCCAAGGTTTATTAGTGGAGGTAGATGACAAAGAGGTAACAATTAATCGCCGTGATTTCCATACAAATTCTTGGACAGGCGAACCTTGGAAAATTAAGTTACCAACGAAAAAAGAAGGATTCAACTATGTAGAAGATCGTGATAAAGAAAAGCCATACTTTGCGAAGGATGCAAAGCTTGCTATATCAAATGTAACGGGAAATGCGGCAACAGTAACATTCCCGCAAGCGTTGGACAACCTTCTTGTTCATTCTTATCGCTTGCAAGCAAAGGATAAACAAACAGGTGAGGTTAAAAATAAGCTATTAGCGTTCTCTGAGTTTTATCGTGATCCAGTACCGAAAGAACTTACATTTACACTTGCAGGATTAGATGGCGGGAAAACATATAAGCTTGAAGTGGTTGCAATTGATTCGTTTGGCAATGAAAGTGAACAACCGTTAACAGCGGAAATTACAACGAAAAAAGATAATATTGATCCGAATGTGAAAGTGCCAAAGGCAGACGTTTTTGATGTGAATTTTTTAGATGGTACATTTACAGATAATTCACCATTTGGGACAAAAGGTGATGTGAAAGGAAACGTATCAATTGAATACGATAAAGCCTTGAAAAAACATGTAATGAAGTTAAATGGAAAAGCAAATACGTTTGGTTACATTCCGTTTTCAGCGGCACAAAAAGAAAAAGTAGCGAATACGTTTACGTTAGAAACTGTATTTTCGATGAATGAAATTCGTGGACAAGGGATTTTACAAAATACGGAGAGCGGTGGAATTGGTTTTGAATCTACAGGAAGTGGATATGTAGAATTGTGGGCTCATATTGGCGGAAGCTATAAGCGTGTTGGCGTTCAATTAGAAGCAAACAAAACGTACCATTTAACCGGAACGTATAATGGAAGTGAAGTAGCAATTTATGTAGATGGTAAAAAAGTAAATAGTCAGCCAGCTCAAGGGAAAGTATATCACCCGAACGTACCATTTGCATTTGGTGCTGACCCAGATAGTAATGGAAATGGCGGTATTCCGTTAAATGGACAAATTGCGCTCGCAAAATTATATAGTAAAGCGTTAAGCTCTTCAGAAGTATTAGCAGCGTACAATGAGTTTTCTAGTCGTACAAAATTAGAGCAAGTAAATGCGTTATATGAAGAGATTGGAAAAGTGAAAGAAGTATTGGCAGGTACTTATGAATTTGGTGAGAAGCCAGGTCAATATTCACAAGAAGCGTTTAACGAATTACAAAAAAGTTATAGTAATGCAAAAAAAGTATTCGAAAACGCAGCAAGCACAGGAGAAGAAATTGTTCAAACGTATAATGAATTAAAAACAGCAAACCAAACATTTGTACAATCAAAAGTGGTAGAAGAACAGCCAAAAACACCGAAAGAAAAATTACAAGTGAATATTGAATCTGCAAAAGCTTTAGTAAAAAAAGCGCAAGCTGGAGAAATAACAGATGGATCAGTTAAATCATTAAGTCAAAAAATCACAGTTGCAGAAGCGGTGTTAAAAGATAAAAATGTAAAAGATGAGTATGTAGAATCAATGAATCGTACGTTAGAGCATGCTATTTCATTGGTTGAAAAAAGCATTAACAAATAAGGAAGAAGAAAAAGAAGCTTATCATGATAGGCTTCTTTTTTGTTATACTAAAAGTAGAATAGAAAAAGGGAGCGAATAATTTGGAAGAGAAAAAGATAAAAAGAATTCTTGAATATGTATGGATCGCTGTTGTGCTCCTTGTAGGATATTATTTATTAAAAGATAAAAGTATATGGGTTCTATTTTTAATGACATTTTTATTAGCGGGATTAGGAACGCTATTTATTAACTTTTTCTTTGATAGTGTAAACGCGTGGAGAAAGAAAAAGAAGGAGACGAAGTAAGGGAAAATAAGCATGCAAAAGTTGAAGTTTATGAATTAACTTGCATCGGCATATTTGTCATTTTACAATCGTTAACTAAACAACAGAATAGAACATGAAAATAGCTCGCCTTTTTATAGGCGAGCTATTTTTTATGCTTCTTTTTTCTCATCGTTTGTTTTTTCAGTAGCTAAATGACTATGCTTTCTAGAGTAGAAGAAATAGACGCATAAACCGATAATAAGCCAAACTGCAAAGCTGATCCATGTTGTTTTAGACAAATTAATCATTAAATATAAACAACAAAGAATAGCGACAACTGGTAATACAGGTACGAGAGGTGCACGGAATCCACGTTTTAAATCAGGATGAGTTTTTCGTAAAATAAGTACAGCACAGCAAACGAATGTGAAGGCTGTTAACGTACCGATGTTTACTAAATTCGCTAGTAAATGTAAGTCTAAAAGTCCTGCTAATAAAGCTGCAAATACCCCAGTAATCCATGTGTTTAGTAAAGGGATTTTCACTTTTTTATTTATGCGTGCTAACGCTTTTGGAAGTAAACCGTCTCGGCTCATTGCATACGAAACGCGAACTTGTCCATACATAACGACTAAAAGAACGGTTGTCATTCCTGTCATTGCACCAACTGCAAGTAGCCCAGCGATAGTATCTTCTCCAACGAAATGTAGTGCAAATGCAACGGGATCAGAAACATCTAATTGAGTATAGGGAACCATACCTGTTAAAACGAAAGATACGATCATGTATAAAACGGTACAAATAAGAAGGGAACCGATAATACCGATTGGTAAATCACGCTGTGGTTTTTTCGTTTCTTCCGCAGCAGTTGCGATCGCATCAAAACCTAAGAATGCGAAGAAGACAGTGGCAGCTCCAGTAATAATGCCGTCGTATCCGAATGGAATGAACGGTGTCCAATTTTCAGGCTTTACATATTTTGCGCCTGCTACGATAAAGGCGATAATAACTGCTAATTTTATAAGGACCATAACATTATTAATGCGTGCGCTTTCGCGTATACCAAAACTTAAAAGCCCAGTAATGATAAGTAAAATACAAACAGCTGGTAAATCAATGAGACCACCTTTTCCCATGCCGGGGGCCGAGGCAATAATGGCGGGAAGGTGTATATTGAACCCTTGAAGCAATGATTGTAAATATCCAGACCAACCAACAGCTACCGCTGCAACTGCGAGTAAATATTCGAGCATTAAACACCAACCAACGATGAAGGCGACAACTTCTCCGACGGTCATGTATGCATAAGTATAAACACTTCCTGAGACTGGTATAGAAGAAGCGAATTCTGCATAACAAAATGCTACACAAGCACAAGTAAATGCAGCGATAAGGAATGATAACATAATACCAGGACCAGAATGTTTTGCCGCTACAATACCTGTTAATACAAAAATCCCTGTCCCAATTACGGCGCCGATTCCTAAAAACGTTAAATCTAATGCAGTTAGTGTTCGATCTAGCTGCCGTGGTGATTCAGTACTAAGCGCTTTTTTTCGTAATAATGATTTCACTTTGGACTCTCCCCCCATTTTTTCGTCTCCATAACTGCGAATAGTGTGAACCCATTGGAAAAGAGTACGTAAGTGAAGGTACAGTTATGGTATATAGTTTTTTGAAATTTCTGGATTAATTTTAATATAATTCAGAATATTTTGTCAAATAAAACTTTAACAAATAAAATGCCGGTTGTAAGGAGAAACTATGTGCAGACATAGATGCAGGTTAACAATCAGTAGAGATGAAGAATAATCCACTGATTAAAGTTTTACTTTATATAGTAGGAGAAGATGCTATGTTATTTTATTTCGAACTTGTCGTCATTTTACTTTGTACGAAATTAGCTGGTGATATTAGTGTTAGACTTGGCCAGCCTTCTGTACTCGGTAAATTAATCATTGGTATTATTATCGGTCCAGCCGTGCTAGGTATTATTAATAGTTCTGAACTTATTGATGAGCTTAGCGAAATTGGTGTTTTGCTACTTATGTTTATGGCGGGGCTCGAAACAGATTTAGAAGAGCTAAATCGGAACTTAAAATCGTCATTTGCAGTAGCGGCTGGTGGAATTATTTTTCCTTTTATCGGTGGATATGTAGTAGGACTGCTTTTTGGATTGATGCAATCCCATGCTATTTTTTTAGGATTATTACTTTGCGCCACATCGGTTAGTATTACGGTACAAACGTTACGAGATTTAGGGAAAATGAATACGAGAGAAAGTACAACAATTTTAGGAGCAGCTGTATTTGATGATGTGATAGTCGTTATTTTATTAGCGTTTGTAATGAGCTTTTTAGGAACGCAAGATGTGAATATAACACTTGTCATTGCAAAGAAAATTATTTTCTTTGTAAGTATTGTTTTTATCGCATGGAAAGTTGTTCCGTGGATTATGAAAATGCTCGTACCACTTCGTGTATCTGAAGCGTTAATTAGCGCGGCTCTTATTATTTGTTTTTCATTTGCTTATTATAGTGAACAAATGGGAATCGCAGGTATCATCGGAGCTTTTGCAGCAGGAATTGCAATATCTCAAACAGCGTATAAGCATGAAGTGGAACATAAAATTGAACCGATTGCGTATGCGATATTTGTACCAGTGTTCTTCGTAAGTATCGGGATGGAAATTACATTTCAAGGTATTGGAAGCCAACTTTGGTTCATTATCATTATGACGCTTATTGCGATTTTCACAAAGTTAATTGGATCAGGTTTAGGAGCAAGACTAACAGGATTTAATTTACAATCTTCTATTAGTATTGGGGCAGGGATGGTATCGCGCGGTGAAGTAGCGCTCATCATTGCAGCAAATGGATTAACGGCGAATTTGTTAGCGAAAGAAAATTTCACAGCTATTGTCATTGTCGTTATATTAACGACGATTATTACGCCGCCGCTTTTGAAGAAATATTTTGTATAGAGAGAAGGAGCTTATCTTATATAGGTAAGCTCTTTTTTTATCGTAAAAAGCAATGGTTATGTAGCATGAATAGGTTGTAATTATGTTAAAATCTACGTATATGCTAGGGCAAGGAGAGAAATAGATGAAGATTACGAGGGGAAAAGTTATAGGCGTAGTTATACTTCTTTTACTTTGCATACCATGTATTGTAGGAAAAGAATCAAAAGTGAAAGATTTTCCGGTTTCTATTTTTTCTTCTCATGTGGAAGGCGGTTATCCACATGAATATAAATACACTGCATTTTTACCAGACTTCGCAGTTTGGCTAAATGGATGGGAAAAGAAGTGGACAGAAGGGGAAAGAACCGTTTATCAAAAAGGGAATCGCACTGTAAATGTGTTTCATCCTCCTGGTGATGATGGCTATTATCTTCATGAAGAAGGAGAATATACGAAATAAAAAGTAGCCACAAGAAGTGGAGGTTAAATGGTGAAAGCTTCAACATTACTATTTAAAATTGAAAATAATATGGATCAATTTTCACCAGCTGAAAAGAAGGTTGCCATGTATATAATGGAGAACGCAGAGATTGTTCCGAATTTAACGACGAAAGAAGTGTCTACAAATGCGGGAGCGAGTGAGGCGAGTGTTGTACGTTTTTGTAAAACAATCGGTATTGGGAGCTTTAAAGCATTTAAGTTAGCGCTCGTTCGTGAATTAACGATTGCTGATTATAATATTAACGATTTTTCAGTGATGAATACAGAAGATGGACCGTATGATTTGTTCAATAAAGTTACATATGTGAATAAAGCTGCAATTGAGGCGAGTGTTACCGCGATAGATAAAAAGGAACTCGAGAAAGCAGCAGATAGCATTGTAAATGCTGATAAGGTCATGTTTTACGGTGTAGGTGGGTCAGCTACACCGGCGATGGACGGAGCTTATAAATTTACTCGACTTGGATTTACAGCGATGATGCTATCTGATTTTCATATGATGTTGCCACTCGTCACGAATTTAAAAGAGGGAGATATATTTGTGGCGATTTCTACTTCTGGGCGGACGAAAGATGTGCTCGAAATGGCGCAATATGCGAAGAAGCGAGGAGCTACGGTTATTGCGATTACGAAGCTAGATCAATCATCTCCTTTATATAAAACGGCAGACATTCGCCTTTGTATGCCAGATGTGGAGCAAGATCATCGTATAGCGAGTATTGCTTCAAGGATGACGCAACTCAATATGATTGATGCTTTATACGTTATTACTTTTAATCGTATTGGTAATAATGTGATAGATCAATTTATGGAGACTAGAGAAGAAGCAGTAAGGTTACGGAAGTTAAAGTGAAAAGATGGGGCAACCCATCTTTTTTTTGTGGCTGGACATAAATTTGTCATGAAAAGAAATAAAATTTCATAAAATAATAAAGTAATATTGATTTTAAATTTCTTAAAGTTATAATAAAAGTGTGAAATTAAATTTCAAAGAAGGTGACAACATGCTAGAAAATTTATCTACAGAACATCGCAATGAGAAGACGATGAATTTAGATGAGATGAGTATAAAAGAAGTTTTACAAAGCATGAATCAAGAAGATCGAACTGTTGCGTTAGCAGTTGAACATGAAATAGAAGAAATTGAAAAGGTTGTACAGATTGTTATTAAGTCTTTTGAAGAAGCTGGACGATTAATTTATATTGGGGCTGGTACGAGCGGCCGTTTAGGCATTTTAGACGCAGTGGAATGTCCACCGACATATGGAACAGATGACAAAATGGTGCAAGGATTTATAGCGGGTGGATTGAAAGCGTTTACTAAGGCGGTAGAAGGTGCTGAAGATCGTGAAGAGTTGGCAGAAGAAGATTTAAAAAGTATTGGATTAAACGAGAAAGATACGGTGATTGGAATTGCAGCAAGTGGTAGAACGCCTTATGTAATTGGCGGATTGAAATACGCAAATAGTGTGGGAGCGAGCACAGCGAGTATTTCTTGTAATAAAAATGCTGTGATAAGTAAATATGCAAAACTAAATGTGGAAGTGGAAACAGGAGCAGAAATATTAACAGGCTCAACACGTTTGAAGGCTGGTACAGCGCAAAAGTTAGTACTGAATATGATTTCAACAGCGTCTATGATTGGTATAGGAAAAGTATATAAAAACTTAATGGTAGATGTTCAATCTACAAATGAAAAGCTAGTAGAACGCTCAAAACGAATTATTGTTGAAGCGACAGGCGCTAGTTATGAAGTAGCTACAGAGTATTACGAAAAAGCAGATCGAAATGTGAAAGCTGCAATCGTTATGATATTACTACAGTGTGAATATGGGGAAGCACTAAAAAAATTAAACGAAGCGAAAGGATTTGTGAAGAAGGCACTCTAAACTCTGGGGAGGGGGATTCTGTTATGAAGAAAGAAGTGAGAATGGCAAGTGAGATTACGGAGCAACTTGGGGGAGTAAAAAATATTCGTGGCATTGCTCATTGTATGACGAGGTTACGACTAACGCTTCATGATGAAAGTAAAGTGAATATGGACCTTTTGAAAAAAGTTGAAGGCGTTATGGGTGTGATTGAAGATGAAACACTTCAAGTTGTCGTTGGTCCAGGAACGGTAAATAAAGTAGCGGCAGAAATGGAAGTTTTAACAGGATTACGAATTGGTGAGGTGGCAGATTATCACCTTGAAGATATCGGCCAAGAGATAAAGTCAGGGATTAAGAAGAAAAACAATACACCAGTGAAAAACTTTTTAAGAAAAATAGGAAGTATTTTCATTCCGTTAATACCTGGTCTTGTTGCTTCAGGAATTATAAATGGAGTCGCTAACTTTGCGAAAAATGCAGGTGCTGATCCAAATGCAACATGGCTACAAATGTTACTTTTAATTGGCGGGGGTATCTTTACATTCTTAGGAATTTTAGTCGGTTGGAATACAGCGAAAGAATTTGGAGGGACACCAGTTCTTGGGGCAATTGCTGGTATTTTAATTTTCAATCCGGCGATGGCAAATGTAAAATTATTTGGTGAAGCGCTAGTACCCGGACGGGGCGGGCTATTTGCAGTTATTTTTGCAGCATGGCTCATGGTTGTAGTTGAGAGACGAGTACGAAAAGCAGTGCCAAATGCAGTTGATATTATTGTAACACCCCTTATTACTGTATTAGTGGTAAGTATAGTAACGATGTTAGTGATTCAACCAGTTGCAGGATTCTTATCTGAGGGAATTACAAACGGAATTAATGCTATTTTAAATATTGGTGGAGCATTTGCGGGAGCGGTGCTTGCGGGAACATTTTTACCGCTCGTTATGGTCGGATTACATCACGGTTTAACACCGATTCATATGGAATTTATTAATCAAACGCACGTAACGCCGCTATTACCTGTATTAGCAATGGCAGGTGCTGGGCAAGTAGGGGCAGCGATTGCGATTTATGTGAAAACAAAAAATAAACGACTTCGAAATGTTATTAAAGGTGCATTACCAGTCGGTTTTTTAGGGATTGGTGAGCCGTTATTATACGGGGTTACATTACCACTTGGGAAACCGTTCCTTACTGCTTGTTTAGGTGCAGCTGTCGGTGGTGCATTCCAAGCGGTTATGAAAACGGCTGCACTCGGAATTGGTGTATCAGGATTATCTTTAATTCCGTTAATTGCTGATAATAAATATCTATTATATTTCTTAGGGTTAGTAATTGCATATACTTTCGGATTTATCTTTACGTACTTCTTCGGATTTAAAGAAGAAATGGCAGAAAACATATAGAGAAAGGGGTCCCTTTCTCTTTTTCTATTAATAGAAAGGGAGATTCATATGATAGGAGTTTCAATTTATCTTTCAAAAGAGCGAGTAGAGAAACAAGAAGAATGGTTGGAAATAGCACAGAAAAACGGATTTTCATCTATTTTTACATCTCTTCACATTCCAGAAGACGATCCAAATACGTATAAAGAATTAATACAAATACTTGGGAAACAAGCGCTGAAGTATGAAATGGAATTAATGGTCGATGTCTCTCCGAAATCTTTACATCATTTAGGAATAACGTATGAAAATGTGGAAGAGTTAGTGGGGTGGGGCATTACAGGATTACGAATGGATTACGGTATTGCGCCAAAAGAAATCGCATGCGTATCACATAAGATGAAAGTAGCGTTAAACGCGAGTACGATTACGGAATCATTTTGGAAAGAGTTAATGGCAGAAAATATACGAGTAGATCGTGTAGAAGCGTGGCATAATTTTTATCCGCGTCCAGAAACAGGACTAGCAAAATCATTTTTGCAAAAACAAAATAAATATTTACATGAGTGCGGAATAAAAACGATGGCATTTATTCCAGGGGATGGTGAAAAACGAGGTCCTTTATATGAAGGTTTACCGACTTTAGAAAAACATCGATATATGCGCCCGCTTGAAGCGTATTTAGAGCTTGTCCAAGAGTGCGATGTTGATAAAGTGTTAATTGGAGATATAAGCGGGAGCCTAGAAAGTGTACAAGAAATCGCGAGTGCGAGTGGTGGAATTATCCCGGTGCGGTATCAATCATTTATGAATGATAGCGACGCGGTACAGCTGATAGAACGAGTGCATACGAACCGGCTTGATCCAGCACGTGATGTAATTCGCTCTGTAGAATCGCGAGAAGAAAATAATGTTGTATTACAACCGGTGAATACAATTTTAAGAAAAAGAGGCAGTATTACAATTGATAATGAATTGTACGGTAGATATGCGGGTGAAATGCAAATTGTTATAAATGATTTACCTGCAGATAAGAAAGTGAATGTTGTTGGAATGGTTGTGGAAGAGGACGTGTCTTTATTGCCTTATATTGGTGCTGGAAAAAAGTTTCAACTTTTTTACGTGATTGAGTGAAACCTTGAATTAGCGCTATTTTGTAAAAAAACATTATCTGTAAAAGGGGTAATGTTTTTTGTTTTCTTTTAAAAAGTATTTGACGAATGAAAGGAAATACCGTATTGTTTTGTCTTGTGAATAAAAGTTCGTCATAACAAAACAAAAAGGAGAGTTCAGAATGAATCAATATATTGGTAATTTAATTATTCGTATCGTGTTAGGAGTTACTTTTTTTGCACACGGTTTAGCAAAGTTTCAATCAGGTATCGATAACGTAGCAGGATGGTTTACAAGCATCGGCTTACCAGGTGGTCTTGCATACGGTGTAGCAACAGTTGAATTAGTTGGTGGTATATTATTAATTATCGGTTTAGGTGTGAGATATGTAGGATTGTTATTTGCTCTTATTTTAGCTGGAGCTATCGTAAAGGTAAATGGAGCAGCAGGTTTATTAGGAGATGGAAAGAATCCGGGATATGAATTAGATCTTGCATTATTGTCAATGGGTGCGTATTTATTCATTGTAAAAGCAGAAGGATATGTAGATCGTTTTTTAAAAGAGAAAGTAATGAAAACGAAGTAACTTTCATTTTTTAAGTGTTGACTTGACGACCAAATGTAACTATAATAGTTACATTTGGTCGCATAGTTACGGAACAGCTAATATTTTTTTGTTATAAATGTAACTTAATTGGTTACAACTTAAGTGGAAAAATAAAAAATGTGGAGGAAATAGCATGACTAAGTCAAATTTAGAAATGATTCGAAGCACATATGAAGGTTCGGCTTCTTCAAATGCAAAACATTTAGCGGAAGCCCTTTCTAGAAAAGTAGAATGGACAGAGGCAGCGGGTTTTCCGTACGGCGGAACGTATATTGGTGTAGAAGCAGTAATGAAAAATGTATTTAGTCGTTTAGGATCAGAATGGAATGATTATAAGGCTAGTGTAAATACGTACCATGAAGTAAACGGAAAAGATGTGATTATTGCTGAAGGGGTTTACTCAGGAGTTTATAAAGAGACGGGAAAATCCTTTGAAGCAGACTTTGTTCACGTATGGAAACTTGAGAACGGAAAAATCGTGAAGTTTAAGCAGTATGTGGATAGTTATATTGTACGAGAAGCGATGAAGGCTTAAAATGAAATAAAAGGAAACAAATGGAATCGACTATGTGCAGGCGATTCCATTTGTTTATGTAATTATTAGGGGGAATGGGGAGTACATAATATGAAAAAATGGATAATAGGGACAATTACAATGATTGTAATTGTGATGGGGGCTTTATTCGGTGTTACTAAATTTCTTAATTATATAGAGGAAGAGGAGAAGAGCCTTAAAGTACAAAAAGTAATGGATCAACAGGAGAAGAAAGTAAAGGAAGAGAAGCCACAAGTTAGTGAAGATGAAATTATTTCTACAATGCATAGGATGGTACATCAAAAAGTGAAATCCTCTGAGAAATGGGGATTTATCGAAATGACAAATAAGGAAATTAGTGGTGCGAAGAACGCAGTAGAAAGCAGTACAAATTTTAAATATAAATCAAAGCTACTTTCTACTTTGGAGCGTTGGGAGAAAGGAGACTTTTCACAAACGGTTGAGGAGCATAACTTTTTGTGGGAAATTCAAGGTGGTGATACCGGAAAGGCAACAGAACGTTTATCGCCAGAAGAAGAAAGACAGTATGTGAAAGAAATGAAGGGTAAATAAAAACATCGCCACTCTGGTGGCGATGTTTTTTCATTAAGAATGTTTTCGTACTAAAGTTCTAGTCGTTTGAGGAGAAACAGTTTTAAAATGAGAAAATAAATAACATCCTGTCACGACGATAATTGTTCCGAAAATTTGAATCCATGTTAGCTCTTCTCCGAGGAAAATAAATGCTAAAATAGCTGTGAAAATTGGATTGAAATTTAGAAAAATCCCCGATGTAGTAGCTCCTAATTTCTGTACACCAATGTTCCAAAACACCATACAAAGGACTGTTGAAATCAATCCTGTATATAAAAGTGATGTAATGAAAGAAGAATTGATATTGGAAACAGTGAAGTTGCCTATGTTAAATGGGAGTAATAAAATAACGCCAAAAATACCAGAATATAAAGTTGCCATGAGTGGTGTAGTTGTTTTTGTCGCCCATTTACTACAAACAGAATAAATGCCCCAAATACAAACAGCAGCAATCATCCATAAATCGCCGCTATTAAAATGTAGTGAAAATAAAAGAGCGAAATTTCCTTTCAAAAGAACGAGAATGACGCCGAAAAATGAAAGAATCATAGAAAGAATTTGAAGTGTATTTACTTTTTCTTTTAGAAATAACACAGAAAATAGTGCAATTGAAATAGCGTTCAATGTAGAAATAAGACCTACATTCGTTGCGGATGTTTTTTCTAATGCTAAAAATTGAAAAATGTTAAAAAGAGCGACTCCTGATATTCCCATAAGTATTAGCGGAAGTATTGCAGAGCGTGGTGGAATGATTTTCTTCTCTTTAAACCATACCATTGGTAATAAACAAACAATCGCAATCATCCATCTTAAACTTGTCAGTGTCATCGGAGACGCATGATCGACGAGTGATTTCCCAACGACGAAATTTCCTCCCCATAATAAGCTCGTTAATAATAATAAAAAGATGTAAAAATAAGGCATACTAAAAACCCCTTTGTTGAAATAAGAATGAACTGTAAATAATTTTAGCATTTTTCTTTATTGTCTAATATATTCTTTTGTATAATGGTGAAAACTCAATAAAATGTTTTGTTGGAAATCTTATTCGCAGAAAAATATTCAGTTTTATATAAGTTATGAGATGTTTCTTCGAATAATCGTCGGTAAGAAAAAAAGGGGGAATTTTGATGGAGTCATCTGTTATTAAAGTGCTAGATGATTTGGATATACAAATTTTAGATATATTACAGAAGGAGTCGCAAGTAAGCAATGCGGAACTTGCACGCCGTGTTAATTTATCACCAGCTGCTATGCATGCAAGAATAAAGAGATTAGACGGGGAAGGTTTCATTGATAAGCAAGTAGCGATTTTAAATCAAGAAAAGCTTGGATTTGATTTATTATGCTTCATTTTTATGAGCACAAATATTCATCAGTATGAAAAGCTTGAAGTGTTAGAACGAGAATTAGAATCTATGCCTGAAGTGTTAGAATGCCACTGTTTAACAGGCGAGTATGATTATTTATTAAAAGTTGCAAATCGTGATCGAAAAGAATTAGAGCATTTTATTAGGAAGTTAAATAAATTAGGCATCACGCGTATACAAACGAGTTTAGCACTTCGTGAAATTAAATATTCTACAGTATTGCCGATACGGAATGAGGAACCAAGTACGAAATAGAGTGCTTGGTTTTTTTATTTGTGTAAAATTCAGAAAAATAATTGACGAGGCGAAAAGAGAATTGTATTATTATATAAAATTACGAATTAATATTCATTTATTTTTATAAATATTAATGTGCGGGTTAAGGGGATATAATATGGAAATTTGTAATGCTGTTACAAGTGATGTGAAAGAGGTTTATAACTTAATTGAAGTGTATGCGAAAGAGGGAGTTGTTTTACCACGTTCTCTCTTGTCTCTTTATCAATATTTACAATGTTTGTATGTTGTGAAAGAAGAAGAGAGCATTATTGGAGTCGCTGGTTTACACGTATTAGGAGAGGATCTTGCAGAAGTACGATCGTTAGTAGTTTCGCATATATATGCAGGAAAAGGGATTGGGCGTATGTTAGTGAATCATGTAATGAATGAGGCAGCAAAAATAAAAGTGAATAGAGTAATTTCTTTAACATATGAAACGGAATTTTTTCAAAAGTGTGGGTTTGATTTTGTGAATAAAGAATCATTGCCAGAGAAAGTATGGGTTGATTGTAGACATTGTCCAAAGTTTGATTGCTGTGATGAGGTGGCGATGATTCGGTATGTTGGGTGAAATTTTTAGAGAAAAAAAGTGCCCACTATTATTTAGATAATAGTGGGCATCTGTATTTTAATAAGAAATGAGATGTTATTAGGAATTTGAATTCGTTTGTCTCATGGCAAAATTATAAAGTGGATCTCTAAGTTCATAGTTATACGTAGAACCGTCGACAAGCCCTACAACTTTGTCGTTATCATAAAGGTCGAGCATAAATTGT
Source organism: Bacillus cereus group sp. BfR-BA-01310 (assembly GCF_022664325.1). NCBI lineage: Bacteria > Bacillati > Bacillota > Bacilli > Caryophanales > Bacillaceae > Bacillus > Bacillus cereus group sp. BfR-BA-01310. Next base: position 45,076 of record NZ_JAKUHD010000010.1, on the reverse strand, counting down.
GCCATTTGTTTTGCAGTATGAAATTTCGGTACAACATTATCGTATTGGAACTCATCAATATTAAATGAACGTTTCGCGAATTCTGTTTCAGTTGCGCCAGGAGCTAAAACTTTTGCTTGTAGTTTTGCACCTTGTTCTTTCAGTTCGTGAGATAGTCCTTCTGTAAATGCACTTACATAGAATTTCGTAGCGCAGTACGTAATAGCGTTAGCAACAATCGTGTATCCACCGCCTGATGAAACGTTAATAAGCTGTGTTCCTTCGGTCATTGAATAATCTCGAACGAAAAGGGAAGAAAGTATTGTTAGTGCTTCTATATTTACATGCAACATCGTTTCGATTTTGTTTAAATTTTGTTCAGCAATTGAGGCGAAATTACCAAAACCTGCGTTATTAATCCACGTTTCAATTTGAAAACTTTGTAGACTTTCATAAAGTTTATAAACTTCTTCAGTGACGGATAAATCAGTTCTTCGAATGACAACATCCAATTCCGGATTCATTTCGTTAATTTTTAATTTTAATTCTTCTAATTCTGCTTGTCTTCGTGCTACGAGTATTAAGTTTTTTCCGCGAGATGCAAAGGCTAAAGCTGATTCATAGCCGATTCCTGAACTAGCACCAGTAATAACAGTATATTTCATATAAACTCCCCCTGAATTCAAATTGACTTATTTATGTTTAGATTGTATTAGTTAGAGTACACTCTAAGTCAAATGTTTTTTGAAATTTAGATAAGGTAGTAAAATATATGAGGATACATATCGTGTGAAGGAGAATAATTATGTACACAATTAGCGAGGTAGCGAAATTATTAGGAGTGAGCACACATACATTACGATATTATGAAAAGGAGAATATATTAATTGCAAACCGTGATGCCAATGGGAATCGACTCTATGAAGAGTCACATATAAAGTGGTTGCAGTTTGTAATGAAGTTAAAACAAACGCAAATGCCGATAGCGAAAATAAGAGAATACGCTAGATTATATACAGAAGGGGAGCATACAACCGAAGCCCGGTTACAGCTTTTAGAAGATCATAAAAAATCTATTCAAACTCAAAGAGAAAACTTAGTAATTACAGAGAAGATGCTTGAAAATAAAATTATTGCGTACAAAGACTCGTTGGAAAATAAATAGCGTACAAAACACTGTGTTTCCTTTTTTATGTGGAAAAGGGAATTCAGTTTTTTTGTTTTGGAATTGATTTGTGAGCATTTCATCATAATGTAATGAAAAATTAAAAAAGAGCAGCTAGCTAAAAGCAACTGCCCGATTCAAAGGGATCTCCAAGGGGGAATGGAGAAAATATTTTGTTACTACCATTATTGACAGAGTATTGAAAAATATACAGTCGAGTTGAAATTTTTTTTATAATCCCCCTTCACACATATATGGTGAGGGGATTTTTGTTTCTTTTGTCCTTATTTAGCATGAAAATTCGCTGTTGACACTTCACAAATTGTTCATGTAGAATGTTTATGAATGACATTCAGTCATTTTTCGTGAGAGGATGTAGATAAGCAATTTATACAGGAAGATAAGGGAACACGAGAGCTCATTAATAGGGGGATGTTAAAATTACATTGAATCTCTTTTGGGGCGTAAGAATTTGAAAGAACTTTATAATCTTAGTCAGCTTGGTGACGGAACAAATATAATGATAAAAGAGGATGATATTGGTTTATATATTATTTAGTGTGAGATTATATTTTAAAAAAACAAACAAATAAACTGACTGACGGTCAGTCAGTTATAAAAGGTGAGAGGTATGAAAAATAAAGCTTGGTTATATGTCATATTAACATGTATTTTTGAAGTCTTCTGGGTGTTTGGTTTTAATACAGCCCATACTTGGTGGCATTGGGTCATTATTGTAGGAGTTATCGCTGTTGATTTTCATTTTCTTTCTAAAGCGTGTGAACATCTGGCGACAGGGACAGTATATGCGGTGTTTGCTGGTGCTGGTACTGTAGGAACTTTCTTAATGGATGTTTTTCTTTTCGGTGGAAGTTTTAGTTTAGGAAAATTATTCTTCATTGTGATGGTTGTAGCTGGCGTGATCGGTTTAAAATTGGCTGATAATAAAGCAGAGACTGTGGAAGAAACTATGGAAGGAGCTGCTTAAAAATGGGTTGGATTTTCGTATTTTGTGCTGCAATTAGTGAAATAGTCGGTGTGATAGGCCTTAAAATGTATAGTAAAGATAAGACGTTAGCAAATGGAGCGATTTATATAGGTGGATTTGCAACTTCCTTCGCATTCTTATACACATCTTTCTTGTTCTTACAAGTAAGTGTGGCCTATGCGGTTTGGATTGGCATTGGAACAGCAGGCGCAGTTTTATTAAATATGTTTCTGTTTGGTGAATCGAAAAGTAAGGCACGTATTATTAGTGTAGCTCTTATTGTATGCGGAGTGACGGGATTAAAGGCTCTTTCTTAAGAAGTATACTATAGCACAAATTATATATTATATTTTTGTCTCCTAATAGAACAATGAATCGTCTATTAGGAGATTTTTTCTATATAATAAGATGAAATAATACACTATGATTGACAGTATAATGCACTTTCTTATAAAATGAGTGACAGTCATTCAATACGCGTGTGAAAGGGTTTAGATGATGAATAAAAAAGAGAAAATTATCTTTGCAGCTATTGAAGTGTTTCAGGAAAAGGGCGTTGAAAAAACAAAGATTTCTGATATCGTGAAATTGGCTGGTATTGCGCAAGGAACTTTCTATTTATATTTTCCTTCTAAGTTATCTGTTATGCCTGCAATAGCAGAAGTGATGGTTGAAAAGATGATACTTGCAGTAAAAGAAAAGGTACAGAACGATGGACCTTTTTCAAAGAAAGTTACGCAAGTAATAGATGCTGTTTTTGACTTTATAGCGGAATATCGTGAGATACAAGCTTTAATGTATGCGGGTCTTGCATCTACTGAACATATAAAAGAATGGGAAGCTGTATATGAGCCTCTTTATAAATGGCTAAGTGAATTTTTAAGCGAGGCAAAAGAATTAGGTGAAATTCGTGATTCAATTCATGCAGAAAGAACTGCGAAGTTATTTATCGCTCTTGTTGAATCAGCAGCTGAACAAGTTCATTTATATGATCATAAAGATGATGAGCAAGTTGAACTCCAAAAAGCAGAGGTGTTAGATTTTTTAACACATGCACTACATATAAAGTGAAACTTTAATCAGTGGGGGGACATTTCCCACTGATTATTAGCCCACACCAATCGGGCATTTAAGGGCAGTTATCTCCCGCATAACTTCCTCGCATTCGCCGAATTTTGAGGTGGGAGTCTTACTGCCCGCAAATAGCGAGGTAAAAGAATAAACGACTGGGTGAATTCATCAGAAATAAAAGGGTGGATTCATTTCATGCACAAACTGAATGATAATCATTCAGTTTGTTTTTATGCATATGCTGAAGGGTAAAGCGAAACTTTAATCAGTATGGGGGTTCCACCCTCACCAATTGGGATAAAGAAAAAACTTCTTGGGCATTATTTTTGAGAGAAACTGTACAGAAATGAGTTTTATGGGAAGAGGTGTTAATCATTGAAGAAACCAATTAAAGAACAAAAGATGGTATTAATCATTCTTTTAAGTAATATATTTATTGCTTTTTTAGGCATTGGATTAATCATTCCAGTTATGCCGTCCTTTATGAATGATATGAATTTAACAGGGAAAACGATGGGATATCTCGTTGCAGTATTTGCAATGGCCCAACTTCTTACTTCACCAATTACTGGTCGATGGGTCGACCTTTACGGTAGGAAGAAAATGATTATCATTGGATTATTTATTTTTGGTGTTTCAGAGCTTCTTTTTGGATTAGGAAAAGATGTATGGATGCTTTATGTAGCAAGGATGCTGGGCGGGATTAGTGCTGCGTTTATTATGCCTGGCGTTACAGCATATGTTGCTGATATTACATCTATTCAGGAACGTCCAAAAGCGATGGGATATCTGTCTGCGGCTATTAGTACTGGCTTTATAATAGGACCTGGAATCGGCGGATTTATTGCAGAATATGGTATACGTGTACCGTTCTTTGTGGCAGCAGTTATTGCCTTTATGGCATGCATTATTTCTATATTTATTTTGAAAGAGCCGTTAACGAAAGAGGAGCTTGCAGAGATTTCTACTAATACGAAGGAATCAAGTTTTATCGGAGATTTAAAGAAATCTTTAAATCCAATGTATGCTATAGCGTTTATTATTGTATTTGTGCTTGCATTCGGTTTATCCGCATATGAAACTGTTTTTAGTCTGTTTTCTGATCATAAATTTGGTTTCACACCGAAAGATATTGCTGCAATTATTACAATTAGTTCAATTTTTGGGGTAGTTGTACAAGTATTTATGTTTGGGAAATTAGTGGACATATTCGGTGAAAAAGTGCTAATTCAATTATGTTTAATTGTAGGAGCAGTGTTAGCGTTTGTTTCAACAATAGTCTTTAATTATTGGATTGTGCTCCTTGTTACTTGTTTTATTTTCTTAGCTTTCGATTTACTGCGTCCAGCGTTAACGACGTTTTTATCAAAAGCAGCTGGAAAAGAGCAAGGGTTTGTTGCTGGAATGAACTCAACTTATACGAGCTTAGGAAATATTGTTGGACCAGCGATGGGTGGAATATTATTTGATGTAAATATTCATTATCCATATGCTTTCTCAGGAGTTGTTTTAATAGTTGGTCTCGGCATTACATTTATGTGGAGAGAGAAGCAGTTAGCTGAAAGTTTGGCGAGGTAATTTAATAAGTAACGAAAAACCCCTTACTGTTGTAAGGGGTTTTTATTTTATAAATTTAATCCAAACCGTTTTAATTCTATAAAGATACTTTCTAATTGCTTTCCTTTATCCGTTAATGTGTACTCTACACGAGGCGGAACTTCTGGATACACTTTTCTCGTTATAATCCCTTGCGTTTCTAACTCTTTTAGTCGAAGTGACAATGTTTTCGGGCTAATGCCATCCATTGATTTTTGTAAATCACTAAAGCGTAATGTTCCTTCAATAAGAAGGTCACGAATAATTAAAAAAGTCCATTTTGTACTAATTACGTCAAGTGTTTTGGCGATAGGGCATGGAATACCTGGTGAACCTTTCGTTAATATAACCGGATCTATATTGCTCATGGAACTAGCCTCCATAAAAAAATTATGTGAATTTGCTTTATAGTATCACAAAACTATCTTTTTGGTAACTATATGAAAAAAATATCACTACTTCCAAAAGGGAAGTTAGTGCATATACAATAGCAATACGAAATAAAAAGGGTTTGTAGCAGGAGGAGGTGATTTCCATGGGTATAAAAAGGTTATTTGCGTTACTAAGTTTTTTGGTCATTTGTATTGTGCTTGTAGCGTGTAGTGGGGAGCAAAAAACTGAGATCCAATTATTGAAGGAAATGCCGAAGCCAAAAACAATGACAATCGATCCTTCACTAAGCAAAAGAGAAGCGACAGAAATGGTTCATGCAGCCCAGCGTTTTTACGCATTTTGGGATACAGGTAAGGAGAAACTTATTCCGCAGACTGTTACTGATACATTCTTTGATAACACACTACCGAAAGATCGCCCACAAGGTACGGAAGGATTAAAGTTTGCAGCGCAAAATTTCCGTAAAGTAGTTCCAAATATACATTGTGAAATTGAAGATTTATTAGTGGTTGGTGATAAAGTAACAGCCCGTCTTTCTTTTACAGGAACTCATAATGATAAAAAAATTAGTTTTTTTGCGATTGATATTTTGCATGTGAAAGACGGAAAGATAACGGAAGATTGGCATTTAGAAGATAATCTTACGTTAAAACAGCAACTTGGCTTAATAGCTGAGGAATAAAAATATAGGGGAGAGAAATGTGATGAAAAATATATTGATTATAAATGGACATGAGAAATACGGTTCAAAGGAAGGACGACTAAATAAAACGTTAGTTGATTATATGGTAACTGTATTAAGTGAGAATCATCATGTGAAAACAACAACGATTCAAGATGGATATAGTATTAAAGGAGAACAAGAGAAGTTTTTATGGGCTGATGTTGTGATTTATCAAACACCAATTTACTGGTTTAGTGTACCTGGATTATTTAAAACGTATATGGATGAAGTATATGAATATGGCTTGTTCTTTAAAGGCGCAGATGAATACGGAACAGGTGGTTTATTAAAAGAGAAGCAGTATATGTTTTCTACAACTTGGAATACACCTGAAAAGGCATTCGGAGATAAGACGAAATTCTTTGAAGGAGAAAGTTTAGAATCAGCGATTAGTCATTTACATCGCGTGCAGAAATTTCTCGGTATGAGTCCGTTAAAGAGTTTTGCATGCTATGATGTGGTGAAGAATCCTAATATAGATAAGTTTTTATTAAACTTGAAAAATCATTTGGATGAAGTAATTAAATAATAGTTTGCATCTTTGTGCGTGAGAAGGTACGACTAAACGTGTAGTACCTTCTCTTACATTCATAAAAGTTGCTTAGTTTTTATTAGCCTAAAATTTTCATAAGTGGAGTCTAATCTTTTATGAAATCCGTTGAAAATCTTTACTCATACAGGACTGTTTTAGTTTTTTTGATTTTATTAAATATTTAATATCAGAGGTGTTATCATATGAAAGCTGAATATGATAATAGTTAATATACTCAAATAATGCAAAAACATAAACAAATAGGGAGAATGATAGCCCGCCAAAAGGTAAGTGGGGATACCAAATCAAAAAATCAATAATAAACATACCAAGTCCTGTGATAATCAATCCTATATTTATCTTTTTTAGTCTTTTTAAATATTGAATGATCCAAATAGGCGTAACAGATGTTTTTTCTTTTTTTAGTCTTTTCCACTTTACGTACCAGTAAACAGTTCCTTGTAGTAAGAGAAACTCTAAAAGAAGAAATGAGACCCAAAAAGAATACAGGGAATATAAATATAATGTAGGATAAGCATAATTAATTAAGTAACTTGCAAAAATAAAAGTAATGACTGAAAATAACTCACCTGTGTATAGATAGGAAAGCCTTCTTTCTATGTTTCCTCTCATAGTTTCTCTCCTTTTATAAAGAATATATATTCGAAACCCTCACATTTTAGTGCGGGGATGGCTGTATCCATAACTTCGCAAAATTCGCCCAACCGAATGAATCAATTGTTACGTTTTTTAAAGAAGAGGGATATGTTTTTCTTTTTAAAACGTGATAGTTAAATAAAATAATGTATTCAGCTTGCAAAAACTCTTCAATTTCATACATGAGTTCATAGCGCTTTTCTTTATTTTCTTCTAATAAAAATGTATCTAGTAAAAAATTAATTTGTTTTTCATAGTGCGGGTCCATGAATCGATTTATAAAGCAATTTTTATTTTTAAATACGTTTAAAAATGCCATTTCATGCTCAGTGGCAAATACTTCTCCCATTAAAATGATATCGGCATGTTTATCAATAGAACGATCCGTATAATCTGAAACGAGAAATGGGTGAAGTTCTACTTGCACTCCTAATTGTTCGCAACGTTCTTTTAGGAAGTCTGCGTCGTTTGCACTATCTTTAAATGCGAAGAAGTAAATATGTATTATTTCTCCATTATATGTGCTCTTTTTCAAATACTCTTTCGCTTTTTCTAAAGAGTAGGATCTTCTCGGGGTTTGATGACGGCTTCTTTCAGGAAAGAAGCTTGATGCAGCAATTGTTCGTCTTCCTTCTATGTTACAAAGTATCGTTTCAACATCATATATTTCTCTCCAAGCTTTACGAAAGTAAATATCGTGATGGGGACCAGTTTTTTTAAAATTGAAGCTAGCATAAATGCAACCTATTTCTTCTATTTGGATATCGTGTCTTTCGTTTTCATTTTCATTTGGCAGTTCATAATCAGAATGTATTTTCACATGATCTGGAATACGCCAAAACTCAATACGGTCTAGTAACGCACGCTCTTTAAAATAATGGGTGAAAGCTTCGAGTACGATATTATCTTCAGAGTAATGAGCAAGTTTAAAAGGTCCAGTACCTATGTAGTGATGATTTTGAATGACTGCATCATGTGGCAAGATTGCGAGCTGCATTGAACTCACATAATGTAAGAAAAATAAGTTCGGTTTTGCTAAATGGAATCGTATTTGCAGTGGTAATGGTGTTTCAATTTGAACAATTTCTTCTGTTAACCATTCGAAAGGAGATTGGACTTGCTTTAATCTTTCAAATGAAAATTGAACATCTTTAGAAGTTAAAAGAGTTTCGTTATGAAAATGTATATCTTTTCGTAAATGAAAGGTCCACGTAAGTTGATCCTGACTTAATTCCCACGTATGAGCAAGATGTGGTTCCATTTTTTCTGTAACATCGTTATAAACGACTAATGTATCAAAAATTTGACTAGTAAGATGGCTCTCCGTAGTTACAGCCGCAAAAGCCGGATCTAACGGTAATATCTTTCTTGATATAGGGATCTTTAATATGTCGTACATATCATTTGAAGGTTCATAGCCAAAATGATGATGTAGTTTACTTTCTATTTTTTTCTGAAGTGCAAGAGGAAGGGGTTCTGTTAAAAGAAGAAAGATATCTTTTAACTTTTCTTGCTCTAAAAGTTCATCTGTATATAATTCAATTGCTTCTATTAAAGTATGTGAAAATATAATTTCCGTCTTATTCCCGCGGCCTCGCCCTGGAGTCCAGCAAATTAATTGTTCTTCGCTCATTTTCTTTAATAAAATCTTCACGTTTTTCGTACTGCAATATAAAATATTCGCTAATTCTTGTAAGCTATTTCGCATATGCTGTTGATCTTGTACATGCAGCCTTAGTCTAATATAATAGTCCATAATTTTCATATGTATACACGTCCTTCTGTATAAAAGGGGAAACTCTTTAGAATATTCTAACCTTTTTCTTCCTCTTTTTCAAAGTAAAATGAATAAGCATAAGGAGGGAGAAACGATGGGGTTTTGGAGTATGCATCGAAATATAAAAATTAGAATTATAACATCATTTTTAACACGAACTGTATCAACGATGATTTTTCCATTTATGGCGATTTATTTTTCAATAAAATTAGGCAGTGCGATTGCTGGCGCTTTACTACTAATTAATGTGTTAGCTTCATTAATAATTGGTTTATATGGCGGGTATATTGGAGATCGGCTTGGACGTAAAAAAGTAATGATTATAGGTCAAAGTATACAGGCCGTTTCCATTGCTTGTATGGGAGTTGCGAATTCGGATTACGTAGACTCACCGTGGTTAACGTTTTTATTTATGTTAGTAAATAGCTTAGGATCTGGACTTATGAATCCAGCGACCGAGGCGATGTTAATAGATGTGAGTACACCTGAAAATCGAAAGGTTATGTACAGCATTAACTACTGGGCTATTAACTTATCCATTGCAATTGGAGCGATATTTGGCGGGCTACTATTTGAAAACTATCGCTTACAATTGTTTATTGTATTAACGGCTGTTGCTGTAATTACTTTATATGTTATGGCTGTATATATGGAAGAAGTGTATGTGGCTCGCAAAACAGTAGAGAAGAAAAATGTATTAAGAGATATGGCGGAAAGTTATAAAGTTGTTATGAAAGACCGAGCGTTTTTAATCTTTTGTGCAGCGAGTATATGTACGTTATCTTTAGAGTTTCAAATTAATAATTATTTAGGGGTGCGTTTGCAGAAGGAATTTGAAACGGTTCACTTTTTATTCGGAAATGGTTTTACTTTTGATTTAACAGGTATTCGAATGCTGAGCTGGATATCTGCAGAGAATACAATTTTAGTTGTTTTATGTTCGGCGCTTATTATTAAGATGTTAAAGCGTTTCAATGATTTGAAAATCTTGTATGTAGGTTTATTCATTTACACAATTGGATTTACAATACTCGGAACGAGCAATAGCTTATGGATTTTATTAATTGCAGGGCTATTCCAAACAGTAGGAGAGATGATGTATGTTCCGGTTCGTCAATCCATTATGGCAGATATGGTGCCAAATGAGGCGAGAGGTTCGTATATGGCGATTAACGGAATGGTCTTTCAAGTAGCGAAAATGAACGGTGCATTAGGTGTTATGTTAGGTTCATTTATTGCATCTTGGGGAATGAGTGCTCTATATTTTATCGTTGGTATGAGCAGTATTTTATTATTTATGAAGGCAATTGGGAAAGAGAAGTATCAGGATGAGAGAGAAGTTTCGCAGATTGGATAAAACTATATGAAAAGCGAACTAGCTATACGGGGACTCGCTTTATATATAGCCCCTAAAACGGATCAACTTCAGCTAAGTCAGGATTGGCGTTAGGATTAGTTAACAAATTCTTCAGTACACCTACTTCAGAGAGAGCGACGAGAATATAACCACTAATGAGGACGATGATTCCGATGACCCGTAATGTTTGTAGTGTAATGTCACGGCTATTTTCTTCTGAGTTGTTTTTGGGGGGGGAGAAGGTGGATTGTTGTTCATAGTAGAGCTCCCATCTTTTTTATTTGTCCCGCATTAACGGGCAGTAAGACTCCCACCTCAAAATTCGGCTGTAAAGCAAAGGAGTTAGGTGGGAGATCAACTGCCCGTAAAAGCCCGATTGGTTCAACTAATAATCAGTGGGGGATGAACAAAACCCCCACTGATTAAAGTTTCACTTTATATGTGCGAAATTATTATTTAACTTATGGATAGGAATTGTATAGTCATTTTCACTATATGAGAAATGCCTACGAAAAGTGATTAGAAATTTTGGGACGAGAAAAGAGGCTGCTATGTGCAGCCTCTTTTTGAACTAAAACGAAGAAATCCTCTTCTTTGTTTTCGGTATGATAATAAATTTGATCCATAGCATTCCTATTACTACAATGATAAAGCCAATTAATAATTGTCTTGTAGCAATAAGTACAACGCCTGAAAATACAACTAATTGAATGCTTATTAACATAAAAATTAAGCTGAGAAATTGATTCATTCTTTCATCGGTGCTAATTGGATATAATGCTACGATAATATTTCCCGAAAAATACTTCCACAGGGAACGAAGCTGCATAGAGATCATATATAGGACGCCGTAAGCGATAGCGCCTTTCACGTAAATATTCGGTACAAAATATAGGGTGAAGGCACCGAGAATACTTAAGCGAATATATATACCGAAATAATCATTACCACGTAAAAACGCTAGTGTATGTAAATAGAAGAATGTTGCTTGTTTTTTATGTAATATAGGTTCAATCCAATTTGTAAGCCATTTTCTTTTGTTTACTTGTTTATTCATTTGCGGAACATCAGTGAAGATGCTAGCGAATTGATAAAAGCGTATGTTCATTTTTTCTTCTTGCTCGATTATGTATTCCCACGGTATTCGTTTTGTGGGCTGTTTTTTCGTATAAAGAAGTAGGAAAGCAAGAAGTAATAGTAATCCGCCTAACATAATGATATTTGCAATATAAAACAGCATGTAAATGATAAGTGTGTTACAAGCAATACGAATGATAAGCCATATATTTTTTTCATGACTATCACGCCATATCCAATGTATGTATATGTTCCAGCCTTTTAAAATCATCAAAACGATAAAGATTGTACATAAAAAAGGTACGGTTAATTGTAATGATTGCATGGCAAGCGGTACCATGATAAGGAACGTAAATACGAGTGGGAAAAGCTGAATGATGTAATTATATAGAAGAGATTTTTTAAAATAAGATGTTAATTTCTCTTCTAGTGCTAGCAAATAGACAGCGTCAGGTTTTTGCATAAAGGTGCGAATTGGGCATCTTGTTATAATGAGTGTAAGTACGGCTGTGATGAGTAATAAAGATATTCCTTTAGACGGAGATGCTTTCAGAAACTGAGCGTAATAATATGCACCAACGCATGTAATAAAGATAAAGCTATATAGTAAACCGTTAATCATACGTGCAAAGTATGTGATGATATTTTGAATATGTTGTTGGAAGCGACTGCTCCATAGCGATTCGATTGACATGTTTTTCACCTCTTTGTTCTATTATATATGTTTTATTAAGTAAAAAACGAGCAAATTGCGTTATGCAACTTGCTCGTTTTTCTTTTCGTTATTTTTTTTCTGATCACGATTCATTAATGGATAGAAGGCAAAGCCGATTACGAATAAACCAATTCCGAGAAGGAATGTTTTTATATCGGATGCGCCGGTTTTAATAACCCATAGTGCATAGCAAAGTGCGATAACTGCGACTATGCCATCCATAATTCTTGCCCGCATTTCATTTTTATATGTTTCACCAGTTGCGACTAGTTTTAACTGGAAGATTGGTGAAACGAGATATGGAATGAGATAGGCTAAAGTTGATACTGTAATAACGAATGTATAAGCTTCCGCGATTGTTCCTGATAATGTTGAGAATAAGAACACTTGCGACATAATGTTTGTTAATCGTAGTGAATAGATTGGGCTTCCTTTTTTATTTGTTTTTGTAAAGAAGGAAGGGAAGAAACCTTCTTTTGCTGCTTGATAAGGTACTTCTGAGCTTAATAAAATCCAACCTAATATTGAACCGAATAGGGAAGTAAGAGCAAGTAATGCCATAAGTTTCCCACCGCCATGACCCATCGCTGCGTTTAATGCGTCTGCTAATGGACGTTCAGAAGTTTGTAATTTATCAACATGAAGTACACCCATTGTTAAAATTGTAATTCCTAAGTAAATTGCAACTGTAATAAGTAAACCTGCAACAGTGGCACGCTTTACCGTTTTTGGAGAAACAGCTCTATTGGATAAAAGAACGGCTGATTCAATTCCGATAAATGCCCAAAGTGTTGTTAGAGCAGCTAAGTTTACTTGTGATAGAAGCCCGTGTGATACGCCTTCTTTATCGATCATCGGTGTGTACCATTGTCCAAACTTTGAGGCTTCGAATGCAAATAAAGTAACGACGATGAATAGAAGGAATCCAGTTACTTTCGTTGTTGTTGCTAAGAAGTTTAGTTTTCCGGCTCCGCTTACACCGTTTGTTAAAATTAAATGAGTTCCCCAAAGTAAGACGGAACAAATTGTAAATGTAATTAGTTTTCCAACTTCTATATCGAAAGAGCCAATTGAAAACAATAGACGTGTATCTTTCATAATCGGGAAGAAGAGTGATAAATATCCCGCAAAAGACGTAATGATGGCAACGTTACTTGCCCAGTTTGCAACCCAATATCCCCACACCATGCTGAAACCAGCCATTTTTTTCTTTTTTGGTGATGAGAATAAAGCATATGCATGACTTTGTGGTCCTGTCGTTAAATCAGGACGACGAATTGCTAAATTACCGAAAACAAGAGCTAGCATTAAAACACCAAACCCTGTTGTTAACCAAGCTAAAGTGACACCGAGAGGGCTTGCTGTTTGTGCCAACGTACTTGGCACCATGAAAATACCAGCGCCAACCATGTTACCGACAACGAAAGCTGTTAGTACCCAAAAGCCCCATTTTTTTTGTTGCATAGAAAATACCTCCAAAGTTAGTATAACCAAGTCAAGCGAGGAGATATGTATGTCTTCCTGGTAAGGAAGAGAAGTTCCAAACAAAACAAAAAAAGCACGTAAATTTGCCGCTACATGCTTTCTATCTTATAAGAAACCCACGACATACCTCTCGATAGCTCTCCACAAACGAAACGTTTGTGACAGTTCTGCACTTATTAAATGCAGACCCAGCAAGCGTGCATGGTGGACACGGCTTACTTCGGCAATCATTCCTTCCTCATTCATTCATCAATGCCACTACATCTCCTGAAATGATACTCTTAATGACTGCAACCTCTACCTCACCGAGATACGAATGAGGATTTAAATATTAAATTAACGTATTTAAGAGTAACAAATGAATTTTTATACGTCAATGGATATAGTAATAATCAGATTATGGAGAAGAGTTTGTTATTAAAGGTGAGGGCAATAATATACAATCTTTGAATTTTCATAATATAATAAAATGACACTTTAATCAGTGGGGGTTTTGTCCATCCCCCACTGATTATTAGTTGAACCAATCGGGCTTTTACGGGCAGCTGATCTCCCACCTAACTTCCTCGCACTCGCCGAATTTCGAGACGGGAGTCTTGCTGCCCATAAATAGCGGGATAAATGTTATTGCTGCTAGAAGATAGAGAAGGGGATGAAGTGTATGTATGCATCTAATAAGAATTCTGTAATAGGTGTACTAGATTCAGGGGTTGGGGGAGTAACAGTTGCGAGTGAGATTATGCGTCAATTGCCTAAAGAAAGCATTTACTATATTGGTGATAATAAGCGTTGTCCGTATGGCCCAAGAGATGTAGCAGAAGTGGAATCTTTTATATTTGAAATGGTTGAGTTCCTCAAACAATTTCCATTAAAAGCGCTAGTAGTAGCTTGTAATACGGGTGCAGCTGCTGCATTGACTGCACTGCAAGAAGCACTAGCTATTCCAGTTATTGGTGTTATACATCCAGGAGCAAGAGCGGCCATTAAAGTGACGAAGAATGGGAAGATTGGAGTAATTGGAACAGTAGGTACGATAAAGTCCAATATGTATGAAAAAGCGTTACACGAGCTACATACATATGTAGAAGTGCATAGCTATGGTTGCCCAACTTTAGCTACAGTTGTAGAAAATCAATTAGAAGATACAGCGTATGTAACGAAACAAGTAAAACAAGCTTTATTGCCATTAACGAAAGAAGATATAGATACGTTAATTCTTGGTTGTACGCATTATCCACTTTTAGAATCATATATAGAAAAGGAATTAGGAGAAGATGTGACGATTATTAGTTCTGCAGAAGAAACAGCGATAGAGTTAAGCACGATTTTACAACACCAAGGGATTTTGTCTGAGAATCTGAATCTGAAGCATCGATTTTTTACAACAGGCTCTGTTTCATCATTTGAACATATTGCTCAGCGCTGGCTAGGGTATCAAATTTCTGTAGAATGTGTAAATTTGCCTATGCAAAATCAAACCGTGAACTAAATTATATAAAAAGAAGCTGACCTAAAATTAGATCAGCTTCTACATATAAGATTAAACTAAGTTTAATACAGTTACTTTTTCACGTGTCATAGACTCAAGGCTCTTACGAATACCTTGTGCGCCCATACCTGAACCTTTTACACCGATGAATGGGAAGTGGTCAGGGCCGCGCTCTGTGCGTCCGTTAATTTGAACAGAACCAGTTTCGATTTTGTTAGCAATTGCAAATGCTTTGTTAATGTCTTTTGTGAAGACACTTGCTTGCAGACCGAACTCTGATTTGTTAGCAATTTCAATTGCTTGTTCATCTGAAGAAACACGGATGATTGGAAGGATTGGGCCGAATGGCTCTTCCCAAGCAACTTTCATTTCTTCTGTTACGTGGTCGATTAATGTTGGGTAAATTAAGTTACGCTCACGTTTGTTACCGATAACGATTGTTGCACCTTTTTCAGCAGCATCGTCAACTAAACCTTGAACGAAGTCAGCAGATTTATCGTCGATTAATGGAACGATTGTGCTGTCTTGTTCTGGAGATCCAACTGATAATTTAGCTACTTGCTCTTTTAATAAGCCAACAAGCTCGTCCGCTACGTTTTCGTGTACAAGTACACGTTTAATAGCTGTACAACGTTGACCAGAGTAAGAGAATGCACCGCTTACGATATGATTTGCAGCATCTTGTAAGTCAGCATCTTCACGAACGATACCAGGGTCTTTACCACCAAGTTCTAATACAAGTGGAATCATTGCAGCTTTTTTCGCTAAATGTTTACCTGTGTTTGTACCACCTGTGAACGATACCATATTGATGCCTTCGTGCTCTACTAAGTAGTCGCCAATTACAGAACCGCGTCCTGTAGCTACGTTTACAAGACCTTTTGGAAGGCCAGCTTTATGAAGTGCTTCAACCATTTTAATACCACTAATTGCACCTTGAGTTGCTGGTTTGAAGATAACCGCGTTACCCATAATAAGAGCTGGTGCAAGTTTTGCAGCAGATAAGTTTACTGGGTAGTTAAATGGTGCGATTGCTAATACAACACCAAGTGGTGCGCGTTGGATAATCGCAAGTTTAGATTTTGTTCCGCCAGGGAAGCTATCGCCCATCATGCTTTCTCCGTGCATATGAAGAGCTTCTTCAATAGTGTAACGAATGAAGTCAGCTGTACGAACAACTTCTTTTTTCGCATCTTTATATCCTTTACCGACTTCTTTCATAATGATATCGGCAATTTCATCTTGCATATTTACGAGCTCATCAGCCCATTTATATAAATATTTTGCGCGATCTTGTAGAGAAGCTTCTGCCCATGATTTTTGAGCTTCTTTTGCAGATGCAATTGCTTCGTCTACTTCTCCGCGAGTAATTGCTTGTACTTGACCAATTACTTCGTGTAAGTATGGAGATGGAATTTCGATTGTTTGACCTGAAGAGCTTTCTCTCCATTCTCCGTTTAAATAAAATTTGTACGTATTGCTAGTTGTCATGATTAGTCCTCCTAAAATAGCAACTTGTAAGAGTGAGTATAAGGTGATTGTAGGGGGGTTGATAATATTTTTCAAATGAAATTTTTGTGAAAACGATTTCTTATTCTTTTTTATTTTGTATGCCCTTTCTTACAGAAGATTCTCTTATTTTAAACTGGATTATAAGTAGAATGCATCACTTTCATTTTTGTGATAAAAGATTATTTTATTCTATAGCTAAAAAAACAATTGACAGAATACTCAATAAAGTTGTAAGATTATAAATGGAAAATAAATGAAAGGGGTGTGCGTAATGATTGTAATCGTAAATGTAATGGGCTTAGCTCTGTTAAATGGCGGAAAACATTCATATCATTACGCAACCCGTGCGGATATATAGGACTTTTTTGTCTTATGAGAAGCGTACGTTGCGTATATCGTAACGTACGCTTTTATGCATTCCTTTGCATATCGTCAAGCGGCGGTATGCTTTTTTTTGTTTATTTTCCTTGTACCCATGCTTTGTATGGGTACGATAAAGTGAAACTTCCATTGGTGGGGAGATTGTATTCCTTGTTGATGATTAGTCTTCACCGCCCGTTAATTCGGGATAAAATAAACGTTTGGAAGGTGGAAAAATGTGATGGAATTGTATGGCAAACGAAATGTAAATGTGATGGGTTTGGATAGCGGATAAAGAAATGTGAGTCAAACGAGAACGAGAAGGGAGAGGTTATATTGTTTTCAGTACTGCAAAAATTAGGATGGTTTTTTAAAGAACATTGGAAAAGGTATAGTATCGCAATTGGGGTACTTTTAATTGTAAACGTAATAGAGGTAATTCCTCCGAAGGTGTTAGGAATTACAATTGATAATATTAAAACAGGAGCCTTAACGAACGAGGCGATTATGCAATATATTTTTATTTTACTTGGGGTAACGATAGGCGGGTATGTGCTCACTTTTATTTGGCAGCATCAACTATTTGGTGGGGCGTTCGTACTTGAGAAAACGATGCGTTCAAAATTTATGGGGCATTTACTCAAGATGACGCCGACGTTTTATCAAAAAAATCGTACTGGCGATTTAATGGCGCGAGCGACGAATGACTTAAAAGCAATTGCGATGACAGCAGGTTTTGGTATATTAACGCTCGTTGATTCTAGTCTATATATGCTTACAATCGTTTGTATGATGGGCTTTTCAATTAGTTGGCAGCTAACATTTGCTGCGCTTATACCGCTTCCGATTATGGCGTATGCGATGAATATATACGGAAAGAAATTGCATGAACGATTTACCGTTGCACAAGATGCGTTCGGAGATATGAATGATAAAGTGCTTGAATCAATTGCTGGTGTACGCGTTATTCGTGCGTATGTACAAGAAAATGCTGATCAAGAAAGGTTTCATCATTTAGGGGATGACGTATACGAGAAAAATATGAAAGTAGCAAGAATCGATGCGCTATTCCAGCCAACTGTGAAAATGCTCGTTGGTCTTAGTTATTTAATTGGTCTAGTGTACGGTGCATATCTCGTGTTCCAATCAAAAGTAACACTTGGGGAACTCGTTTCTTTTAACGTCTATTTAGGTATGATGATTTGGCCGATGTTTGCAATTGGTGAATTGATTAATGTTATGCAAAGAGGAAATGCTTCGTTAGATCGTGTGAATGAAACGTTAGCTTATGAACCG
The DNA here is from genome assembly GCF_022664325.1 of Bacillus cereus group sp. BfR-BA-01310. NCBI lineage: Bacteria > Bacillati > Bacillota > Bacilli > Caryophanales > Bacillaceae > Bacillus > Bacillus cereus group sp. BfR-BA-01310. Next base: position 26,903 of record NZ_JAKUHD010000010.1, on the reverse strand, counting down.
GATGTAAAGAATCCAAAAAATCCAAAGGTTGTACAAGAGCCGGATTACATTCAGTTTAATAATGTTTCTTTTTCATATCCTTCATCAAATGAAACAAATTTAAAAAATGTTTCGTTCTCATTAAAACAAGGAGAGACACTTGGAGTTGTTGGGAAAACAGGAAGCGGGAAAACGACGCTCGTTCGTCAGCTTCTTCGTCAATATCCACTTGGAGAAGGAGATATTGCAGTTTCTGATGTGACGCTAGATAAAATTACGAATGATAACGTACTTGGCTGGATTGGATATGTACCTCAGGAACACATTTTATTCTCAAAAACAGCGAAGGAAAATATTTTATTCGGAAACAGAGAAGCGACTGAAGAAGAACTTGAAAAAGCGATTGAAATAGCTGCGTTTAAAAAGGATTTAGAGTTTTTACCGGAAGGTTTAGAAACGCTTGTTGGAGAGAAAGGTGTTTCTTTATCAGGTGGGCAAAAGCAAAGGATTTCGATTGCGAGAGCTGTTATTCAAAACCCGGAAATCTTAATTTTAGACGATTCTTTATCAGCTGTTGATGCTCGTACTGAAGCGGCAATTATTGAAAATATACGAACAGAAAGAAGCGGGAAGACGACGATTATCACGACGCATCGTTTATCAGCGGTACAGCACGCAGATTGGATTCTCGTTATGGATAACGGTGAGGTTATTGAAGAAGGTTCGCACGAGGCGCTCGTTCGAAATGGGGGCTGGTATGCTGAGCAGTTCGAACGGCAGCAAGGTGAAAGTGCGGATAGTGGGGTGAAAATATGAGCGTTTCAAAACGATTGTTTCAATATGCGATGAAAGTGAAAGGGCCAATTTTTGCAGCTATGGCGATGCTATTTGTTTTCGTCATTGCAGAGCTTGCAGGTCCGTTCGTCGCAAAAACGATGATTGATGAGCATATTGTTGGCATAGAGAGGCCTTGGTATGAAACAGAAAAAAGTGAGGATGCTGTTTCGTATAATGGCGCCTTTTATAAGCGAGGCGATCGCTTTGAGGAAGGCGAGAAAAAAGGGAAGGAAGTTCGAGTTATTCAAGTTGATTTTCAGTACTATTTTGTGCCGAATAAAATAACGCTTGAAGGTTCTCGGTCCGTTAAGGGTGATGTGATTACCGTTCAGAGTGGTAAGGCCGTGCAGGTGTATAAAGCGAAAGCATTAACGAAAGAAGAAGTATTTGCGTTTTATAAACCAGAAATAAACCGACTATTACTACTTGGCGGTGGATATTTCGCTTTATTAGTAGTCGTATCATTATTTGCGTATGGAAAGCAGTTCTTCTTACAGAAAGCAGCAAACAAAATTATTCAAATTATGAGAGAAGACGTTTTTTCCCATATTCAAACGTTGCCAATTCGGTATTTTGATCATTTACCGGCAGGGAAAATTGTTTCGCGTGTAACGAATGATACAGAGGCAATTCGTGATTTATATGTAACGGTACTTGCGACATTCGTCTCTAGTATTATTTATATTATTGGGATATTCGCTGCGCTATTTTTACTCGATGTAAAACTTGCGATGTTCTGTTTATTAATTATCCCGATTTTAATTGTTTGGGCGATACTGTATAGAAAGTATGCGTCTGTATACAATCATAAAATGCGTTCGCGTTTATCGGATATTAACGGAACAGTGAATGAATCGATTCAAGGGATGCCAATCATTCAAGCATTCCGTCAAGAGCGTGAAACGAAGAAGGAATTTGAAGAGTTAAATGGCGATTATTTTAAATATCAAAATAAAATTTTAAATTTAAATGCAGCAACATCGCATAACTTAGTGTCTGTATTAAGAAACATCGCTTTTACAGGAGTGATTTGGTATTTTGGTGGTGCTTCATTAAGTGCTACGGGTATTGTTTCACTCGGGGTACTGTATGCTTTCGTTGATTATTTAACGAGATTATTCTCGCCGATTACAAATATGGTGAATCAGCTTGCGAATTTAGAGCAATCACGTGTTGCATCAGAGCGTGTTTTTGAATTGTTAGAGGAAAAAGGAGAGGCAGTAGAAGAAGAACGTATGCCTCGTTTAAACGGAAATGTGAAATTCGATAATGTGTCATTTTCTTATAATGGGAAAGATGAAGTATTGAAAAATATTTCTTTTGAAGCGAAACAAGGGGAGACAGTGGCACTTGTTGGTCATACTGGATCAGGAAAAAGTTCCATTATGAATGTACTCTTCCAATTTTATGAATTTCAAAAAGGAAAGCTTACGATTGATGGTCACGATGTAACAGAAATGCCGAAACAGGCAACTCGTGAACATATGGGAATTGTATTGCAAGATCCGTTTTTATTTAGCGGGACAGTCGCATCCAATGTAAGCTTAGAGAACGAAAATATTTCAAAAGAGCGTATCGTAAAGGCGTTACGTGATGTTGGTGCTGAAAGATTTGCGAACAATTTAGATGAAGAAATTACGGAGAAGGGAAGTACACTTTCAACCGGAGAACGTCAGCTTATATCGTTTGCTAGGGCACTTGCTTTTGATCCGGCGATTTTAATTTTAGATGAAGCGACTTCTAGTATTGATACAGAGACAGAAGCGATGATTCAACAAGCGCTAGAAGTTGTGAAAAAAGGAAGAACGACGTTTATTATCGCTCATCGTCTTTCAACAATTAAGAGCGCTGATCAAATTATTGTGCTTGATAGAGGAACGATTTTGGAAAAAGGATCTCATGATGAATTAATGAAAAAGCGCGGGCGTTATTACGATATGTATAAAACGCAAATGGAAGGAAACCAGAGCGCTTAATATTTAGAAGAACTTGCGATTTTCGCAAGTTCTTTTTTGATTAAAATTATATCGACGTTTTGACAAAGGATATCGATTCTGCGATAAATCATGACAAGCAAGAATAATAAGAAGTATTGTTTTACCTTTTTCTATATAAATGCTATATTAAAAAATGTTACTTATTTTTTGTATGTAGCGTTATTTTTCCATTTTGTTTGATTATGAAGAAAAAGGTTAAACTAAATAAGAACATTTTCATTGAAAAATTGTTCAAGATTGCATACAATCAATATAGTTTTTAAATTCCTATCAGAATACTTGGAGGATCACGATCATGAAAAAATTATTTTCAGTGCTTGCAGTAACTACATTAGCAATTGGGATTGTAGCGGGCTGCGGCAAAGAAGAGAAAAAAGATACAGCTAGTCAAGATGCGTTACAAAAGATAAAACAAAGCGGTGAACTTGTAATTGGAACAGAAGGTACATATCCGCCGTTCACATTCCACGATTCAAGCAATAAATTAACTGGATTTGACGTTGAATTAGCAGAAGAAGTTGCAAAACGTTTAGGGGTAAAACCAGTGTTTAAAGAAACACAATGGGATAGCTTACTTGCAGGAATAGATGCAAAACGTTTCGACATGGTTGCTAACGAAGTTGGTATTCGTGAAGATCGTCAAAAGAAATACGACTTCTCTAGTCCATACGTTTCATCTTCAGCGGTATTAGTTATTGCGAAGGATAAAGATAAACCTGCTACATTTGCTGATGTGAAAGGATTAAAAGCGGCACAATCTTTAACAAGTAACTATGCAGATATTGCTAAGAAAAATGGTGCAGAAATCACTAGTGTAGAAGGCTTTAGCCAAGCAGCAGAATTATTAAACACTGGTCGCGTTGATTTTACAATCAATGATAAGTTATCAGTATTGAACTATTTAGAAACGAAGAAAGATGCAAAAATTAAAATTGTAGATACAGAAAAAGAAGCATCACAAAGTGGTTTCCTATTCCGCAAAGGTAGCGACAAGCTTGTACAAGAAGTAAATAAAGCGTTAGAAGATATGAAAAAAGATGGTACGTACGACAAAATAGCGAAAAAATGGTTCGGTGAAAATGTATCTAAGTAGTGCATTGGTCTCAGATCGATTGTCTACATGGGTAGATATTATGCAAACTTCCTTCATGCCTATGCTGAAGGAAGCCGTGTTTACGACAATTCCATTAACGCTTGTTACGTTTATTATCGGTATTATACTTGCGACGTTAACAGCGCTCGCGCGTATTTCAGGTAGTCGTATTTTACAATGGATTGCTCGTATCTATGTATCTATCATTCGCGGAACGCCACTTCTTGTACAGTTATTTATTATTTTCTATGGTCTTCCAACTCTTAATATTGAGGTTGAGCCATATACAGCAGCAGTTGTTGGATTTTCATTAAATGTCGGTGCATATGCATCTGAAATTATTCGTGCTTCTATTCTTTCTATCCCGAAAGGGCAGTGGGAAGCAGCTTACACAATTGGGATGACATACCCGCAAGCGTTAAAACGTGTTATTTTACCACAAGCAACGCGTGTATCTATTCCGCCGCTTTCGAATACATTTATTAGTTTAGTGAAGGATACTTCATTAGCATCGTTAATTTTAGTAACAGAAATGTTCCGAAAAGCGCAGGAAATTGCGGCAATGAACTATGAGTTTTTAATCGTTTATTTCGAAGCAGGTCTTATTTATTGGGTAATTTGCTTCCTATTATCTATTGTGCAACAAATATTAGAAAAACGTTCTGAACGTTACACTCTAAAATAATCCTTTCATAAAAGGAGTTTTTGTTTTTATGATTTCAATTCAACGTTTACAAAAAAGTTTCGGAGATAATACCGTACTAAAACATATAGATTTATCAGTTGAGAAGGGCGAAGTTGTTGTTATTATCGGGCCATCTGGATCTGGTAAAACGACATTTCTACGTTGCCTCAATGTGTTAGAAACACCGAATGCTGGTAGCATTCGCATCGGTAATAAAGAGCTCGATTTCTCTAAAAAAGTATCGAAGAAAGATATTGTAAATCTTCGTACGCAAACAGGTATGGTATTCCAGCACCATAATCTATTCCCGCATTTAACAGCACTTCAAAATGTAATGGAAGGGCTCGTTACAGTGAAGAAGATGGGGAAAGAAGAAGCGAAGAAAAAAGCAAACTACTTCCTTGAAAAAGTTGGTCTTGCGGATAAAGTAGATTTATATCCGTTCCAGTTATCAGGCGGACAACAACAGCGCGTCGGAATCGCTCGTGCACTTGCGATGGAGCCGGAAGTTTTACTATTTGATGAGCCAACGTCAGCGCTTGATCCGGAACTAGTTCAAGAAGTTTTAAAGGTAATGAAAGAACTTGCTAAAGAAGGAATGACGATGGTCATTGTAACGCATGAAATGCGCTTTGCTCATCAAATTGCGAACCGTGTTATTTTCATGGATGGCGGTGTCGTTGTCGAACAAGGTACACCAGAAGATGTATTTACAAATCCAAAAGAAGAACGAACGAAGAAGTTTTTACAAATGTTGCAGTAAATAAGAAAGGTCTCAGGGCATATGCCCTGAGACCTTTTTGCCATATATATTTATTTTTGGAATCCGCCAAGGCTTTGTTCAGCCATTGCAACTAAACGTTTTGTAATTTCTCCACCAACAGAACCGTTAGCGCGAGCCGTAGAATCTGCTCCTAATTGTACACCAAATTCTTGAGCGATTTCGTACTTCATTTGATCGATTGCAGCTGTTGCTCCTGGTACTACTAATTGATTGTAAGAACTTTGGTTTGCCATAGGAATATATCCTCCTTAGAGTGTAAAAGTTTTTTGGTTGGACTAGCTGGAGTTGAACCAGATTGCCGCCCCGTTTGGCGCTAATCCATCGGTAATTAAGTTTGTACTCATAGTATGGATGTTACCTAGAAAGATATACAAAATAATAATTTGTAAATTTTGTAAAAAATCTTCGCTAGTTTGTAAATTATGAAATAAGAGTAATCGTTGTATTTTTAAGAAAGAAGGCTAAACTAAGAGCAATATCATATGAGTGTTTTTTCTTTGTATAACCAGCTTGGCTTACTTAACTTATGATTTGTTAAAGTGAGATAAATTACAGCTTAGTAAAATAAAAATTAAATCGGTAACAACTTCATAGTTCTGTATTAACCCGGGATGAGGCAGAAAAAGGAACTGACCGCTCCTATGCCCGGCTAGATGCTCTCTTCTAACCTAAAAAAAGGTCTTACAGGTTTTAAACGATAACGTATGGAGGAATAGCGATGGGAATTTGCCCGCTTTGCAACGCACTAGAATTACAAACATATTCTTGTCAAAATTGCCAAGGTGTACTCCAAGATTATGGGAAAACTGTAGATTACTTAGATAATTACAGTGCATATTTGGATCAGGAATTATTAAGTGCGGTAGACGGTTTAACAAATAATAATTCACAAGAGTATTGCAATCATGTGTTTTATTGCGGAGTATGTAATCTGGAAACGGAAGTTGTAGTGAAGCTCATATAAAGTGAAACTTTAATCAGTGGGGGTTTTGTTCATCCCCCACTGATTATCAGCCCTCACCAATCGGGATAAATAGAAAACTTCCACCTTATGAGTGAGGTGGAAGTTTTTGTATTTGTGAGTTAATCATAGGGGAAGGGATATTTTCGGTGTTTGACGAAGGCTCTGATTTTATTTGAGACATTTTTTCTTTCGTGTCGCGCAAAGAATGTTCAGTTAAATAGATGGCATATTCATAAAATAATTGGCGTGTAAGTTCACTTTGTTCTTTTAACTTTTCATCTTGGAATACAGTTCGCCCAGGTTTAGAATTTGCTTCAAATAGCCATGGTTTTTCCATCGTGTCTAAACCGATATCAAAACCGATTTCGCCAATGTTCCCGGTTACTTGTTTATCGAGTGCATAACTTATTTGTAAGGCTGTTTGTTTTAATGTATTTTCAATTTGAACTTGCTTTGTTGAATCAGGAAAAAGTTCCTGAAGTAATTTTGTATCACCACCGCTATTTACATGAGTTGTTAAGCTACCTTTGCCAGCGATTTTGGCGACAATTGCACTAACTATCCAATTGCCAAAATGGTTTTTATTTGTATGGATGCGAAAATCGACGGGTTGCCCCTCGAAGCGGAGCAATGAGATGCCTTGCTGTACGATAAAATTTTTTAAATCATGTCCTTTTAACACATGGTTAAGAAGTGCTTCTAATGATTGATACTTTCTTAGTTTGTTTTGGTCATTTTCACGATAACGACAATAGTAGCGATTCTCTGCTTGAGAATAGAGTATTTGATGAATATTTCTCCCGAAGCTACCATGTATCGGTTTCATATAAATATACTTATACGTACCAAGAAGTCGTTCTACTTGTTCGAAATGTTGAAAAGCTTCTGTTTTTGGCAAGAATGGTTTAATCGAATTTTCTTTCATTAGGAGTTGATGAACTTCCCATTTGTTGAAAAACCCTGGATTAAACCATGGGATTGCATAATCGCTTTCTAATCGTTTCTTTGCCCTCACGATTGGTTTGTAATTTTCTGATTGGCGATTTGGTAATCGGTCGTAAATGACATTCGGTAAAGGGACTTTGCTTTTTACCCATCTTTCTTCTTGATAGAAGTACCCTTCAATTGTTTCTTCTTCCCAATTTATATGTTGAACGCCAAAGACAAATACAAATGGTCGCAATGTGAATGGTAGTGTTAGTAACTCACCGAGAGAAGTTGAACGATTTCCTAAAGGAGTATTGGATTCATCGTTAAAACCAGTTGTGAAAATCCCGATTAATGGACCAAAAATGATTGTTTGATTTTGTGTGAGTGCATGGATTGTCGTTGAACCCGGTAGTAAAAGTTTGTCTGCAATGTGTTTTCCAATAGTGATTTCGCGAGTGAATGAATAATGAATTTTAATATCTTCACATGCGATATAACGTATACCAAAGGAAAGGGATGTAATCGGTGGTGTAATAGAAAAAACGTAAGGTAAAGTAATACTATTTGGATACTCATCTGAAATGTTTAATGTATATACGTGCTCTTTCAACAGAGTTTCTCCTCCTTTCATTATGGTGTGAAACGGCTAAACTTTAATGGACCATGAAAAATTTGCTCAGCTAACTGATCATTGTATCTAGTGTAAATTTCGTATGACGGCATCGTATTGACGTACATAAGCCAAATGGCCCCTTTTTGATCCATAATGGTAGAAAGTTCTAGTTCAAATAATGAAGAATATGACTGATCAAGTGTTTGAAAAACTTCAGTTACAACGTCATGTAAAGCATCTTTCAATAATTGAACGCCAGTTGAAGAAAGTAAATATTTAATTTTAGAAAATGGATGTAACATAGAACGTTCTGTTGCTGAAAGTAAAAATTGTGCAGGGAATGAACCTTTTTGTATAAATTGACCGAGCACTTCCCAATGCTGTTCTTTATTTTTTTGTATAATGGTTCGAATATGGATTGGATATGATAGTTGATTTGGAGGTTGTAGCATTGGGTGAATCATATAACGGGATAATTGTATGTTAAATTTGCACCATGATATAAATTCATCGGTCCGTTTAAATTGAGTAGAAGGATGATGCTGTTCATTTATTGTATCGATATGAAATGTTTTATTTTTGTAAGTGGCTCGATATACATCTTCATTGGAATGTATATTCAGTGGTCTTATAATAATATCTCTTGTTTCTAGTAGTAATTTGAAAATTCCTTGTACTGTTCCTTTTTTAATTTTTGGTATGTAAGGGGAAAGACGTTTATTAGCAAGAAAAAGATTGTGTAAATTGCTTGGATTAATAAGCGTGTTATTTAAAAAAGTAGTGGAAGAGCGTTTGTGTAATGAATGAATAATCGGTTTTGCTTGTTGGAATTCCTCATCCTCTTTGAAATGACAACGATCATATATATATGAAGGAATGGGAAAGGTTTGATCTATCCAATTTCCTGTATCTGTATCGTAAATAAGACCGGAAACAAGATCTGTCTTTGAATCAATGCTAAACGGTGTGAATTGGGCAACGACGTTATGATAAAGTCGAGCTCGCTTAGCGATTTCGGTGTAATACGTTTGCTCATGATGAAATTGAGAAGTTAAAAGACCAAGAACCAACGAAATCACTCCTTTATTAACAAGATGTTTGCATAATAGGCGAAGCTATATATTGCAAATACGTTTTTATACCATTATACTTTTGTCCGTATGACGATATGCTATCGTTTTAGAGAAGTGAAAGGTTGATTATAATGAATATATGGTTGAATATGTTAACAACGACAGGGCTCGGGGCAATTATTGGAGGATACACGAATCATTTAGCGATAAAAATGTTATTTCGTCCTCATCGTCCTATTTATATTGGGAAGTTTCAAGTTCCATTTACGCCGGGGTTAATTCCGAAGCGCCGTGATGAGCTTGCTGTTCAATTAGGGAAAATGGTTGTAGATCACTTGTTAACACCAGAAGGAATCGGAAAGAAACTAACGAATGAAGAGTTTCAAAAAAGTTTAATCCACTGGGCGCAGGTGGAAGTGGATAAAGTAATTACGAATGAACAGTCGTTACGAGATATGTTAGAAAAATGGAATGTAGCACATGTAGAAGAAGAGGCGACTCAAAAAATCGAACATGTTATTACAGAAAGAACTCATGCATTTTTAGCAGAGTACTATACATATACATGGGAACAAGCCTTACCTCAGTCTGTTCATGAAAAAGTAGAGAATGCGATTCCAAATGTAGCGTCTTTTATTTTGAATAGAGGGATTAGCTTTTTTGAAAGTGAAGAAGGAAAGGCACGTCTTTCAAAAATGATTGATGACTTTTTTGCTTCTCGAGGAACGTTGCTTAACTTAGTTGGTATGTTTTTAGGGAATGTAAGTTTAGTGGATCGTGTGCAGCCGGAAGTTATTAAGTTTTTAGGACAAGATGGAACAGGACAACTTTTAACTGATGTACTGCAAAAAGAGTGGGAAAAGTTAAAAGGAAGAGACGTAAAAGAATTAGAAACGTTCGTAGAGAAAGAAATGATTGTGAGCTCCATATTGTCAGCGGTTAAAGTAGAGGAAACAGTGAGTAGATTTTTAAATCAGTCTGTTCAGCAAGTATGTGAGCCGGTTCGAGAAACGATCGTTGAAATAGTGGTCCCTAGCCTGATGCAGAAAGGCTTGAAGTGGGGGACAGAAAACGTCGGAGATATATTGAAAAATCTACACCTTGCGGAAATCGTCCAGCAAGAAGTATCTACCTTTTCAACAGAGAGACTAGAAGATCTCGTATTATCTATTACAAAAAATGAGTTAAAAATGATTACATATTTAGGAGCGTTATTAGGAGGAACGATTGGATTTATTCAAGGCTTGTTGCTCTTATTCCTTAAGTAATAAAGGTGGGTACATAGAAATAAAAGTGAAATTTCTTCACATCTCTTGCATAGTTTGATATGGTAAGAAGAGGTGCGGATAAAAAGCACTTAAAAGGCAGTGCGTACGAAAAGCGCTAGCCTTCTAAAGGAGGAAAAATAAAATGACAAAAAACATTCATGATGTTGCATATGAATTACAAAAAGCAATCGCTGAAAACGAAGATTTCCAAACATTAAAAGCAAGCTACGCAGCAGTACAAGGAGATGCAGCTTCAAAGAACTTATTTGAAGAGTTCCGTACAATGCAACTTGGTTTACAACAAAAAATGATGCAAGGCCAAGAAATCACTGAAGAAGATAACCAAAAGGCACAAGAAGTTGTAACTCGCATTCAACAAGATGCAAAAATCACAAAGTTAATGGAAACTGAGCAACGTTTAAACATCGTTATCACTGACGTTAACAAAATCATCATGAAGCCACTTGAAGAATTATATAGCGCGCAACAAGCGTAATGATAGAAGACGCTCCTAATATGGGAGCGTCTTTTTTGTTTAGGGAAGTTGATAGTTATATCACAAAAAATCCCTTTCAAAATAGCCATTTTTTAGTGGTTATTTTGAAAGGGATATGTAATACATCTTTTAATTTTCTTTATTGCTGTTAATTGAAGTTTTAATATTTTTTTCGTTCAAAAACTTTTCAATCTCTTTTTGCTTTCTACCATTAACTTTCTCAAAGCGCTTTGTGAAAGAAAAATCTGTCTTGAACAAGTTACCATCTTGTGCGAGTTTGTCTATTTCCTGGTCTAGTTCTACTGAAAGTGCCGTAGACGATGAAATAAATTCATAGATTTCCTTCGAAGGCTGCTTATAATCATCAGGTATAGTATTAGTACTAATAAAATTATAGAAATTCGCATCATTTTGTTTCGCTAAATCGATTAGTTTTTGTAATTTTTCTCGGTCAGATTCAGTAAAATTCTTATCAGAAGTTGTTGAAGCGAGAGGAATGATATTTTCAGATAACTCCCAACTATAATCTATATAATTTTTTATACTTTTTTTCATTTCATCTTCATTAATATTTTCATTCTTTTTTGAGGAATTGAATATATTTTCTGGAATTTTAATAGTAACATCTTTAATAGATTGTACATCGTCTAATTTATCATCTTGTGCATCGTTTGCTTCATTAGATTGTGCATTGTGTGAACAAGCTGATATAAATAAAAGAGTAAGCAGCATGAGTAGGTATAAAGTATATTTCTTCATTTTAATCTCCTTTTTCATTCATTAGTATCTTTGTAAAACGGCTAAATTCCATTTTAAATACTTTACTAAAAGTGAGTATACATGTTTTATCATTTGGTAAGATATTACAGAGATTAGTAAGCCGATGCAAAAAGCTATGAACACACTATATACATCTGAATAACTGATTTGATGAAACCCTTTAAAAAATCCTAATCCTAGTAATAAGATAGGTGAAATGATTAATAATGGAGTGGCAATTATAAGTGCTAGAAGAATCGGCAATAGAAAGAGTAATAAGAAAAAGGCGATAATGATAAATATAAAGTTCAAAAAACTTAAGCTCATAACAGAAAATATTGCTGTTATAATATTTTTGAGGCTGCGTTTATGATCGGCGTTGCTTATAGAATATGTAACATTAAGTTCTTTAGCGATAGTTTTAGGGTTTCCTAGCTTTTTAGAAATTTCTTCTTCAGACTTCCCATCCTGTTTACCACTGATAAAATGAGTTTCGTACTCCGAGATAATATCTTGTCTTTCTGAATTAGGCATATTCCTTAGAGAAGAATTAAGTTGTTTTAAAAATTCACTTTTGTTCATTACAATCACTTTCCTTTATAAAATGATTAATCACATCTGAGAATCTTATCTATTTTTTTTATAAACAGCACAACCTTTCTGCAACTTTTGAAATGGAGATATAAGAATTCCAATTAATGGTTATTCAATTATTTACAAATATACCATTTACTAGTGTTCTTTGCAAGGTACTGTAATATTGTTAATACTATAAATAGATGAAAGTATTGTTATATATTCCTAGAGGGGGATATCTATAACAAGAAGCATAATATGGCCAAGAATCTTTTATTAACCCATAAGTTCGCCACAATTGGAAATATTGTTTTTTCCAATAAGTACTACAAAATTGAACAAAACATTTAAAGAAAATACGATATCACTTCTATTTCTAATTTATTAAAATAGGCTTTATAGTAAGAATTTCTAAAAATATAAAGGAGGGATATGCTTTGTTTCCAGGTACTTTATATGAAACACATGTTAAAACAAAAAATTTAGAAGTAGCAAAAGAGTTTTATACTAAACTTGGATTATTTCATGCTCGCACTATTGAAGAACGCCGTGTAGCATTCTTTTGGTTTGATAAAGAAAATAAGAAGGAACAAATGCTGGGCGTTTGGGAGGTATCAGAAGAAGCATTCCATACAAGTCACTTTGCATTCAAGGTTAACTATGAAGAAATCATCCATGCAAGAGAATGGCTTCTTAATAAAGGAATAAACCCAAGGGCCGCTTTTGGTCTTGAACCTTCCGAGCCTATGGTTCATACCTGGACACCTACTGCAAATCTTTATTTTTATGATCCTGACGGCAATTCTTTAGAATTTCTGTGTTTACTTCCTGAAAAGAAAAAAGTAAAACAAGATGTTATGTATTTAAGTGAGTGGGAAAGCTTGGTGAGTGAAGAATAAATTTGATTTTTGACTCAGATCCCGCAAAACAATTTTAAAAGGAACCATAACATTGCCCAAGTGGCAAAGTTATGGTTTAAATCACAAAGATTCTAATGAATAAGCTAATCATTTCGAATATCCTACACTGATAAGTATTTTTATTTATTATTTTGTAAAATTCCTGGTAAGTTTATGGGTAAAGTGACAATATCAGAATGGTATTTTAAGATAAATAAATAATTGTAAGCGCATTCTTTAGTGGTTGTCAAAATACTGTCAAATTCATCTCGTTGGAAAAATAATGTATTTGTAATATAATGATAAACAATACTTCACCACATTAATTAACTAGGTGAAATTAAAATCTTTATTACACACATTATGAAATAAAGGGATGATTAGTTTGAGTACAGGTGTAAAAGCAAACGACGTGAAAACAAAAACAAGAGGAGCAGATCTTGTTGTTGATTGTTTAATTAAACAAGGTGTTACACATGTTTTCGGTATTCCAGGAGCGAAGATTGACTCTGTATTTGATGTACTGCAAGAAAGAGGACCAGAGTTAATTGTTTGTCGTCATGAACAAAACGCAGCATTTATGGCAGCGGCTATTGGTAGATTAACAGGGAAACCGGGTGTATGTCTTGTAACTTCAGGACCAGGGACATCAAATTTAGCGACAGGTCTTGTTACTGCGAATGCGGAGAGTGATCCCGTTGTTGCTTTAGCTGGTGCGGTTCCGCGTACTGATCGATTAAAACGTACGCATCAATCTATGGATAATGCTGCACTATTCGAACCAATCACTAAATATAGCGTAGAAGTAGAGCATCCTGATAATGTGCCAGAAGCACTATCAAATGCATTTCGAAGTGCTACTTCTACAAATCCAGGAGCAACTCTAGTAAGTCTTCCGCAAGACGTTATGACTGCGGAAACGGCTGTAGAGTCTATCGGTGCGCTTTCTAAGCCGCAGCTTGGAATCGCTCCCACACAAGATATTACATATGTAGTAGAAAAAATAAAATCAGCGAAATTACCAGTTATTTTACTTGGTATGAGAGCGAGCACAAATGAAGTAACGAAAGCGGTTCGTGAATTAATTGCTGGTACAGAACTTCCTGTTGTAGAAACGTATCAAGCAGCGGGTGCGATTTCACGTGAGTTAGAAGATCATTTCTTCGGCCGCGTTGGATTATTCCGCAATCAACCAGGTGATATTTTACTAGAAGAAGCCGATCTTGTTGTATCTATCGGTTATGATCCAATTGAGTATGATCCAAAGTTCTGGAATAAGCTTGGAGACAGAACAATTATTCATCTTGACGATCACCAAGCAGATATAGACCATGATTATCAACCAGAGCGTGAATTAATTGGTGATATCGCTTTAACTGTAAATAGTATTGCAGAGAAATTACCGAAGCTTGTATTAAAGACGGAATCAGAAGCAGTTTTAGAACGATTGCGTGCGAAATTATCAGAACAAGCGGAAGTTCCAAATCGTGCTTCAGAAGGTGTTACTCATCCATTGCAAGTCATTCGTACATTGCGTTCTTTAATTAGTGACGATACAACTGTTACGTGTGACATCGGTTCACATTCTATTTGGATGGCGAGATGTTTCCGTTCTTATGAACCACGTAGACTATTATTTAGTAACGGTATGCAAACGTTAGGTGTTGCGCTACCTTGGGCAATCGCTGCAACGTTAGTAGAACCAGGTAAAAAAGTAGTTTCCGTGTCAGGTGATGGTGGTTTCTTATTCTCTTCGATGGAGTTAGAAACAGCTGTCCGTTTAAATGCGCCGGTTGTACATCTCGTTTGGAGAGACGGTACATATGATATGGTTGCGTTCCAACAAATGATGAAATACGGCAGAACATCAGCTACAGAATTTGGCGATGTTGATCTTGTGAAATATGCGGAAAGTTTCGGTGCAATAGGTCTTCGTGTCAATACACCAGACGAATTAGAAGATGTATTAAAAACGGCATTAGAAGCAGAGGGCCCTGTCATTATTGATATTCCAATCGATTACCGTGACAACATTAAATTAAGCGAGAAATTATTACCAAACCAATTAAATTAACGAGGGGCATGAGTGAGATGAGTGTTGCACAAGTAATTGACATTGATGCAAAAAGAACGAAAACGAACAATGAAGTATATCAAACATCTACAATGCTTGCGTTATTAGATGGTATATACGATGGCGTTATTAACTTTGAAGAATTAAAAGAGCGCGGGGATTTCGGCATCGGTACATTTGATCAATTAGATGGTGAAATGATTGCATTTGATAATGATTTTTACCATTTACGCTCAGACGGTTCGGCAGAAAAAGTAGAACCAGAAGAAACAACACCGTTTGCGACTGTAACGTTTTTTGAAAAAGAAATGAGTTATCGGGTAGAGCATCCGATGAATCGCGAAGAAGTAGAAGCATTATTACATGAATTAATGCCAAGTAAAAATTTATTTTATGCGATTCGAATGGATGGGACTTTCCGTGAAGTAAGAACGAGAACAGTTCCAAGACAAGAAAAACCGTATACACCGCTTGTTGAGGTGACGAAATCACAACCGATCTTTTCATTTAAAAATACAGACGGTACGTTAGCTGGATTTTGGACGCCAGATTACGCACAAGGCATCGGTGTAGCGGGGTTCCACTTGCATTATATTGATGATAAAAGAAGCGGGGGCGGACATGTTTTCGACTATGTTGTAGAAAACTGTACGATCCAAATTTGTCAAAAAGCTCATATGCATTTAGCACTTCCGGAAACAGCCGATTTTATGACGGCGGAACTATCAAGAGAGAATTTAGAGAATGATATTGCAACTGCGGAAGGTGCGGAGTAAAAGGAAAGGGAAGCCTAAATAGCTTCCCTTTTTACTTTGAAACAAACGGATGCTTCTCATAATAAAATCGCCACGGATAATGAACAGCTTCTTCCGCATAATCAATATTAATGCGAGGGCCGGCTATTATGTTATATGTGGATGATAAATGTTCTTCCTCTGGAACGAGTTCAATATGTAACGTATTACTTTGGAGTGATACCCCGCGTTCTTCTAAAGTGATTCCGAGTGCGCGGCATAGTTTTCCGGGGCCATTTGTTAAGCTTTTGTATTGTGCTTTCGTAATGTCGGTTTTGTTGTAGCGCACTAGTTTCATTTCTTCGATTCCGTCTACAGGCTCAAGAGCGCGAATGAGAACTCCTTGCGGGGTGCCGACTGGTGCTGTAATAACGTTAAAACAATGATACATACCGTAAATAAGATATACGTATGCATGTCCTGGTGCGCCGAACATGACTTCCGTTCGATCTGTCCGTCTTCCTCCGTAACTATGTGCGGCCTTATCATCTGGACCTTTATACGCTTCTACTTCTACAATAATTCCGCTCCGCTTTATGCCATCTACAATATGCACAAGTTTATGTCCGAGTAACTTTTGGGCGACTTCTAACGTATCGCCTTCATAAAAAGAAGGTGGTGCTTGCATAGTACTATCTCCTTTGCCAGTTGTATATGTATATAGTAAACCAAATTTTCAGTAGTAATTCTAACTCGTTCTATTTACTGAAATTATTTCATAAATTATGGATAGAGTACAACAGCGAAGAGGGGGAGTGCGACATGATTTATCGCTTACTAGCTCTTAATATAGATGGGACACTACTATACAACAACGGAAAAATCGCAAAAGGGTTACGGGAAACAATTGACTTTGTGAAAAGAAAAGATGTATACGTTACATTGTTTACGAGTCGTAATTTTCAATCCGCTCATAAAATAGCGAAGGCGTTAAAATTAGATTCTATATTAGTTACACATAGTGGTGCTTTCGTTTCAGCATCGTTAGATAAGCCGTTCGCTCAAAGGAGGTTATCTGAAGAGAAAACCTTTAATATTGTGCAAGTATTAGAGCATTTTGATTGTAATATTCGCATTTCGCATGAACGATTTTCAATTGGGAATCGTGAGAGAAATACACCAAACTTAATTGCGCGTACTGTATTATCAAGTGCAGACCCGTTATTTTATCCGGTTCAATTTGTAGATTCTTTAGGAGATGCACTGCGTGATCATCCAGTAGCTGCGCCGAAAATTGACGTTGTCTTTCATAGTAAGGGTGAACAAGAAAGAGGGCTTAACACGCTAAAAAAAGCGTTTAAAGATATATCATATGTCGATTGTGATGCGAAACGAATAGAAATTCTTCCAGAGAATGTATCGAAGCTACGTGGGTTACAATTGCTTGGTGAACATTTAAACATACCGCTAAATGAAATGGTAGCGATAGGGGATAGTTTAGAAGATCTAGATGTGATTGAAAATGTTGGGCTCGGGGTAGCGATGGGGAATGCTCCTGTAGAATTAAAGCAAGCGGCGGACTGGATTACACGCTCTAATACTGAGAACGGCGTAGAGTATATGATTAAAGAGCATTTCCGTAAACAATTCCCGCTTCCATTTTTAAAGAATCATAAACATACACCGAAACGATGAAAGAAAAACGTAGCTTTTTGGCTACGTTTTTTTGTCGACCTTATTTGAAAAATTTAAATTCATATTCAAATGAAAAATGAAAGCGTTTTATGTGGTGAATTGTGTCTGAAATCCAGACAATTCACTTGAATACTTTAGAAAACTGTTGTAGAGTGGATGATGTTGCCAAAACAGTTACACCACATGAAATATTCTTCAGATTAATTTCATTGAGCTCCCATAAGTAAAAGCACTTTCGCATGTTAGTTTAGTTCACGTATTATCTCAAAAATGAATTGTAGTAGATTCACCAATTAGTTGTAGAGCTTCTTTGTTTTATTAAAATGGATTATTTGTAAATTAGTATGAATAGGTTTTAAGTACATATGAAATGTACTTCTTTTTATAAGTTTTTGAAATTTGAAAAGGGGGAATGAATTTCTTGAAGAAATCATTTAGGCAAAAGGTTAAAAAAATAAGTAGTAGTTTTATGGTCGTATTATTAGTATGTATGAATTTTTTAATCCATTTACCAAACAAAGCAGAGGCAGCTACAACAGAATTAAAAGGTTTAGGTGATGTATCTTATTACAACGCAATTATTTTTGGAGATCATAGTGCAACAAGTGCGGATATTGAGGGTGCGATGGCTGTTCAAAAGAATATGAACGCATCAAGTTATACAGTCGTAGCGGCTGCAACTGGAGCGAGTAACTTAGCTGGAGCAACATGGGTAGATGAAGGATATCCATCATTATTACTAGGTGGTCAATTTACGAAAGCGGGAACAGGACAAGTAATTATCCAAGATGGAACAGTGGCGATGACAAAAGATGGTGACCCTGAAGGTGCAATGAAATCATCGTATGACCGTATCTCTTATAAAGAGCAAGCAGAGATTGATGCCAAATTTAAAGAGTTTAGAAAAGACGTTGATGGTGTAATTGGGGATGCGAGCCAACTACATACAGATACACCAAAACCTAATATGAGCTTTGGTATCGGAGAAGATGTAAAGAATCCTAATATTTATGTTTCTTCAGGCTTAACAGGAAAGAAAACATTTGATGTAAGAGATGTTTATCTTCCGAACATAGATAACAAAGACTTTATTGTTATTTATTCAGATGCGGAAGAAGTGAATTTTGGTAGTGGTGCAATTTTGTATGATACAAGAAATACTGGGATGGCAACAGACTTAATTAATACATCTCAAGCATATGATCCTAATTCATCTTTTACTGAGTTAGCTAATAAAGTAATTTGGGTGTTTCCAAATGCTACTAAAATATCCACTAAAGGTTATGGTGTAGTAGGAAGCGTGTTTGCGCCTAACGCAGTTGTGGAAACAAAAGGTGGTTCTATTAACGGACAAGCCTATGTTGGTGGATTACACCAAAGAGATGGATTTGAGGTTCATAATTTCAAATTTAACTGGCCGAAATGGAAAAAGCCATCAGTTGAAAAAGGAAATTTACAAATTAAAAAAGTTGATGAAAACGATGAAAATATTGTTTTAAAAGACGCAAAATTTGATGTTATAGACAAAGATAATAATATTGTAGCTACTGTTACAACAAACGACAAGGGTATTGCGGAAGTTAAAGATTTACCACTTGGTGATTATTTTGTAAAAGAAATTAGTGCACCAGAAGGTTATATAAAAGTTGATACACCAGTAAAAGTAACAATTGATAGTACAAACGTAATGGAAATTGTTATGAAGAATACGAAAAAAGTAGAGAATGGCCAATTTAAATTGTTGAAAAAAGATAGTGAATCTGGTCAACTTCTACCAGGTGCAAAATTTGATGTATATGATAAAGATGGGAATGTTATGGAAACAATTATTACAGACGATAAAGGTGAGGCTTTATCAAAACAACTTCCAGTTGGAACATATACATTAAAAGAAGTTGAAGCACCAAAAGGTTATGAACTATCATCTAGCTCAGTTCGTGTTAATGTAGTATCTAATGAGGTTGTTACGGTAGAAGCATTAAATAAAAAAATCGTTGAAAAAGTAACAGGTCAATTCGAAATCGTAAAAGTAGATGCGAATGATAAAGAGAAACTATTATCAGACGCAGAATTTGAAGTGTATAAAGATGGTAAGAAAGTAGATACGTTACGAACAGATAAAACTGGTAAGGTAATCTCTAAGAAGCTAGAACCAGGAAAATACACATTAAAAGAAACGAAAGCACCACAAGGGTATACATTATTAAAAGAAGAAATTGAAGTCGTTGTAGAAGCAAACAAAGTAGTACAAGTACAAGTAGAAAATGCAAAAGAGCTAGGAAGCTTACAAGTAATCAAAAAGGATGCGGAGAGCGGAAAAGTTCTAGAAGGCGCAGAATTTAGACTGAAGAACGAAAATGGTCAAGTAGTTGGAGAAGCAAAAACAACGAATAAAGATGGCGTTGTTACCTTCGAAAATCTAGTGCCAGGAAAGTACACGTTAGAAGAAACGAAAGCACCAGAAGGCTACAAAGCAGTAGAAGTAAAAGTGGAAGTAAACGTTGTAGCGAACGAAGTAGTAAAACAAGAAGTTACGAATGAAAAAGTAACAGGTCAATTTGAAATCGTAAAAGTAGATGCGAACGATAAAACGAAAGTATTATCAGACGCAGAATTCGAAGTGTATAAAGATGGTAAAAAAATAGATACATTACGAACAGATAAAACAGGTAAAGTAATTTCTCAGAAATTAGAACCAGGAAAATACACATTAAAAGAAACGAAAGCACCACAAGGATATACATTATTAAAAGAAGAAATTGAAGTCATTGTGGAAGCGAATAAAGTAGTAGAAGTACAAGTAGAAAATGCGAAAGAATTAGGAAGCTTACAAGTAATCAAAAAGGATGCGGAGAGCGGAAAAGTTCTAGAAGGCGCGGAATTTAGACTTAAAAACGAAAGCGGTCAAGTAGTTGGAGAAGCAAAAACAACAAATAAAGATGGCGTTGTTACCTTCGAAAATCTAGTGCCAGGAAAATACACGTTAGAAGAAACGAAAGCACCAGAAGGTTATAAAGCAGTAGAAGTAACAGTGGAAGTAAGCGTTGTAGCGAATGAAGTAGTAAAACAAGAAGTTAAGAATGAAAAAGTAACAGGTCAATTTGAAATTGTAAAAGTAGATGCGAATGATAAAACGAAAGTATTATCAGGTGCAGAATTCGAAGTGTATAAAGATGGTAAAAAAGTAGATACATTACGAACAGATAAAACAGGTAAAGTAATTTCTCAGAAATTAGAACCAGGAAAATACACATTAAAAGAAACGAAAGCACCACAAGGATATAAATTACTAAAAGAAGAAATTGAAGTCGTTGTAGAAGCAAACAAAGTAGTAGAAGTACAAGTAGAAAATGCAAAAGAACTAGGAAGCTTACAAGTAATCAAAAAGGACGCAGAGAGTGGAAAGGTTCTAGCAGGTGCAGAATTTAAATTAAAGAACGAAGCTGGTCAAGTAGTTGGAGAAGCAAAAACAACAAATAAAGATGGCGTAGTAACATTCGAAAACGTAGTGCCAGGAAAATACACGTTAGAAGAAACGAAAGCACCAGAAGGTTATAAAGCAGTAGAAGTAACAGTGGAAGTAAATGTTGTAGCGAATGAAGTAGTAAAACAAGAAGTTACGAACGAAAAAGTAACAGGTCAATTTGAAATTGTAAAAGTAGATGCGAATGATAAAACGAAAGTATTATCAGGTGCAGAATTCACAGTATATAAAGATGGTAAAAAGGTAGCGGAACTGAAAACAGATGAGAGTGGAAAAGTGATGTCACCGAAATTACCATTAGGTGAATACACAGTGAAAGAGACGAAAGCACCAGCGGGTTATAAACTTTCTAATAAAGAATGGAAAGTAACAATTCAAAACGAGAAAGAAGTAGTAAAAGTAGAGGCAGAAAACGAAAAAATCTTAGGTTCTCTACAAATTATTAAAATGGATGATAAAGATCAAGAAAAACGTTTAGCAGGCGCAGAATTTACATTGAAAGATGCTAAAGGAAATGTTGTAAAAGAAGGAATTACAACAGATGAGTCTGGAACTGTTAAAGTAGACGGACTAGTGCCGGGTGAATATACGTTAGAAGAAACAAAAGCGCCAGAAGGTTATGAGTTAACAAAACAAGTAATTCAAGTAACAGTTGATGGTGAAAAAGTTGTTGATATAAAAGTAACGAATAGTAAGAGCCTTGGTCAATTTGAAATCGTAAAAGTCGATGCAAACGATAAAACGAAGGTACTACCGGATGCAGAGTTTGAAGTGTCTAAAGATGGTAAGAAAATAGATACGTTACGAACAGATAAAACAGGTAAAGTAACCTCTAAAAAATTAGAACCAGGAAAATACACATTAAAAGAAACGAAAGCGCCACAAGGATACACTTTATTAAAAGAAGAAATTGAAGTCGTTGTGGAAGCAAATAAAGTAGTACAAGTACAAGTAGAAAATGCAAAAGAACTAGGAAGCTTACAAGTAATCAAAAAGGATGCAGAGAGTGGAAAAGTTCTAGAGGGCGCGGAATTCAGACTGAAAAATGAAAATGGTCAAGTGGTTGGAGAAGCAAAAACAACTAATAAAGATGGCGTTGTTACATTCGAAAACGTAGTGCCAGGAAAATACACGCTAGAAGAAACGAAAGCACCAGAAGGCTACAAAGCGGTAGAAGTAACAGTGGAAGTAAATGTTGTAGCGAATGAAGTAGTAAAACAAGAAGTGATGAATGAAAAAGTAAAAGAAAAAATAACAGGTCAACTAGAAATTACAAAGGTAGACGCTAATAATACAGATAAAACATTAGCGGGCGCAGTGTTTGAAATTTGGAAAGATGGAACAAAAATAGACACATTAACAACAAATAAAAATGGTAAAGCGACTTCGAAAAAACTGGAGCCAGGAGATTATATTTTAAAAGAAATTCAAGCACCAGAAGGATACAATTTATCTGATAAAGAAATCAAGTTCACGATTTCTAATCAAAAAATCGAAGTTGTAAAACTTCAAATTACAAATGAAAAAGATACAGGTAAAGATCCAGAAAAACCGGATGAAGGAACAGAAAAGCCAGGTGAAGGAACAGAAAAGCCAGGTGAAGGAACAGAAAAGCCAGGTGAAGAAGTAGGAAAGCCAGGTGAAGGAACAGAAAAACCGGGTGAAGGAACAGAAAAGCCAGGTGAAGGAACAGGAAAACCGGGTGAAGGAACAGAAAAGCCAGGTGAAGAAGTAGGAAAGCCTAACTTACCAGAGAAAGAACAAGGCGGCTCTAATGATCAAGAGCTTCCAGCTACAGGGCATAATACGAATTATCTTCCGTTTATAGGGGTAATTCTTGTACTATTAGGGCTACGTTTAAGATTTATGATTAAAAATAGTTAATAGGATTTATAAAAGGCATAAGAGAAAATGTTTTCTCTTATGCCTTTTGCTTTTATATAGAAAAAATAAGGTAAAAGCTTCTGTATTGACCTGCAAACGCCCTTCAAGTAAACTAAAGAGAGTTTGCAAATGAAAAGGTGATAATGTTGTTAATTTCAATTAAAACGTTACAAGATGATCGTTTTTTACGTCCGCTACAAAATATTGGCGGTTTATTTTTTGAAGAGAGCACGATAGGGTTTGAGCAAGAAGAAGCAAATCTGATCGTTGATATACAGATAGAAGGTAATGTGACAGCATCGGCTCGTTTAACGGATGTTGCAACCGGAAATGTGTATGAAGAAACATTCTCGAAAGATTTATCTGCTTTCACAGAAGAAAAAGAACGTATGAAGCAAGTGAAACATGTTGTTTCTTACGTATATCTTTCTGTGCTTCAACAGCTAACTGGACTTGAACAGAGTTGGGGAATTTTAACTGGGGTACGCCCAACGAAACTTCTTCACAAAATGCTTCAAAATGGTATGTCAAAAGAAGAAGCGCATAAAGAACTTCGTGAAAGTTATTTAATTCATGAAGAGAAAATTGAGCTTCTGCAACGTATCGTAGATTGCCAATTAGCGGTCGTTCCGGATTTATACCGTTTGAAAGAAGAAGTAAGTATTTACATTGGTATTCCGTTTTGTCCTACAAAATGTGCGTACTGTACGTTCCCGGCTTATGCAATTAACGGACGCCAAGGATCTGTTGATTCATTCTTAGGTGGCTTGCACTATGAAGTTCGGGAAATTGGTAAGTTTTTAAAAGAAAAAGGTGTTAAAGTTACGACGATTTATTACGGCGGTGGTACACCGACAAGTATTACAGCAGAAGAGATGGATATGCTGTATGAAGAAATGTACGAAGCGTTCCCAGATGTGAAAGATGTGCGTGAAGTAACAGTTGAGGCAGGTCGCCCAGATACGATTACACCAGAAAAGCTAGAAGTGTTAAATAAATGGAATATTGACCGTATTAGTATTAATCCGCAGTCATACCATCAAGAAACATTGAAAGCAATTGGACGTCATCATACTGTAGAAGAAACAATTGAGAAATATCATTTAGCACGTGAAATGGGAATGAACAATATTAATATGGACTTAATTATTGGTCTTCCTGGTGAAGGGTTAGAAATCTTTAAGCACACGTTAGATGAAACAGAAAAGTTAATGCCAGAATCATTAACAGTTCATACGTTATCATTTAAACGTGCTTCTGAAATGACACAAAACAAACGTAAATATAAAGTAGCAGGTCGTGAAGAAATTACTGCGATGATGCATGAGGCAGAAGAGTGGACGAAGAACCACAATTACGTGCCATACTATTTATATCGTCAAAAGAATATTTTAGGTAACTTAGAAAACGTTGGTTATGCAATACCATCGCAAGAAAGTATCTACAATATTGTTATTATGGAAGAAGTGCAATCTATTATCGGACTTGGTTGCGGGGCATCAAGTAAATTTGTTCACCCACAAACAGGAGCAATTACACACTTTGCGAATCCGAAAGATCCAAAATCATATAACGATGGCTTTGTGAAATATACAGAAGATAAACTGAAAATTTTAGAAGAGCTATTCGCGTAAGGAGAAGAAGGCTGTCCCAATTTTGGGATAGCTTCTTTTTAATATAGGGGGATGTTGCTATCAGCTTTTGTCGATAAATCGATATATTTGAAAAACCGCCGATATAATTGCATTTACTGAGATGTGGATTAAAAACTAACTTCATTTGTAAAACTATGTCGATAATAATCAGAAAAATTAGTCAAATTATTAGAGGACAATGTCTACTTATAGACGAAATGATAGATTTATGAAAGAGAAAAGGGGGAAATTGTTGGCATGTACATGACGATAGGGAGAATTTTTGATTTAGCAGTGGGCAAGTATCCGAATAAAGAGGCGTTAGTAGAACCAGAAAAAAATATTCGCTGGACATATAAACAGTGGGATGAGCAAATAAATAAAACAGCGCAAGCTCTATTGAAAGAAGGCGTAAGAAAGGGAGATTGTGTATCTGTTTACTTATATAACTGTCGTGAATTTGTAAACGTTTACTTAGCTTGTGCGAAAATTGGCGCGATATTTAACCCAATTAATTTCCGCCTAAAAGCAAAAGAATTATCGTATATCCTCCAAGATGCAGCCTCGAAAGTAGTTGTCTTTGAAAAAGAAGTCGAATCAACTGTTGCTATGATTGAACGAGATTTTCCAAATACATCTTTTTGGTATGTAGAAGACGATACACCTTCCTATGCTAGTTCCTACCATGAAAAAGTAAATGAAGCATCAGCTGAAAAAGTAGATATTGTAGTTGATGAAATGGATTTTTGTTCTATGCTTTATACGAGCGGTACGACTGGTCGTCCGAAAGGCGTACTACATCGTCATCGTGATATGGCTGAGCATAGTATGATTTGTACGTATTTCATAAAATATAACAGGGATAGTGTTGGGCTTGTAGTAGCGCCTTTATATCATTGCGGCGAGTTAAACGCTGGAATAATACCGCGCATTCAAGTTGGTGGCAAGAATGTTATTTTGCATCACTTT
The DNA here is from genome assembly GCF_022664325.1 of Bacillus cereus group sp. BfR-BA-01310. Classification (NCBI taxonomy): domain Bacteria; kingdom Bacillati; phylum Bacillota; class Bacilli; order Caryophanales; family Bacillaceae; genus Bacillus; species Bacillus cereus group sp. BfR-BA-01310. Next base: position 1,476 of record NZ_JAKUHD010000010.1, on the reverse strand, counting down.
GATACGAAAACAGTATTACATACGATTCAAGAAGAGAAGGTTACGACGTTTTTTGCAGCACCGACGATGTGGAATATGTTACTGCAAAAAAATCTAGCCGAGTATGAGTTAACTTCGATGAAGATTGGCGTATATGGCGGGGCTGCAATGGCTCCAGCGTTAGTAAAGGAATGTAAAGAACGTCTTTATATTGATCTTGTTCAAATTTACGGAATGACAGAAATGGGACCAGTTGTTGCGTTTCTCGTAGAAGAGGATCAGATTACGAAAGCTGGTTCAGCAGGAACACCATGCTTTAGCCATGAAATTCGAATTGTCAAACCGAACGAAGATGCACCGGCAGAGCCAGATGATATGTTGCCTCCTTATGAAGTAGGGGAAATTATTTTGCGTGGTCCAACTATGATGGCTGGCTATCATAATCGAGAAGAAGCAAATGCAAAATCAATGTATAAAGGATGGTATCATTCTGGCGATTTAGGCTACTTCGATAAAGACGGCTATTTATTCGTTGCAGACCGCGTTGATGATATGGTAATTAGCGGTGGTGTAAATATTTACCCTCGTGAAATTGAAGATTTCCTTCATAGCCACCCTGGCGTATTAGATGTTGCAGTACTTGGTGAGCCAGATGAATTATGGGGAGAACGTGTTGTTGCGGTCGTTGTAAAGAAAGATGAAAATATTACAGAGGCTGATTTAGAAACGTATTGTAAAGAAAGTGATGAATTAGCAGATTATAAACGTCCACGTCATTACTTATTTGTAGATGAACTTCCTCGTAATGCGAGCGGAAAACTGCAAAAGTTTGTGCTGAGAGAGTCGTTACAAGGATCGAATAAATAGGGAGTAGAACAGTCGTTTATACAGATAAGGCTACCTTTCTTAATAAGGAAAGGTAGCCTTATTTTTTGGGAATTATTAGATATGATAAATAGAGGGATCAAAAAAATAGTATGTACCTTCTATTTATAATTCCTTCCTATAAGGCCATTTAATTGAATAAAGGCGTATTTTTTTGAATTGGACCATTTTGTTGAAAAAGGATATCTCCAATTTTTAACGAATACAGGGTTATAAATAAGCAAAAGTGGTGAGATAAATAGGAAAAAAATTTAATTTCTTTTTGGACAATAAAACGGAAAAATGTATAATTAACAGGCTTCAGAGCGCGGGTTGTGTTTTCGCAGAAGAGGAGACCCGGTTACTTATTTCAGCGGCACGAACTCCAGAGGACCTCAAGAAAATGGTAGAAATGCGTGCCGATGGTTTACCACTTGAATATGTTGTTGGATACGCAGAATTCTGTGGGTTGCGGATAGAAGTGGACCAAGGCGTTTTCGTGCCTCGTCAACGTACCGAGTTTCTTGTTCACCAGGCAGAAGCTCTGTCATGTTTTGGTGATATCGTCGTTGATCTATGTTGCGGGTCAGGTGCTGTGGGTGTAGCACTGGCAGCAGCTTTAGGACAAGTTGA
>NZ_JAKUHD010000009.1:0-192880 GCF_022664325.1 Bacillus cereus group sp. BfR-BA-01310 | reverse complement strand
CAACCAAATGGTCCCGTGGTGTAGTGGTTAACATGCCTGCCTGTCACGCAGGAGATCGCCGGTTCGACCCCGGTCGGGACCGCCATTTTAATAAGGCTCGGTAGCTCAGTCGGTAGAGCAGAGGACTGAAAATCCTCGTGTCGGCGGTTCGATTCCGTCCCGAGCCACCATTTTAATAAAATACGCCGGCTTAGCTCAATTGGTAGAGCAACTGACTTGTAATCAGTAGGTTGGGGGTTCAAGTCCTCTAGCCGGCACCATGTAAGTTTCGGAGGGGTAGCGAAGTGGCTAAACGCGGCGGACTGTAAATCCGCTCCTTCGGGTTCGGCAGTTCGAATCTGCCCCCCTCCACCATTTACATAGGGGCATAGTTTAAAGGTAGAACTGAGGTCTCCAAAACCTCCAGTGTGGGTTCGATTCCTACTGCCCCTGCCAAATATAAACACAACATGGCGGTTGTGGCGAAGTGGTTAACGCACCGGATTGTGGCTCCGGCATTCGTGGGTTCGATTCCCATCAGTCGCCCCATTTTTATTTTTAAAAATTACAAATAAATTAATGGATACTTACATATAATTAAGTAAAACTTCGGTGGGCTATAGCCAAGCGGTAAGGCAACGGACTTTGACTCCGTCATGCGCTGGTTCGAATCCAGCTAGCCCAGCCATTTTTGCGGAAGTAGTTCAGTGGTAGAATACAACCTTGCCAAGGTTGGGGTCGCGGGTTCGAATCCCGTCTTCCGCTCCATTTTAACTTCATATGGCGGCATAGCCAAGTGGTAAGGCAGAGGTCTGCAAAACCTTTACCACCGGTTCGAATCCGGTTGCCGCCTTTCTTATTATGCCGATGTGGCGGAATTGGCAGACGCGCACGACTCAAAATCGTGTTCCTTCGGGAGTGTCGGTTCGACCCCGACCATCGGTATCGTTGACTTCATAAAAAGGCTCTAACATTATTGTTAGAGTCTTTTTTGTTTTTTAGACATACCTAATGTTACTGGAGCTTTAACTAACCTCGGAGATCTTCCTGAATAGAAATAAAGGGAAATAAAAAACTTCTATTTAGGAAGTTTTTATTTTTGTTGTTAAAAGATGTTATTTGAGTGTTAAACTCGTAATAAACCTAGAAATTCATGTATAATATAATTTGTTGAATGAACAAAATGATAGTGATTTATATTATGTCAGTAATATGAATCAATAATGAACTTTTTACATTTATTTTAAAAAAGTGTTGAATAAACATTATATTTCATATTAATATTTTTATGTAGATTTAAAACGGGAAAGAGAGTGGAAAGTATGGGCCGTAAATGGAACAACATTAAAGACAAAAAAGCATCAAAAGATGCAAATACAAGCCGTATATACGCGAAATTTGGACGTGAAATTTATGTGGCAGCAAAACAAGGCGAACCAGATCCAGAATCAAACCAAACGCTAAGAGTTGTATTAGAGCGTGCGAAAACATACAATGTACCAAGAACCATTATTGATCGTGCGATTGAAAAAGCAAAAGGTGGTTCAGAAGAAAACTACGATGAGCTTCGTTACGAAGGGTTTGGACCAAATGGATCTATGGTAATTGTGGATACACTTACAAATAACGTAAACCGTACTGCAGCAGATGTACGAGCTGCATTTAGCAAAAACAGTGGTAACATGGGTGTAAACGGTTCTGTAGCTTACATGTTTGATGCGACAGCTGTTATTGGTCTTGAAGGTAAAACATCAGATGAAGTTCTTGAAATTTTAATGGAAGCAGATGTAGATGCGCGTGACATTCTAGAAGAAGAAGATTCTGTCATCGTTTATGCTGAACCTGATCAATTCCATTCAGTACAATCTGCACTTAAAGATGCTGGTGTTGAAGAATTTACAGTTGCAGAATTAACAATGCTTGCACAAAGTGATGTAACACTTCCTGAAGATGCTCAAGTACAATTTGAAAAAATGATTGATGCATTAGAAGATTTAGAAGATGTACAGCAAGTTTACCACAACGTAGACTTAGGAGAATAATATAAGACAGAAGACCCTTTCGTTTAACGAAATGGGTCTCTTTTTTATTGAATTAATTAAGATGATAAAGTTTTAAAGGTGTTTTGTTGTAGTTAGGGAATATGGTTATAGATTGTATATGAAATAATCGTATTTCTAGGAGGTATTTATGTGGAGCATAAAACACCAAAGCATATTGTTGCCGTAGCAGGTTATTTGACAAATGAGAAGAATGAGGTACTTTTAACGAAAGTGCACTGGCGAGCCGATACGTGGGAAATGCCTGGAGGACAGGTAGAAGAAGGAGAAGCACTCGATCAAGCTGTTTGTAGGGAGATAATGGAGGAAACGGGTTTAACTGTGAAGCCTATCGGAGTTACAGGGGTTTATTATAACGCTTCTATGCATATTTTAGCTGTTGTTTTTAAAGTGGCATATGTTAGTGGTGAAATAAAAATTCAACCTGAAGAAATAAAAGAAGCCAAATTTGTTGCTTTAAACGATGAGAACATCGATGAGTATATAACGCGTCCTCATATGAAATCAAGGACACTTGATGCGATGAAAGCAACGCATTTCATTCCATACGAAACATGGGAAGTTCAGCCGTATAATCTTATAGGAAGAATGTAAAGTTTAGGTTAGTTATTTGAGGACATCTCAAATTGCTAACCTTTTCTTTATGTATACTGTTTCAGAAAAAGGTCAAAATGATAAAGTGAAACTTTAATCAGTGGAGGGTGTTCATCCCCCTAAAAGCCCGTACCAATCGGGCTTTTAGGGGGAGTCCTACTGCCCGCAAATAGCGGGATAATACGAAGGATAGTCTTGATTTCAGGAACGTTTGTTCTGTATAATGATAATATATCGTATATAATTAGATTGCTAGATGTTTAAAAGTAAAAATTTATAGCTGATATAATAAAAGAATAAAGTATATATTAAGAGGCTTTTATAAGGGACTTAGTGCTGTCTTAAGCTCTTTACTTTGACTGGTTATTAAGGGAAATACTACGCCTGCAAATAATGAGGGAAATAATATATATTCAACATTTCATATGAGTAGTAGATAAAAAAGGACTGTGATACAATACATTTTTATACCTTACAATGTTGTAAGGTAGGTGTAAGAGAAATCGATGGGATATTCTTTTACAACAAGGTATTCTTAAGTTAAGAGTTATATATGCTGTGTGGAAAAGAGGTGTTCAAGATGAAAGAACGAGTATTATCTAGAGTGAACTATCATCAAAAAGTTGCATTGAATCCAATAACTAAATTTTTTTATAAAGCCATCATTTTATTATTATTGTTAAGTTGTACATTATTATTCATTGGAAATGTAATGATTGAGCGAAGTGATATTAGTAAATTGCAAGTACCCGCTAAGTTAGAGGTGCCAGAATCATTAACACACGCATTTATTGCGACGGAAGATAAAAGATTTTATCATCATAATGGTTTAGACTATATAGCAATTATTCGAGCGTCTATTGAAAATATAAAAGCTGGTGGTGTTGTGCAAGGAGGAAGCACGATTACACAGCAGTTATCTAAAAATGCTTTCTTATCTAATGAACGTACATTTTCTCGTAAGTGGAAAGAGATTTTTTATACGAAAAAAATTGAACGTACATTCACGAAAGATGAGATTTTAAAATTATACGTGAGTAATATTTACTACGGAGAAGGGGCATGGGGAATTGAAAAAGCAGCAAATCTTTACTTCGGTAAAAAGGTGAATCAATTAACGTTGGCTGAGAGTGCAATGATGGCTGCTGTAGTAAAAGCGCCAGCTTATTACTCACCTGCACAAAATTATGATAAAGCAGTAGAGAGACGAAATGTAGTTTTAAGACTAATGGAGAAAGAAGGATATATAAATCATGATGAATATGTGCAGGCAGTTAGTGAGAAATTAGTAATTCGTCATGATATAAAAACAGAGCAGTCCATGTTAAAAAATGCCCGTGAAAAAGCAGTAAGTTAAAAGAAGTTCCTATAGAGGAGCTTCTTTTTTTTGAATAAAATGTGACAAATGGCGACACAATATTGTCACAATTGTTGTGTTTTTGTAATTTATGTGAGCGTGTTCATTGCGTGACCTATGAAAGTATTGATATTATGTGTATTGTGTACAATGATGTATACAGAATATGAATTTAAAGAGGAATGTATATGAAATCATCAAACAAACTCATAGCTCTTGGTATAGTTTTTTCTATCGCAGTATTGATTGTAATCGGGACGATTGTGTATAGCATCATAAATGACAAAAAAGATAAAGGGAATGAGATGTTTGCTTATTCTACGCAACAATCTTTAGGGAAAGATGATGCTCCAGTTAAGGTAGTTGAATTTGGCGACTTTAAATGCCCAGCTTGTCGTACGTGGGATGCAACAGTATTACCACGATTAAAAGAAGAATATATTGATAAAGGCAAAGTCCAGTTATATTTCATTAACTTCCCATTTATCGGAAAAGATTCTGATTTAGGTGCAGCTGCTGGTGAAGCAATTTATAAACAAGATAAAGATTCATTCTGGATTTTCTATGATGAGATTTATCAAAGTCAAAAGAAAGATACGGAAGAATGGATTACAGAAGAATTACTTCTTAAGATTGTGCAAGACAAGCTTCCAAAAATTAATGTAGAACAATTTAAAAAAGATTTACACAGTAAAGAAATTAAAGACAAAGTACGTCAAGATTCAGATCGTGCTAAAAAATTAAATGTTCAAGGTGCTCCTTCAGTATATATAAATGGAAATCTTGCAAACCCTGATTTCGATAGTATGAAGAAGGCAATTGATAAAGAATTGAAAAAGTGATGAGTATCTCATCACTTTTTCGACTTTTTTCGATAAAATTCTTGCTTCGCATTTTTTTACATGCTATACTACTTTACATAAGTTATTTCAATATCTTATATTTATTTCATATTTGCGGGTGTAGTTTAGTGGTAAAACAAGAGCCTTCCAAGCTCTGGTCGAGAGTTCGATTCTCTTCACCCGCTCCAAATTTTATTTAATGTTTTTCTAATAAATTGTGATCAACGCAGTGTTTCGTTTCCAAGATAAACGAGGCATTGCGTTTTTTAATGTTTGAAAATCATAATTGTATGCGAAAATAGAAGTAAAGAATATTATTCCGAAAGTGAATTGCTAACCAATATAGTCGTTACATAAGGGATGGATTCATCGGAGGAGGCGATTAAGAATGGATTTTGAACAATTAAAGCAAGAAGTAATTGCGTATAGTAAAACGATTGGTATAGATAAAATAGGGTTTGCCAGTGCGTCACCATTTGAGGAATTAAAGCAGCGTCTAATCCAGCAACAACAATTAAATTATCAGTCTGGATTCGAAGAGCCTGACATAGAGAAGAGAACTAATCCACAGCTATTGTTACCTGGTGCGAAATCGATTATTGCGATTGCTTTAGCATATCCTTCAAAATTAAAAAATGCACCGTTAAGTAAGCGGGGAGAACGACGTGGGATTTTTTGTCGCGCTTCTTGGGGACAAGATTATCATCTTGTTTTACGAGATCGTTTGCAAAAGTTAGAGGCATATTTAATCGAAAAACTTCCGGATATAGAAGTGAAATCAATGGTTGATACAGGTGAGCTAAGTGATCGAGCTGTTTCAGAGCGTGCAGGTATTGGGTGGAGTGGTAAGAACTGCGCTATTATTACGCCTGAATTTGGTTCGTATGTATACTTAGGAGAAATGATTACGAATGTTCCATTTCCTCCTGATCAGCCAATAGAAGATCAGTGTGGAAGTTGTACGAAATGTATTGATATTTGTCCTACAGGTGCTTTAATACAAGGTGGACAGTTAGACTCGAAGAAATGTATCGCCTTTTTAACACAGACAAAAGGATTTCTGCCTGAAGAATATCGCGATAAAATAGGAAATCGTATATATGGGTGTGATACATGTCAGACTGTTTGTCCGAAAAATAAAGGAATGGATTTTCATAACCATCCTGAAATGGAGCCAGATCCTGAGTTAGTTAAACCGTTATTAACACCGCTTTTAACAATTAGTAATCGTGATTTTAAAGAGAAGTATGGAATTATGTCTGGTTCATGGAGAGGTAAAAAGCCATTGCAACGAAATGCCATTTTAGCACTTGCACATTTTAAAGAAACAGCAGCAATTCCTGATTTAATTGGTGTTATGAAAGATGACCCAAGGCCAGTACTTCGCGGAACAGCAGCATGGGCACTTGGGAAAATTGGTGGAGATGGAGTAGGCGAAGCCATTGAAAAAGCGATGGGACGCGAGAAGGACGAAGAGGTTCTTCATGAAATGAATCGTGGGCTTGAATTGTTAGCGCAGAAAAAAGAGTAGATAATATCTCCCTTTTTCATATTGTAATATGGGGGGGAGACTGAATGGTTGTAAAAGCGAGTGTTGAAAAGCAAGTGCAACAGTTTTTAGCATATATAACAGAGAAACGAACAGATGTGGATGGTATTGCTGAAGATTTATTACAAATGGTACAGAGAAAGAAACAATTGTTTCAAAAACGTAGTGCAGATATAGTGAAAGCAACTGCGGATATTTCTTTCAATAGACAATTGAATAGTGGTGAGCATCAAGAAATTGATTATCAAATACACTTGAAATATTTAATTAAGCATAAAGAATTATTTTATATCGAAGAGGAACAATTAAAACGACGAGTCTGTTTAAGCAATAGCCGTATAATAGATGATTATGCTATTGAAGTGCAAGAAGAGAGTGGAATAGGTGAGACGTTAGAGCGGGAAGTCACGAAAGAAAAATACGGTTCATATCAATATAATCGTTTAGAAGCAGTAAAATATGCAGAGCGCTGGTGGGATGATCGAAATCCTGCGTATCGTAATTTCCCTGATAATTGTACGAATTATATTTCGCAATGTCTTCATACTGGAGAAGTACCAATGAACGGGTATCCTAATATCCGTAAAGGATGGTGGCAAAGAGAAAACCAGTGGAGTTGGAGTTGGGCTGTAGCACACTCTTTTTATTGGTATTTGTCAGGCGCTACAACTGGTCTTCGAGCAGAAGCAGTAGAAAAGCCAGAAGACCTTATTCTTGGTGATGTAATTGTTTATGATTTCGAGGATGATGGTAGGTGGAATCATACGACGATTGTAGTAGCAAAAGATGCAGATGGGATGCCGCTTGTAAATGCACATTCAGCGAATAGCCGTCGGCGTTATTGGAATTATGAAGACTCTAGTAAATACACACCACAAATGAAATATAAATTCTTTCATATTATTAATGGGTAGAGATTTTTCGTTCAAGTGGTATAATACGTAGTAGACAAAAAATAGAGGTGAATATCGCGTGGGAGTACATGTTGTTTTATATCAACCAGAAATTCCAGCAAATACAGGAAATATTGCACGTACTTGTGCAGCAACTGGAACAGAATTACATTTGATTAGACCGCTTGGATTTTCAACGGATGACAAAATGTTAAAGCGTGCAGGATTAGATTATTGGCAGCACGTAAAAATTACGTATTATGATTCAATCGAAGAGTTTTATGAGAAAAATAAAGATGGTGAATTCTTCTATTTAACAAAGTATGGCGAGAAAGCTCATACAGCATTTGATTATAGCAAACGTGAGAAGGATTACTATTTCGTGTTTGGAAGAGAAACAAATGGATTACCAGCTAATGTAATTGAAGAAAACTTCGATCATTGTTTACGTATTCCAATGACGGATAAAGTACGTTCATTAAATTTATCTAATACAGCAGCAATTTTAATTTATGAAGCGTTCCGTCAACAAAATTATCCAGGATTAGATTTAGAAATCGTTTATTAAAAGTCGCCATTTGGCGACTTTTTTATTTAAATAAAAATAATATGTAATCATACATTTTAAAAAAGGTACATATTCATATAGAATGAGATATATGAATAAAAATAGAGAAGACGGGTTGAGATAAATATGAAAGAAAAATATAACAGTCAAAATACCTTTTTAAGTATGATAGATATGGATTTAATAAGACAAGGATTGTTACATGCTATTCAAGATTTAGTATTCATTGTGAAAGTTATTGATGATGAAACTTTTAAATATATATATGTGAATAAAATAGGGATGGATCACGCTAGGCTAAGCGAAGAGTGTTACGGAAAAACTTTTGCAGAAGTATTGCCAGAAGGTACGGCCAGAATATTACAAGGGCAATATGTAAAAGTAATGAAAGAAGCGAGAGCGCATACTTTTTGTGATGTAATCAGTTTACCAACTGGTGATATCCATTATGAATCTTCACTTAATCCAGTATACGATGTGGATGGAATATGCCAGTTTATTATTTGTATTACTAGGGATATTACAGCACAGGTTGAGGAAAAGGTGGAAATAGAGGGAAAACAAATGTTATTTAAGTCATTACTAGAATATAATAATGATTCCATTATATCTGTAGACTCTATTGGGAGAATTACATATGCAAATCCAGCAACGTATGAAATATTTGGATATAGATATGAAGAGCTAAGTAATCAATTTGTTTTTCAGTTTATAAATAAGGAATATGAAGAAGCTTTTCAAACTATATTTAAGGGGGCTTTACAGGGAAGGGCAAAACAAGTCGTTGCAAAGAAATATGTTCATAAAGAAGGATATGAGCTTTATATTTCTGTGAGAACTATCCCGATTATTGTGAATGGTGAAATTGTTGGGGTATATATTGTTACGAGAGACGTTACAATGCAAGTATTAAATGAAATGAAAACAGAATATTTGGCTTACTATGATCAGTTAACAGGGCTAATGAATAGAATTTCATGTACAAATAAATTAAATGTTCTTTTAAATGATAATAAAGAGTTTGCTCTTGTTTTTATAGATTTAGATGAATTTCACCTAATTAATGATACATTTGGTCATAAAGAAGGAGATCAAGTATTAAAAAAAGTCACGGAATACTTACGAAACCAACAAATAGAAGGTATGCACTTATTTAGAGAACACGATGATCAATTTGTTATGTTAATAGAAAATATAACGAAAGAATGCGTAGAGGAAGTTGCACAAACTATACTAAAGAAAATTAGTGAGCATTTTGTAATAGAGGAAGAGGATGTTTATTTAAGTGCATCAATTGGGATTGTAATGGCCCCAAAAGATGGAGTGGATGAAAAAATGCTTTTCCAAAGAGTCGACGCAGCTTTGGAGAAAGCAAAAGAAAAAGGAAAAGGGCATTATTATTTTTATTGTAATGGATTAGATTGTGAACGTGAACAAAGGTTTGTAATAGAAAACCAGTTGCATCGTGCTATAGAGAAAAAGGAATTTTTCCTATATTATCAACCTCAAATCAATATTGAAACAGAAACGATAGCGAGTATGGAAGCGCTAATAAGGTGGGAGAATAAGGGGCTGGGTCTCGTCCCACCAAATCAATTTATTCCACTTGCTGAAAGAACAGGGTTTATTATTAAACTTGATGAATGGGTAGTACATCAAGTTTGTAAGCAAATACGTGAATGGTTAAATAAAGGATATGAAGTTGTACCGATTGCAGTTAATATTTCGGCCAGACATTTTCGTTCTATTACATTAATAGAGATGATTACACGAGCTTTAAAAAAGTACAATGTGCCACCTCATTTATTATCAATAGAAGTTACAGAAGGGGCCCTTATACATAAAGATTTATCGAAAAGAGTGTTATTACAGTTAAAAGAACAAAATTTAAAGATTCATTTAGATGATTTTGGAACGGGATATTCATCTTTAAGTTATTTAAAAACATATCCAATTGATACGTTAAAAATTGATCGTTCTTTTATGGAAGGTATATATAAAGATGAAAGAGATACGAATATTACGGCTGCAATTATTCATTTAGCACATACTCTAGGATTAAATGTAATTGCAGAAGGAGTGGAGAAAGCGGAACAAATACAATTTTTAAAGGAGAAGAATGTGAAACTCGTACAGGGTTATTATTATAATCGCCCTTTATCGATATGCGATGTGGAAAATATTTATTTTAAATAATTTAAAAAAACGAGAAAAAAGTGATGTGCTAAAAAGCACATCACTTTTTATGTGTACCTGGTTTATCGTTATAACCGGATGTGAAAATAGCTGTAAGAAATGTAATTGATACACCTAAAATTAATAATAACTTCATACTAATTTCCTCCTTACTTTTTCGGTTGACGAATTCTATTTATTAATCGAAATGTATGTAAGGTTCTTAGAAGAAAAGAATTTAATAAAAATGAATAGCAAGTTAAAAACGTTAATACCTTTATTATACAGAATTTTCTTTGAATTTTGGAGAGAATTTTATAGCGCTATTATATATTTCGTTTTGATTTAAAGAATGTTTAAGGACATCCTAGCATACCTTTTATAATAATCCGATTGAACAAGGAGATGGGGGAGGAGCTATAATGGATATTCTAAAAAAGATTGAACAGCATCGAGCAGCAGAAGAACGTTTACAATGGGAAGGTACGTTTGCGGAGTATTTGGAGCTTGTGAAAGAAAGACCATGGGTGGCTCAAACAGCACACTCTCGCATTTACAATATGATAAAAGATGCTGGTATTGAAGAAGTTGATGGTAGAAGAAAATATAACTTCTTTAGTAATCAACTATTTGGATTAGAGGATGCCTTAGAACGCCTTGTGGAAGAATATTTTCATCCGTCTGCAAAAAGATTAGATGTTAGAAAGCGTATTTTATTATTAATGGGTCCTGTCAGTGGAGGGAAATCAACATTAGTTACGATGTTGAAACGAGGATTAGAAACATACTCACGAACAGATCGTGGAGCGATCTTTGCAATTAAAGGCTGTCCGATGCATGAAGATCCACTTCATTTAATTCCACATCATTTACGGGATGATTTCTTTGATGAGTATGGAGTAAGAATTGAAGGGAATTTATCACCATTAAATGTTATGCGTCTAGAGCAAGAATATGGATCAAGAATTGAGGATGTAGTTGTAGAGCGTATTTTCTTCTCTGAAGATCGCCGTACAGGGATTGGTACATTTAGTCCGTCTGATCCAAAATCACAAGATATTGCCGATTTAACAGGTAGTCTAGATTTTTCAACCATTGCAGAATATGGTTCAGAATCAGATCCACGTGCGTATCGATTTGATGGAGAATTAAATAAGGCGAACCGCGGTATGATGGAATTCCAAGAGATGCTAAAGTGTGATGAGAAATTTTTATGGCATTTATTATCACTTACGCAAGAAGGGAATTTCAAAGCAGGAAGATTTGCGCTTATTTCAGCAGATGAATTAATTGTAGCGCATACGAACGAAACAGAGTATCGCTCATTTATAGCAAATAAGAAAAATGAAGCATTGCATTCACGAATTATTGTAATGCCAGTTCCATATAATTTACGGGTGAGTGAAGAGGAACATATTTATGAAAAAATGATTCGTGAAAGTGATGTATCCAATGTCCACATTGCACCACATACACTTCGAGTTGCAGCAATGTTCACTATTTTAACTCGTTTAAAAGATCCGAAGCGTCCGGATATTGATTTAATTAAAAAGATGCGTTTATATGATGGAGAAACGGTAGAAGGTTATAATGCGATTGATGTAGAGGAGCTGCAACGCGAATATCAAGATGAAGGTATGAAGGGTATTGATCCTCGATATGTCATTAACCGAATTTCTTCTACAATTATTCGAAAAGAGGTACCATCTATTAACGCGTTAGATGTACTTAGATCTTTAAAAGATGGGTTGGATCAGCATCCATCGATTAGTAATGAAGATCGAGAGCGTTATATGAATTTCATCTCATTAGCGAGAAAAGAATACGATGAAATTGCTAAGAAAGAAGTACAAAAAGCGTTTGTTTATTCATACGAAGAATCAGCTAAGACACTTATGGATAATTACTTAGATAACGTCGAAGCGTACTGCAATAAATCAAAATTACGTGATCCGTTAACGGGTGAAGAAATGAGCCCGGATGAAAAACTTATGCGTTCGATTGAAGAGCAAATTGGAATTTCAGAAAATGCTAAGAAAGCATTCCGTGAAGAAATTTTAATTCGTATTTCTGCTTATGCACGTAAAGGAAAACGCTTTGATTATAATTCACACGAACGTCTTCGTGAAGCGATTCAGAAAAAACTATTTGCTGATTTAAAAGATATAGTGAAAATTACAACATCAACGAAAACACCGGACGAAAATCAGCTTAAGAAAATCAATGATGTTGTTGCACGCTTAATTGATGAGCATGGCTATAATTCTTCATCTGCGAATGAACTGTTACGCTATGTAGGTAGTTTGTTAAATCGATAGTCTGATAATAAAAACGCTGTCTCTTGTTCTCGGGACAGCGTTTTTTTATCCACTGATATTTGTAAAAAGTGTCATAGCTTGTCCAAATATAATAAATTAAGATGCAATTTCATGAATTTATTGTCAATTATTTTTACAATATGCATATGATAGAGTAACCAACCATTCATACGAAAAAAGCCAACACAATACAATATGTTGCAAAGCGGAGATGTGTGCAACAATGCGTTGTGTTTCTTTCTTATCAACGGCTGAATGTTTCTTTCTATTATGTGAGTGGCAAAATTTTGTTTAAGATGCTCGGAGTATTGTGCGAAAAATAATTGATATGTTTATGGGATGAGTTTCGATGAACAGTTACTTTTCAAATATTCTAGTTATGCACACTAGAAAACAAAATTATAGATTGCTGTTCATATGAGAGAAAAATACAGTAAGGAGGGAAAGGCATGGGCGAAGAAAATCAACCAAATTATACGATTTCACAGGAAAACTGGTCCCTCCATCGCAAAGGATATGACGACCAACAACGCCATCAGGAAAAAGTACAAGAAGCAATTAAAAATAATTTACCAGACCTTGTAACAGAAGAAAATATTGTTATGTCTAATGGTAGGGATGTTGTGAAAATACCGATTCGTTCTTTAGATGAATATAAGATTAGATATAATTATGATAAAAATAAACATGTAGGGCAAGGAAACGGTGATAGCAAAGTTGGGGATGTCGTTGCGAGAGATGGATCAGGTGGTCAAAAGCAGAAAGGACCAGGAAAAGGGCAAGGAGCAGGAGATGCAGCTGGGGAAGATTATTATGAAGCGGAAGTTTCAATTTTAGAATTAGAGCAAGCGTTTTTCAAAGAGTTAGAGCTGCCTAATTTAAAGCGAAAAGAAATGGATGAAAACCGAATTGAGCACATTGAATTTAATGATATTAGAAAAACAGGATTATGGGGAAATATTGATAAGAAACGAACGATGATATCCGCATATAAACGAAATGCAATGCGTGGTAAAGCATCTTTCCATCCGATTCACCAAGAAGATTTAAAGTTCCGTACTTGGAATGAAGTGTTAAAGCCAGATTCGAAAGCTGTTGTATTAGCGATGATGGATACGAGTGGATCGATGGGAATATGGGAGAAGTATATGGCACGTAGCTTCTTCTTTTGGATGACAAGATTTTTACGCACAAAATATGAAACAGTTGATATTGAGTTTATTGCACATCATACGGAAGCGAAAGTCGTCACAGAAGAAGAGTTTTTCTCAAAAGGTGAGAGCGGCGGAACAATATGTTCTTCTGTATATAAAAAAGCACTTGAGTTAATCGATAATAAATATTCACCAGATCGCTATAATATTTATCCATTCCATTTTTCAGACGGTGATAATTTAACTTCGGATAATGCTAGATGCGTAAAGCTTGTGGAAGAGTTGATGAAGAAGTGTAATATGTTTGGTTATGGGGAAGTGAACCAGTACAACCGCCACAGTACGCTTATGTCGGCATATAAAAATATTAAAGATGAGAATTTCAGATATTATATTTTAAAGCAAAAAGCAGATGTATTTCATGCAATGAAAAGCTTTTTTAGAGAAGAATCTGGAGAGAAAATGGCATAACCCCTTAAAAGGGGTTAATTTTTTGTAAACTTTTTATTTTTTAGTCTACAATGAAAAACATTGTCATTTATTCGAGAAATGATTACATTTTGATTTATATATTTATGAAGGAAATGAAATTATTGAACGGTTAGGTGATACAAATAAATTATTTGTAAGTAAGGAGAATGATAAGTTAGAAGGTTATGTATATGTTGAAGTAAATCCGCAGTTTCATGAAGCAAATATCGAATTTATTGCAACTGCTGTAAATAGTAGGAGAAAAGGTGTTGGAGCGTGTTTATTACAAGCTGCAATTCAGTATATTTTCTCCTTCCAAGGGATGGAAGAGATAGAACTATGTTTGAATACGAATAATGAAAGTGCTATGAAATTGTATAAGAAAGTAGGTTTTGAAGAGAAGTCATGTTTACAGCACTATATAATAGAGTAAAAAACCCATTCGTATGAAAATTACATTTCATACGAATGGGTTTTTAAAATTTACTTTTCCACTTTCAGTAATAACGGATTCAGGACTAATTTGAGGCACGAATTCTTCTTTTAAATGCTTGTTATATAGTGTGTGGAGGAAGTTTTCTTTACCTAGTTTTTCAAGCTCTTTATTTACCCAATCATGCAAAAAGTTCGTTCACTATATGGTCAAAATGTATAAAGAAATAATATGAAATATTGCATTTTACATTATTTTATCTGGATAATATGTTAACTTCTTGAATGGAATATTTAAATAGGAGGAAATAGTGTGAACAAGAAATCAAAGTTCAATAAAGTGATGCTTAGTATTAGTACAATGGCTCTATCGTTAGGAGTAATTCAAACTCATGTGTCAGCGGAAGAAAAAGTACCATATAACGTGTTGAAATCGAAACCGGTCGGAATTGAAAAAACAGTAGATGAGATTGGACATGCTTCGAAAGTTGATGAAACATTATCGTTTCAAGAACGTTTAAAAGTAGGAGACTTTTCACAACGTCCAGCACCTATTATGAAAAGTTCAGTAAGAAAACAAGTTAAAGAAAACTATTCAATGGCTGATTTAAACAAAATGAGTCATCAAGAGTTAATTGAAACGTTAGGGAGTATTAAGTGGAATCAAATTACAGATTTATTCCAGTTTAATGAAGACGCAAAAGCTTTCTATCAAGACAAAGGAAGAATGCAAGTAATTATAGATGAATTAGCTCATAGAGGTAGTACATTTACGAAAGATGATTCAAAGGGAATTCAAACATTTACTGAAGTATTACGTTCGGCTTTTTACCTTGCATTTTATAATAAAGAATTAAGCGATTTAAATGAAAGAAGCTTTCAGGACAAATGTTTACCAGCGTTAAAAGCTATTGCAAAAAATCCAAACTTTAAGCTTGGAACAAATGAGCAAGATACAGTCGTATCTGCATACGGTAAATTAATTAGTAATGCATCAAGTGATGTTGAAACAGTGCAATATACAGCTAATATTTTAAAACAATATAATGATAATTTCCATGCATATGTAGAAGATCGTATGAAAGGACAAGCTGTATACGATCTTATGCAAGGTATTGATTATGATATGCAATCTTATTTATTTGAAACTCGTAAAGAGGCAAAAGATACAATGTGGTATGGAAAAGTAGATGGATTTATTAATGAGATTAATCGCATTGCTCTTCTAAATCAAGTAACATCAGAAAATAAGTGGCTTATAAATAATGGGATTTATTTTGCTAGTCGTTTAGGAAAGTTTCATAGTAATCCAAATAAGGGCTTAGAAGTTGTAACACAAGCAATGTATATGTATCCACGTCTAAGTGAATCGTATTTTGTTGCAGTAGAACAAATTACAACAAACTATAACGGGAAAGATTATAGCGGGAATACGGTAGACTTAGAGAAGATACGTAAAGAAGGAAAAGAGCAATACTTACCAAAAACGTACACATTTGACGATGGATCCATTGTGTTTAAAACAGGGGATAAAGTATCAGAAGAAAAAATTAAGAGATTGTATTGGGCAGCGAAAGAAGTAAAGGCGCAATATCACCGTGTAATCGGTAATGATAAAGCTTTAGAACAAGGTAATGCCGACGATGTATTAACGATAGTAATCTATAACACTCCAGATGAATATCAGTTAAATAGACAACTGTACGGATATGAGACAAACAACGGTGGAATTTATATTGAAGAGACAGGTACATTCTTTACATATGAGCGTACGCCAGAGCAAAGTATTTATAGTTTAGAAGAGTTATTCCGTCATGAGTTTACTCATTATCTTCAAGGAAGATATGAGGTTCCAGGTTTATTTGGAAGAGGAGATATGTATCAAAATGAAAGATTAACTTGGTTCCAAGAAGGGAATGCGGAATTTTTTGCGGGATCTACCCGTACGAATAACGTTGTACCGAGAAAGAGCATAATTAGTGGATTATCATCTGACCCTGCAAGCCGTTATACAGCAGAGCGTACACTATTTGCTAAATATGGTTCTTGGGATTTCTATAACTACTCGTTCGCATTGCAGTCTTACTTATATACTCATCAATTTGAAGCGTTTGATAAAATTCAAGATTTAATTCGTGCGAATGACGTGAAAAATTATGATAAGTATCGTGAGACCTTAAGTAAAGATCCTAGATTAAATAAAGAGTATCAAGAGTATATGCAGCAGTTAATTGATAATCAAGATAAGTATAATGTACCTGAAGTATCAGATGATTATTTAGCTGAACATGCACCGAAAGCGTTAGCAGAAGTGAAGAAGGAAATTAACGATACGTTGCATATGAAAGATGCAAAAATGACAAAACATACATCTCAATTCTTCAATACATTTACATTAGAAGGTACGTATACAGGTAGTGTAACGAAGGGTGAATCAGAAGATTGGAAAGCAATGAGCAAAAGAGTAAATGAAGCTTTAGAACAATTAGCGCAAAAAGAATGGAGTGGCTACAAAACTGTTACAGCATACTTCGTCAATTATCGTGTGAATGCTTCAAATGAATTTGAATATGATGTAGTCTTCCATGGTATTGCAAAAGATGAAGAAGAAAATAAAGCTCCGACGGTTAATATAAATGGTCCTTATAATGGGCTTGTAAAAGAAGGAATTCAATTTAAGAGCGATGGTTCAAACGATGAAGATGGAAAAATTGTTTCTTATTTATGGGACTTCGGGGATAGAAGCACAAGTACAGAAGTTAATCCAGTACATGCATATGAAAGAGAAGGCACTTATAAAGTAACGTTAAGAGTAAAAGATGATAAAGGTAAAGAGAGTAAAATTGAAACAACTGTTACGATTACAGATGGAAGTTTAACAGAATCAGAACCAAATAATCGTCCAGAGGAAGCCAATCGTATCGGGTTAAATACTACTATAAAAGGTAGCCTTATCGGCGTGGATCACACCGATGTTTATACATTTAATGTGGCATCAGCGAAAGATATCGACATTTCTGTTTTAAATGAGCATGGAATCGGGATGACATGGGTACTTCACCATGAATCAGATATGCAAAATTACGCAGCTTACGGTCAAGCTAATGGAAATCATATAGAAGCAAAATTTAATGCAAAACCAGGTAAGTATTACTTGTATGTATATAAATATGATAATGGCGATGGAGCGTACGCATTATCAGTAAAATAAGTGCTCTTCCAATGTATGTTTAACTTTACTTTTTGTGGAAAATAATATATTATATAGATATATAATATATCGGTTATTTTCTAGGAGGAGCCTGTCACAATAGGTTTCTCCTGTTCTTTTTTAGAGGCCTGTCTTACAGGCTTTTCTTTAAAGGGTAAATAACTGAAAATTAAGAATGATAATCTTTGAAAGAGGTGGGGCATACACATAACAAAAAAGGGATTGTTTAAGAAAGGGGGATAAGAAATGGTCTTGTTTGGTTATCCACTTGAAACAATTTATTTATATGGATTTATTATTGCTACTATACTCACTGTTATTTATATTTTCTTTGGAGATATATTTGAATCAATATTTAGTTTTGGGGGCGGATCTGTATCCGTTGTTACTTTACTACTTAGTTTCTTCGCCATGTTATGTGGACTTAGTTATATAGGAGAATATTTATTTTCCTTTAATAGTACTATTATTTTTGCTGGTTCATTTGCTATATCTTTCATCGGTGTTTTCATAATGAAAATATTAATTTTAAAACCGATTGCAGAAGCAGAACAAAACACTGTGCAACGTATGGATGAATTCATTGGTTGCAAGGGAGAAGTCATTACGACAATTCCTACAGAAGGATTTGGAGAAGTGTTAATCTCCTCTAAATTTGGAAGTAATGCAATACCAGCGAAAACAATTGGAAAGAAAGATATTTCACAAGGAACCGAGGTCATTATTGAGGGAGTTCAAGATGGTGTTTTACTTGTACAGAACATCGCTTATTCTTTAAAAAAACCAAAATTATAAGGGGGAATTTACATGACGATTCCATTAATTATCGGTGGAGTTTTACTCGCAATTTTAATTCTACTCATTTTAGTATTCATTACGAAGTATCGAACAGTTGGCCCAGATGAAGCATTAATTGTGACAGGGAACTGGCTTGGTGGTGGAAAGAATGTTGTTACCACTGATGACGGAAAGAAGATTAAGATTATCCGCGGCGGTGGTACTTTCGTAGTTCCAATTATGCAAAGAGGAGAGCCTCTTAGCTTATTAAACTACAAATTAGAAGTTGGAACACGTGATACGTATACGAAACAAGGTGTACCGATTACAGTAAACGGTGTTTCTATTATTAAGGTAGGATCGACAATTGAAGAAGTTTCTACAGCAGCTGAACAATATTTAGGAAAAGAAACGGAAGAGTTAAAAATAGAAGCAAAAGAAGTTTTAGAAGGGCATCTACGTGCTATTTTATCTTCTATGACAGTAGAAGATGCTTATAGTAATAGAGAGCAATTCGCACAAAAGGTACATGAAGTAGCTTCTACTGATTTGAAGAAGATGGGACTTCGTATTGTTTCCTTTACAATTAAAGAAATAATGGATAAAAACGGCTACTTAGATGCACTTGGTCAGCCACAAATTGCAATGGTTAAGCGTGATGCAACAGTTGCAAATGCAGAGCGTGAAAAAGAGGCACGAATTGAAAAAGCTCGTGCTGAGAAAGAAGCAAAAGAAGCAGAATATCAACGTGATGCACAAATCGCTGAAGCTGAAAAACATAAGGAATTAAAAGTGCAGTCTTATAAGAGAGATCAAGAACAAGCTCGTGCAGATGCGGATCTTTCTTACGAATTACAACAGGCGAAAGCGCAACAAGGTGTTACAGAAGAGCAAATGCGAGTTAAAATCATTGAGCGTGAAAAGCAAATTGAATTAGAAGAAAAAGAGATTGCGCGTCGTGAAAAGCAATATGATGCAGAAGTAAAGAAAAAGGCAGATGCAGATCGCTATGCTGTTGAACAATCAGCTGAAGCGGAAAAAGTAAAACAAATGAAAAAAGCAGATGCGGATCAATATAAAATTGAGGCAGAAGCAAGAGCACGTGCAGAAGAAGTTCGTGTGGAAGGTTTAGCAAAAGCAGAAATTGAAAAAGCACAAGGTCAGGCGAAGGCAGAAGTACAAAAGGCACAAGGTACAGCGGAAGCAGATGTTATTAGGTTAAAAGGTTTAGCAGAAGCAGAAGCGAAACAAAAAATTGCAGAAGCATTTGAATTATATGGGCAAGCCGCGATTATGGATATGGTCCTTAAAATGCTTCCAAGTTATGCGAAAGAAATTGCAAGTCCACTTAGTAACATTGATAAGATTACAGTTGTCGATACAGGCGGCGGTGGTAAGAATAGCGGTGCTGGAAAAGTTGCGGGTTATGCGACTGATTTAATGGCAACGATGCAGGAGACATTAAAAGCTTCTTCTGGTATTGATTTAAAAGAATTACTAGAAGGATTCGCTGGAAAAGGTGCCGTGCAGCAATTATCAAACGATAAACCTGTCGTATCAGTAGTAGAAAATGAGAAAAAAGAAGTAGAAAAAGATAGAGAATAGTAAAATAGGAAGAACCTCTAGTAAATATGATACTAGAGGTTCTTCCATGAAATGTAATATTTCGAATAATACAACATTTTCATATTATATTTTAATTATTTAATTTCTATAGAATGAAAAATGTATGCAAAAATTCTTCAAATGTAGAGAAAGATGAGGAAAAGAGATAGAGAGTCTCATCAACGCAATTATATCGTATAATTTATATAAAGAGATTAATTGTAAAGTAATTGCATTTAAAACGGTATGGAGGGACAGAAATATGTTTCAAGGAAAATTAAGGAGTAGTGGTTTAAAAACAAAGTTATTTGTATCATTTATTATTATTTTAATTCTTCCAAGTATTGTAATTGGTTGGACGTCTTATCAACAGGCAAAGACAAATTTTAATGAAACAATTTTACAATCAGCAAAAGATAACATAAAGATTTTAAATAATGTAATTAATAAAGAGTTAGATAGTAAGAAAGTAGACGTAGCATACTTTACAAAGCTATTTACTGGGGCGAGTTATCAAGCTGATCAGCTTCAAAACGTGCAGAATAAATTAGAAGAATATAATAAATTACATCCAGAAATGGAAGCAATCTATACGGGATCTAGTAATGGACAATTTGTTCAATCACCAGCTATTCAAATGCCAGAAGGATATAATCCTACAGAAAGAGAGTGGTACAAAGAGGCAGTGAAAAAAAGCGGAGAAGTGATTATCACCGCTCCATATAAATCAAAAACGACAGGAAATATTGTTATTACAATAGCAAAACAAAATGAGGATAAAAGTGGCGTCCTCGGTATTGATTTAATTATTAATGATATTGTAAACACTTCAAAAATGGTTAATATCGGTAAACAAGGGTATGTTGCAATTTTTGATCAAGATAAAAATGTGGTAGCACATCCAACGTTGAAGCCGGGGGATAAGGTAGAAGAGAAACTTGAAAAGGAACTGTATAAACAAGAAACAGGTGATTTTCAATTTTCATTAGATGGCGAGGATCGCAATATCACTTTTAAAACGAATAAGATAACTGGATGGAAAATAGCAGGGATTATGCCTTCGAAAGAAATTATTCAAGCGGCTGAACCTATTTTCTATAAAACAATAACTGTTCTTGGAATTTCATTAATAATTGGTGGAATTGTAATTTACTTCATAATTGCTTCTATTATTAAACCGTTAAAACAACTTGTTATATCAGCAAGGAAAATTAGCGAAGGTGACTTAACAGAATCAATTACTGTTCGTTCGAAGGATGAAATTGGACAGTTAGGAGAAAGTTTTAATGAGATGGCGGCATCATTACATGATGTAATTTCAAATATTAATACTTCAGCTGGTCATGTAGCAGCTTCTTCGGAAGAATTAACGGCTAGCATGAAGCAAGCAAGTGAAGCGACGGAACAAATTACACAAGCAATGGAACAAGTATCGAGTGGGGCAGAAATACAAACGCGGGAAGTTGAAGAAGGAGCGACTTTGTTAGAAGAAGTTACAGAAGGAATTCAGCGTGTTGCGGATAGTTCTTCATTAGTATCTACAGCATCTATGTATACGAACCAAAAAGCTGAAGATGGTGGAAAGTTAGTTGAGCAAACTGTGAATCAAATGCAATTAATTCATGAATCTGTTTCACAGTCAGACAAAGTCATTTCTTTATTAGATGATAAGTCGAAGCAAATTGGAGCTATTCTAGAAGTGATTCAACATATTGCAGAGCAGACAAACTTATTAGCATTAAATGCTGCAATTGAGGCTGCAAGAGCTGGAGAGCAAGGAAGAGGTTTTGCAATTGTAGCGGATGAAGTGCGGAAATTAGCAGAACAATCGGGACAGTCTTCTACGGAAATTGGCAAGCTAGTGAAAGAGATACAATTTGATATAAAAGAAACTGTAAGCTCTATGAATCAAGTTGGGACAGAGGTACAATCAGGGCTTGTAGTTGCAAATGAAACGAAACAAAGCTTTGTAGAAATATTGAAATCTACAAATGATACAGTTGTACAAATTGATAGTATGGTAGAAGTAGCGAAACGAATGACGATAGATGCAAAACAAGTAAGTGCATCTATTAATGAAATTGCAGCAACGATTGAAGAAAATGCAGCAAGTGTTCAAAATATTGCTGGCTCCTCTGAAGAACAAGTAGCTTCAGTAGGAGAAATAAATTCAGCAGCAGTTCACCTATCGCAAATGGCTGAAGAATTACAAGAGATGATTGGTAAGTTCAAAGTATAATAACAAATATTAAGAAACGAGGTAGTAGTTTTACTTCGTTTCTTTTTTTGTGACGACGATCATGAGATAAATTGAAGAAATATATAGTAATCGTGTTATGATTAAATACGGAAATAAAAGACAGTATTTTCTTTAAATTCTATCTTTATCCCGCTATTTGTGGGCAGTAAGACTCCCACCTCAAAATTCGGCTGTAAAGCAAAGGAGTTAGGTGGGAGATCAACTGCCCGTAAAAGCCCGATTGGTTCAACTAATAATCAGTGGGAGATGAACAAAACCCCCACTGATTAAAGTTTCACTTTATCTATGTTAGGGGAATGGTTTTGAAATTTGAAAAATTAAAACTACAACCGAGAATTACATTAACTATTAGCACGCTTATTCTTGCTGTGCTTCTGTTAACGAGTTATTTATTTTACTATATATTATCTGAAACGGTAGAAGAGCAAATTGGCAAAAGAGCATTGTATGTTGCAAAAACAGTTGCCACTATACCAGAAATTCAAGAAGCTTTCCAAAAGGAAAATCCAAGTTCTATTATTCAGCCAATTGTAGAAAAAATTCGAATCGAAACAGATGCTGATTTCATTGTAGTTGGAAATAAGGATGGCATTCGTTATGCACATCCTAAGCGAGATAGAATAGGAGAAGCAATGGTTGGTGGTGATAATAAAGGCGTATTATTGGAAGGGAAGTCTTATATTTCAAAGGCTACTGGATCATTAGGACCTTCATTACGCGGAAAAGTTCCAATACGTAATCAAGATAATGAAATTATTGGAGTAGTATCTGTTGGTTTTTCGATGGACGATGTTTATCAAGCTGTAGAAGTATATGGTACGCGTGTGTTTTGGATTGCTATAGCTGGTTTATTGTTAGGCATAATCGGCTCTATATATTTAGCAAGAAGCATAAAAAGGATGATGTTTGGGATGGAGCCAGAAGAAATTTCATCCTTATATGAAGAACATAGTACAGTTATTCAATCTGTACGTGAAGGAATTATAGTAATCGATAAAAATGGAATTGTTAGTTTAGTAAATCAAGCGGCATATGACATTCTTTCTTTAGAAAAACAGCAAAATATAATTGGAGAATTTATTTTAAATGTTATTCCTAACTCATCGATACTAGATGTACTTCAAACTGGTGAGGGACAGTTTGATCGTCAATTAAATATAAAGGGAAAGGCTGTTATTGCTAACCGTTTACCTATTAAAGTTAATAATAAAGTAACTGGTGTTGTATCCAGTTTACGTTTGAAATCTGAAATGGACCAATTAACAGCAGAGTTGTCTCAAACGCGGCAATATACAGAAGCATTACGAGCACAAACACATGAATATAATAATTTGTTGTATACGCTTTCGGGTCTTATCCAATTAGAGTCATATGAAGATGCTTTAGAGCTTATTCATAAGGAAACGGCAGTATATCAAGATTTCGTTCAATTTATTATGAAACGAATTCAAAATCCATGGCTAGGTGGAATTTTAATTGGATTTTACAATAGAGCAAGAGAGTTGAAAATTGATTTTGTGTTAGATCGAGAAAGTAGTTTAGAAAAGTTAAGTCCGCATATTGATAGTAATTATGTTGTCTCTATTTTGGGGAATTTAATTACGAATGCATTTGAAGCAATTGAAAAAAATCAAGAGTATGACAAGAAAGTTAGAATGTTTGTAACGGATATTGGAGAAGAAATATTAATTGAAGTGGAAGATTCAGGACACGGGATTCATGATGAAATAATAACAAGCATATTCTATAAAGGTTTTTCGACGAAAGAGGGCGAAAAACGTGGATATGGATTAGCAAAAGTGAAAGAGCTAGTGGAAGATTTAAATGGGAGCATCGCAATCGAAAAAGGGGATTTAGGTGGTGCGTTATTTATCATTGCATTACCGAAAGAGAGAGGCGAATTGTAATGGTTGAGGGGATTGAAGTATTGATTGTAGAAGATGATATTCGGATTGCGGAGATTCATCGTCGTTTTGCTGAAAAAATTGATGGATTTAAAGTGATTGGAACGGCAACGACTGGGGAAGAAGCAAAGGAATGGCTAGAGCTTGTGAAGCCACAGCTTGTTTTATTAGATGTATATTTACCCGATATGCAAGGAACTGAACTCATCACATATATTAGGCATAATTTGCATGATACAGACATTATTATGATTACAGCCGCATCAGAAACAGATGTAGTGCGGCATGCTTTACGAGGCGGGGTAACAGATTATATCGTAAAGCCACTTACGTTTGATCGATTTAAAACAAGTTTAGAAAATTACCAAAAGAAGATCATGAAGTTAAAGGAAAGTGCTCAATTATCTCCAGAACAAATTGAACATCTATGGTCTCAAAGAGGAGTGCAGGCAAATCAAATAGAATATGCCCCAAAAGGGATAGATCCATTAACGTTAGCAAAAATAAAAAAGCATATGCTAACTGTTAATGAAGAGGGAATTACTGCAGAGATGCTAAGCTCAATGGTAGGTGTAAGTCGATCCACAGCGAGGCGCTATTTAGAGTATTTGATTTCTGGAAAGAAAGTGCATGCAGAGCTTATATATGGGAGTGTGGGGAGGCCAGAAAGAAGGTATTTCCGTATTTCTTCATAGGAGACTTTCATAACAATAAAAACAGTAGAGGATTACATTTCCTCTACTGTTTTTTCTAGTATCATCTTATATTGGAATAATCCCAATTACAATTCCAGTAATCAACATAACCATTGTCGTTCCAACAGCCCAAAGTAAAGTAAAGCGTTGGTGTTCACCAAAATCAACTTTGGCCATTCCGACTAATAAATAAGTGGAAGCGACGAGAGGGCTTAGTAAGTGAACAGGTTGCCCGAGTAACGAAGCGCGTCCCATTTCAGCTGCGCTAACTCCATAAGCAGCTGCGGCTTTTGTTAAAATAGGTAATACCCCGAAGTAAAATGCATCGTTGGACATGAAAAATGTAAACGGCATACTTAGAAGAGCTGTAATAATTGGCAGCTGGGGTCCAAGTGCATCTGGTATGAGAGTAACTACACTTTGAGCCATTGCATCTACCATTTTTGTTCCAGATAGAATACCTGTGAAGATTCCAGCAGCAAATACGAGAGAAACAACTGCTAATACGTTTCCAGCATGAGACGCAATACGTTCTTTCTGTTGTTCTAAGTTTGGATAGTTAATCATAACAGCAATTGCAAAAGCGACTGTAAATAAAACAGGTAACGGCATAACTTCTAGTATGAGACAGACGAGTAAGGCAACAGTTAATAAAAAGTTAATCCATAGCAGCTTAGGGCGTTTATGTACTTCAGCTTCGACTGTTGCAGCTTGCTCATCCATTGTTTGTATTTGTTTTAAATACTGTACATCCATAATTCCTAAACGTTTTCTTTCTTTTTTTCCAAGATAGTAGGCAACGAAAACTACCCAAATTGCACCAGCGATCATTCCTGGTATAAGTGGTGTGAAGAGCTCTGATGCATCAAGACCAAGTGCACTCATAACCCGAGCAGTTGGTCCACCCCAAGGTGTAAGATTTGTCACACCTGCTCCTAACATAACAACGCCAGCTAATATAAGCGGATTCATTCCAAGACGTTTATACAGTGGATACATTGCGGAAACAGTAATCATATATGTTGTTGTTCCGTCCCCATCTAATGAAACGATAATAGTAAGGATAGCCGTACCAACAACAATTTTTAACGGATCACCTTTTACAAATTTTAAGATTCTACTAATGACAGGATCGAATAAACCACTATCAATCATAATTCCGAAATATAAAATGGCGAACATAAGCATAATACCAGTAGGTGCTAGCTTTTTAATCCCCTCTAGCATCATAGGGCCCATATTTGCATAAAAGCCACCAATTAATGCAAAAATAATTGGAATTAATATTAATGCTACTAATGCTGACATACGTTTAGTCATAATCAAAAACATAAAGACAAATACCATTACAAATCCGAGTAATGCTAACATGTAATCTCCCCCTCAAAAATGATTGCGCTTTCAAAATAAAGTAAAAATTCAGATAAAAGGTTTTTTATTTATAATAAAAGTTTCAATTCAAATGGTAAATAATTAAAAAAATAACATCATTAGAAGCATAATCTTTATTTTGATCATTTTGTTCACGAGGGTAATTTTGAATTTTTAAAAAGATAATTTACTTCGTACAAGAATGGTAGAATAAGGTGAAAATAGTGAAGTGTGAAGTAGGGAGTAGATTTTGAATGAAAAGAAGAATAGAAGAAATTTATAGTTCATGTGAAGGAAGAGTAGAGGAGATTTTTATTAATGAATCCTCTTACGTATATGAATGGGAAAAATTAATGATGATCCGAAAACACGATGGTGAGCTTGAAAAAATCGGGGTAGGGATCAGTGGAAATATAAGGTTAGTGAATGTAGAGGTTGGACAGGAAATTGATACGGACACATTATTAGTTAAGCTAGAAGATGATTTGTTAATTACTGGTTGTGAATGATGAGAGATGTGTAGAAATAGCTACACATCTTTTTTGTTCCATATATTACAAAAGATACATTGTTTTTTCACAAACCTCACACAACTTTTTGATATGCTCTTAGTTGAGTATAACGAATAGATTTTTAAGAATAATTTATTATTACTAATGGGGAGTATATTGTTCTTTTTAGGGAGGAAATCTGGATGAGAGTAAAGTATGCTGTGCTTGTTATATGTTTATGCTTCTTATTTACAATAGTAGGATGTGGGAAAAAGGACATAGAAGCTATTGCAGTTGATGAGAAAAATGATAAGTGTGATATTTGTCAAATAGGGGTAATGGATAATCAATTCGCAACAGAAATTATTTTAGAGAATGGAAAAGTCTTAAAGTTTGATGATATTGGCTGTATGCATAAATGGATGGATAATAATAAAAATGAGAAGACGAAAGAAAAGTTTGTACGAGACTATAATACGAAAGATTGGGTTCCAATGCAGGATGCAACTTACGTATATGATAAAACAATAACAACACCTATGGCTTATAACGTCATCTCGTTTAAAGATAAAAAGGATGCGGAAAGTTTTGTATCTAAATATAAGGGGAAGGTCCTTTCCGACAAAGAATTATCAGAGCATAAGTGGGAAATGAACAAAGAGATGATGGGGAAACCGAAAAAAGGGAATAGCGGAGGACATTCTCATTAATACGAAGAAGTAGCTAGAGCAAGGACAACCACCCCAAGGTTGTCTTTTTCTATTGCCAGTGAGATGAAAATAGAAAGATAAAAGGTGTAAAATAGTTAGAAGAACAGTTACAATATAAAATAGTGACATCTTTAGGGGAATTAAGGATAAGAAAGATGTACAAGTGTCACCGAAACATGCTAAACTAATTGCTTCATATGTTAATGATGAAGCCGGGCGGCATATCATTCCAAACATGAATTATTTGTTGAGAAAACATGGGCATAAGCGTTCGATGATTCAATTTAAGAAGGAATATAAGGTGCTTATGGATAAATCTATTGAAGAAGAGTTATTGCATGTGATGGAGGAATGGTTAAGAAAACATTATCTTTCATAGGAGCTGTAGTTGTGAGAAAACAAAAAATATTATTATGCATGTTATTAGGACTTTTAATGATGACAGTGGCTTGTGATAAGCAAGAAGATCCTGAATCAAAACCGGTTCAGGTGAAAAATGAAAAAAAGAAGGAAAACCATAAAGAAAAGGAAGAAGCAAAAAAAGAAACAGGTATAAATTTAATGGATAAGCAATTATTACTTTCTGCGACTCTAGGTGATACCGAAACGGCTATGAAGTTGATTAAAGATGGAGCGAATATTAACGTAGAAGGTGATAACGGAGAAACGCCTGTCCTTGCAGCAACGTATCAGAATCATGTAGAGACAGTTAAAGCGTTAATTGATGCGGGAGCTGATATTGAAATTCAAGATGAGAAACAAAGCAGTCCATTTCTTTATGCTAGTAGAGAAGGTTATAAGGATATCGTAAAATTATTAATTAATGCAGGAGCTAATACGAAAGAAACTACTCGGTCAGGTGGAACAGCATTAACTTCTGCATCTGAGCGTGGTCATGTAGAGGTCGTAAAAGAATTATTAGAGCACACAGATATTGATGTGAATTACAAAAATAATCGTGGTGGAACGGCATTATTAGAAGCGATTGTATTGGGAAATGGTAGCGAAAATCATAAAAAGGTAATTCAAATGCTTATTGAGCATGGAGCGGATGTAAATATGGCTAACAGTGAAGGAACTACGCCGCTGCAATATGCTGAAAAAAGAGGGTTTAAAGACATTGCAAATATGTTGAGAGTAGCTGGGGCAAATGAAGTTATACAGCAGCAACCTACAGAGTAATATAAGAGTGAGATAAGAGGCTAAGAAAATAACAGTCATGAAATTATCCCATTTAAATAGACAGAACAAGGAGATCATCCGGCAAGATGGACTCATTGATGTTTATTTAAATGGGATTTTTGTTTTGAGAAGGAGTTCTTTTGTATTTACTCTATGAAGGCTTGTTATAGGAATTTTGTATATGCAGTAACAAAGGAGGATATAGATGAAACTTTCAGAACTTGAATTAATAGCAATTCAGGCAGAGGTTCTATTTGTTCATAATCAAGTAGGAAGAATAAAGAGTGTAAATGAGCATGGAAATCTGAAAGCGCCACGTTTTTTTCTTGGCCGAACTCGGGAGGGGAATATAACGAGATATCATTATAACCTTCATAGTGAAACGGTGAATGAGATTGGGAAATTAATTTCAGAACGTTCAAATCACATAGAGATAGCAAAAATCATTAAAATATTAAATGAGGAAAGAGCGGTGGAGAATATTTGGATGGGGCCTGCTTATAGATTTCCTAATGATTTAATAAAACCAATTAGGACGCTACAAATAACAGGGAAGAATAAAGAACTCTTGCGAGAAAGCTTTCCTAATCTAATAGAACAGATGGAATGGAGGAAACCTTATTTTGCAATTGTTGAAAATGAAAAGGTGGTTTCTATATGCTGTAGTGCAAGAAGTACACTAATAGCTTCTGAAGCGAGTGTAGAAACGTTATCTGAGTTTCAAGGAAAAGGATATGGTTCAGATGTTGTTACGGCCTGGGCGATATCAATACAAGAAGAAAAACGCATTCCACTTTACAGCACGGCTTGGGATAATTTTGCTTCGCAAGCAGTGGCAAGAAAACTAAAACTGAGTAACTATGGTATGAATTTACATATCACTTAAATTCTAAACAAAGTTGTTTTCTGTTGGAGTTTATTCGTATATCTTGATTATTGTAAAAGTAATATGGTGAATATTAACATTCGATTAACACCTAATTAACAATCTATCAAAACTGACTTAATAAATACGTAATATAGTAAAGGTAACAAAATAACTAGGGTAGAGAACATTTGAGAACACCCGCTTACATATAACGTGCCACTTTCTTAAGTGTGCTCTATTCCCTAGAGTTCAAATAAGGAGAAAGGTGTTCTATGTAAGTAGGTGTTTTTAGTTTGGATAAAAATAGAAAAGCTAGGTGAAGTCAATGTTTAAAGAACCTTATATAGCGATGATAAAGGATTGGAAAGGGTATAAAACATACAAAAAATTACCGAAAACAGTTTTCCTTATGACTGGTTCAATGTTGGAGTTACCAGAGCGTGTATATGAATTACAGAAAAATGGACATGATGTATTTCTTCATTGTGATTTTATACAAGGGCTAAATACGAATACAGAGGAAGCACTTTTGTATATACAAGATGTTATTGGTGCACAAGGTATTATTTCGACAAAGGGGTCGACAATTCGAAATGCCAATAAGATTGGATTGAAAACGATTCAACGTATTTTTATCGTTGATACTTTATCTCTTACAAAATCAATTGAAAATTGTAAAACGACTAAACCGAATGCAGTAGAGATTATGCCTGGTATTATGCCTTCTATTATTAAACAGCTAGCAGAGGAAATAGAATTTCCTATTATTGCAGGCGGACTGATTCAAACTCGAGAGGATGCAGAAATTGCAATTCGTGCAGGAGCAAGTGCGATTTCAACAAGTCATTATGAAGTATGGATACAAGACGAAAAAAGGAGTGCAATCTTGTGATTGAATTGAAAAATGTATTAAAGGTATATAAAAACGCGGAAGAGACAGCGGTTAAGGATGTATCGGTTCACATTAAGAAGGGAGAATTTTTTGTTTTAGTTGGACCTTCGGGATGTGGGAAAAGTACATTATTACGAATGATTGCTGGCTTAGAAGGAATTTCTTCGGGAGATTTAATTATTAATGAGCGTGTTGCAAATGATTTAGAGCCGAAAGATCGTAATCTATCAATGGTATTTCAAAACTATGCGTTATATCCACACTTATCTGTAGAAGAAAATATTTTATTTGGCCTTAAGGTAAGAAAAGTACAGAAAGAAGAGCGGCAAAAACGATTAATGGAAGCTGTTGAAATGGTAGGACTAAAAGAGTATGTGAAAATGAAACCAGGCCAATTATCAGGTGGACAAAGACAGCGTGTTGCGCTTGCTAGGGCGATTGTGAGTCAAGCACCGATTTGCTTAATGGATGAGCCGCTTTCGAATTTAGATGCGAAATTGCGTGCGCAAATGAGGATTGAAATTAGAGAAATTCAGCAACGATTAGGAATTACGATGATTTACGTTACTCACGATCAAATTGAAGCGATGACTATGGGAGACCGCATTATGGTTTTAAATAAAGGAAGTATACAGCAAGTTGGAACACCGCTTGATATATATAACGAACCAGCAAATGAATTTGTTGCAAGTTTTATAGGTTCTCCTTCTATGAATATGAATGATGGGGAAGTGGATAAAGAAAAAGGTGTATTGCATATAGGCCAATTGCAAATTCCGTTATCTATTGGACAGTTAAAGCAATTACCAGAAGGAATTATTCGAATAGGCATGCGTCCTGAGCATATTGCATTGTCTGAGGAAGGACAAGAAGTTACGCTGCAATCTGTAGAAGTATTAGGGAATGAATCTATTTTAAACTTTTCGGTAAATGGGGCAACTTGGAGTGCAAAAGTCATCGGACAGTTACTCTTGAACAAAGGTGACAAAGTAAAATTATTATTCTCGCAAGAAAAACTATGCTTCTTTCAACAGAAAACGAATGAACGATTAAAAGTGGTAGCTGAAGAAGAGCTGAAAGTGGTGGCGAAATAATGATTGAGGTAGGGAAATTACCAGCTCAAACAAAAGTGTCAAAAAAGAAGGCATTATGGGGGAGAACGAAAGATTTAAGAATAGGATTATTATTTTTAGCACCATCTATTTTATTGTTTTCGATTTTTCTTTTCTATCCATTGTTTAGGACGATTTACTATAGTTTTTATTTAACAGATATACACGGAGAAGCTAATCTTTTTGTTGGCTTGGAAAATTATCAATATTTATTTTCTGATCCTGCTTTCTACAAAAGTATAAAGTCAACTTTATTATTTGTTTTATATACAGTACCTACTAGTATTATATTCGCTTTATTTCTTGCATTAATTGCAAATGAGAAAGTAAGAGGTATTGGATTATTTCGGGTGCTCTTTTCCTCAACGATGGGCATATCAGTAGCTGCGAGTGCAGTGATTTGGCTATTTTTATTTCATCCAAGTGTGGGGTTATTTAATAACATATTAGCCTCTATGAATCTCCCTGCGATTGCATGGTTAACGAGTCCGGACTGGGCATTGTTTTCTGTATCGGTTACAACGGTTTGGGTGAATACAGGATTTGCATTTTTAGTTATATTAGGTGGTTTACAAAATGTTGATACGTCTTTATATGAGAGTGCATCTATAGATGGTGCGAGCTATTTATATAAGCTTCGCCGCGTTACATTACCGATGTTATCACCAACGTTATTTTTTATTGTAACAGTAACTTTAATTAGTGCATTTCAAAGCTTTGGACAAATCGATATTTTGACGCACGGTGGACCGAACGATGCAACGAATTTAATTGTGTACTCGATTTATAAAGAAGCATTTGTGAATCATCAATTTGGAACAGCAAGTGCACAAGCGATGGTATTATTTGTTTTCATTTTCATTGCTACATTACTTCAATTCAAGTTTGCAGAGAGAAAGGTGCATTATAAATGATTGTTAAACAGTGGAAACAAAACTTCCTATTATACATACTGCTCATTATTAGTGCAGTGATGGTGTTTTTTCCTGTACTCTATGCGTTTTTAATAAGCTTTATGACACCAGATGATATTCAAATGAGAAGGTTATTTCCGACTCAATTTACTTTTGATAATTTCATTAATATCTTTCAAAAAGTACCGCTTTTTACGTACTTATATAACAGTTTAATTGTATCGACAGTTGTTATGATTGGACAACTTATCGTATCAAGCTTAGCTGCTTATGCTTTTGTCTTTCTTCAGTTTAAAGGAAGAAACTTTATTTTTTTCCTGTTTATTTCAACGATGCTTATTCCGTGGGAAGCAACGATGGTACCAAACTTTTTAACGATTCAAAATTTCGGATGGATCAATAGCTTTGCTGGGATGACAGTACCGTTTTTTGCAACAGCCTTCGGTATTTTCTTACTACGTCAGCATTTTATGACACTTCCGAATGAACTGAAAGAAGCTGCTTTTATTGAAGGGATTGGAAATTTAAGGTTTTTATTCAGCGTTGTAATTCCATATTGTAAAACGAGTTTTATTACGCTTGGAGTATATAGCTTTTTAACAACATGGAATATGTATTTATGGCCGCTCTTAGTGACCACTGATGAAAAAGTAAGAACAGTTCAAATTGGTGTGAAGCAGCTCCAGTCTCAAGAAGTTGCAACTGATTGGGGAAGTGTAATGGCTGGTGTTACTGTTATCGTCATTCCAACGTTGATTTTACTATTTTTAGGGCAAAAGCAATTGCAACAAGGATTAACAAAAGGTGCAATTAAATAAGCATACATAAGAAAAGGTGGGATTGAGATGAGTTTATTGAAAAAAAGTGCCGCTCTTTTGATGGCAGCCACAATGGCGTTAACCGGGGCAGCTTGTTCAAGTAGTAAAACAGAGGGGAAATCTGAAGCACAGGCAAAAGTAGCTCCTGTTGAAAAAAATGGTGATAAAACTGTAATTCGCTTTTGGCATGCGATGGGTGGAAAAACACAAGGTGTGCTAGATGGGCTTGTTGCAGACTATAATAAGTCACAGAATAAATACGAGATAAAGGCAGAGTTCCAAGGAACATACGAAGAGTCTTTAACGAAGTTTAAAACGATATCTGCAACGAAAGAAGCGCCAGCTCTTGTTCAATCAAGTGAAATTACAACGAAATATATGATTGATAGCAAAAAGATTACGCCTATTGATACCTGGATTAAAAAAGATAAGTACGATACATCAAAATTAGAAAAAGCAATTACGAATTATTACTCAGTTGATGGGAAAATGTATTCTATGCCATTTAATTCATCTACACCAGTATTAATTTATAATAAAGATGCTTTCGCAAAGGCTGGGTTAGATCCAGAGAAAGCTCCGAAAACATATGCGGAATTAAAAGAAGTAGCTAAAAAGTTAACGATTAAAGAAGGCGGAAATGTAAAACAATATGGATTCTCCATGCTGAACTATGGATGGTTCTTTGAAGAATTATTAGCGACACAAGGCGGTCTATATGTGGATAATGAGAATGGGCGAAAAGATGCAGCAACGAAAGCGGCATTTAACGGAAAAGAAGGGCAAAAAGTATTTGGGATGTTAGATGAATTGAATAAGGCTGGTGCATTAGGAAAGTATGGAGCAAGTTGGGATGATATTCGTGCCGCATTCCAATCTGGACAAGTTGCTATGTATTTAGATTCTTCAGCTGGTGTTCGTGATTTAATTGATGCATCTAAGTTTAACGTTGGTGTTGCATATATTCCATATCCAGAAGATACGAAACAAAATGGTGTTGTTATTGGCGGAGCGTCATTATGGATGACGAATATGGTTTCAGAAGAAGCGCAGCAAGGTGCTTGGGACTTTATGAAATATTTAACGAAACCAGACGTACAAGCAAAATGGCATACAGCAACAGGGTATTTCTCAATTAATCCAGATGCATATAATGAACCGTTAGTAAAAGAACAATATGAAAAGTATCCACAGTTAAAAGTAACGGTAGATCAACTGCAAGCAACGAAGCAATCTTCAGCAACGCAAGGGGCATTAATTAGTGTATTCCCAGAATCACGAGATGCAGTTGTGAAAGCACTAGAAGCAATGTATGACGGGAAAAATAGTAAAGAAGCGTTAGATGAGGCTGCAAAAGCAACAGATAGAGCCATTAGTATTTCAGCTCGTACGAGTCAAAAATAAAAGAAAGCCGTGTCCTTCTTAAGGATACGGCTTTCTTTATAGGGAGATAAGGGATCAAAGAAATGATGAAGTCTTATCTCTTTTATATGAGCAAAGGGTCTAGAACGAATCTTGTCCTTTTCATTATTTATTTAACTCCATTGCAACTTGTTTGCCATTTACGAAAACCTCTGCCACCGCTACTACAACTTCCATCACTTTTTTCATATCTCATCTCTCCTTGTTTTTTGTTTCATTTCTTACTTTTAGTATAAGGAAATGCAGTAATTACAACTATCGAATTGGATGACAAGAGACTTACATTGTTGTAAGGATAATAGTTTTATTTGTAATAAATGCTATTTTGGATTAGGATTCAGAAATTTCTGTTGTTTTAATCTATAATTAGAAAGAGAGTGGTTTAGAAAGAGGGGGAAGAAATGAGGAGAATACTTGTTATTAGTGATATTCATGGAGAAATAGAAAAGTTCGAGCAGTTATTGGAAGAAACTCAATATAATGCAAAGCAGGATCAACTAATTTTATTAGGTGATTATGTAGATCGTGGTCCAAATGCGCGTGCTGTCATTGAAAAGGTAAAAGGGTTAAAAGAAGAGGGAGCTTTCGTTTTAAAGGGAAATCATGAAGATATGATGATTAAAGCGTTAACGACAGATGAGGAGCGCTCGTGGAATCATTGGGTAAAAAGAAATGGTGGAGATAAAACATTATATAGCTATGGGTTTGTAGAAGAAGATATTGAGGTTAATGAGGAAGACTTCCAAAAGCCAATTTTACAATCTCATATATTAGAGGAACATGTAAAGTTTATTCAAGAATTAGATCATTACATTGAAACAGAAGAGTATATATTTGTACATGCTGGTGTTGAGCCGCTGAAACGAGTTTCTGAATCTGAACCATACACTTTAATGTGGATACGTAATGAGTTTCATAGTGGGTATAGTGGCGAAAAGGTTGTTATATTTGGACATACAGAAACAAAGACGCTTCATGGTAATGATGATTGTGGAGTGTATTTTGGTAGTAATCGTATTATAGGTATTGATGGCGGGGCTGTGTATGGTGGGCAGTTGAATTGTTTGGAGTTGCCGAGTAAAAAGGTATATGTAGTAAAAGATTGAAAGAAATAAGGATTTCCTTATTTCTTTCAATCTTTTATTAAGGCAAAGTTAAGAAATGGACTTTATAATAAAACTTCAAAATTCTATCGAATCCAAATTCTTAGATGGAAATAGTTAAAAAAGCGATTGTATAATGTGGCTACTTTCTTTCGTTATTAAGAGAAGTGATGTAATAATAAAGGAAAAGCGAATTGAAATATATTGTGGAAGGTGAGAAAGGCCGATGCGCTTACTTGTAGTAGAAGATAATGCTTCTTTATTGGAGTCTATAGTACAAATTTTACGTGATGAATTTGAAGTGGACACGGCAATGAATGGGGAAGATGGTTTGTTTTTGGCATTACAAAATATATATGATGCAATTTTACTTGATGTCATGATGCCAGAAATGGATGGATTTGAAGTTATTCAAAAAATACGAGATGAGAAGATTGAAACGCCAGTTTTATTTTTAACAGCAAAAGATTCTTTGGAGGATCGAGTAAAAGGTTTAGATTTTGGCGGAGATGATTATCTCGTTAAGCCATTTCAAGCACCGGAATTAAAAGCGAGAATTCGTGCTTTATTACGACGAAGTGGTAGTTTAACAACAAAGCAGACAATTCGTTATAAAGGAATCGAACTGTTTGGAAAAGATAAAGATGCACAAGTAGATGGACAAGCAATTAAGTTGACTTTAAAACAGTATGAACTTCTAGAGTACCTCATTCAAAATAGCGGTAAGATTTTAATGCGTGAACAAATTTTTGATCGTGTTTGGGGATTTGATTCAGATACGACAGTAGCGATTGTAGAAGTGTATGTTCATCACTTACGTAAAAAATTAGAGCAATTCGGTTATCAGAAAGATATTCAAACTGTTCGTGGTATTGGATATATATTGAAAGAACAATGAAAAAGGGAAGTATGTTTCAAAAAACACGCATTCGTCTGACTATATTAAATTCGTTAGTGTTTATTATATTAATTGGGATATTGGGAAGTTTAGTTTATTCATATACATATGATCAAATCTACAAGGGAGTAGATGGATCGATAAGAGAATTTATTATGAAGATAACGAGAGAGAAGCGCCAAGGTCCCGCTCAATTTGAATTAAATAAAGATTTACGTATAGGAGATTCAAGGGTCTCTTTATTGGTATGGAATGAAAATAATCAGTTGCAAGATATAGACAAAAAATCTCGAGATCGCAGCTTTTTTGAAGAGAATCAAACAAGTTTATTTCCAAAAAAAGTTGGAGATTTCTATGATATAGAAATTAAGGGGAGAAGTTATAGAACTGGAGCAGCTCATGTAACTACACAGTTTGGAGAGAATTTTACACTTCAAATATTGCGTGAAACAACAACTGAAAAAGAAGTACTTCGCACATTATTGTTAATTCTTATAATCGGTTGTGGGATAGGAAGCCTATGTGCAATAGGAATCGGCTTTTTCCTAGCGGGTAGAGCACTCATACCGATTCAAAAGTCATGGGAGAAACAGCAGGAATTCGTTTCTGATGCATCACATGAATTAAGGACGCCACTTGCGGTTATCCAATCAAAAACAGATGTATTATTCCAGTCACCATCTGCAACGATAGAAGAAAAGGCGATGGATATTTCTACAATTTCAAAGGAATGTAGACGGTTATCGAAGCTAGTTGCTAATTTATTATTGTTAGCACGTTCGGATTCTAATCAAATCGAGATGGATAAGAAAACATTTGAACTAGATAAATTGTTAGAAGAAATAGTAGATCCATATAAAGAAATTGCTTCTTATCAAGAAAAAGAGATGATATTAAAAGTAGAACGTAACATATCGTTTATTGGCGATAGAGAGAGAATCCATCAAATGATGGTCATACTGTTAGATAATGCGATGAAGTATACGAATGAAGGTGGACATATTCAAATTAATTGTACGCAAACGAGTAGTTCAATTCGTATACGGGTGAAGGATAACGGGATAGGAGTTAAGGAAGAGGATAGTCCAAAATTATTTGATCGTTTTTATCAAGGTGATAAAGCGAGAAGTGCATCAGAAGGCGCTGGATTAGGTCTTTCAATCGCTAATTGGATTGTAGAAAAACATTACGGAAAAATATCGGTAGAGAGCAAATGGGGAGAAGGTACTTGTTTTGAAGTGATTTTCCCGAAAAATCAAAGGTTATAAGTGAGAAGGCGATCTTGTTTTTTACAAGGTCGTCTTTTTTTAAGGGAAAGTTAAGGAACAACTTGTATCATGTATTACATCATGGAAACTTGTAATAGAAAGAGACGCTGAAGTAGATATTTTTGAATGAATTAGATGAATCATACTGTTATTTCTAACAGTGATGAAGTTGATGTATAGTATTAAAAAAATTATGGGAAAGATGGAAACAGAAAGCGTGAGAAGGAGGAAGAATTCTTGAAAAAGAAGATGATGATGGTATGCGCTATTGGAGTAATGAGTTTAAGTATATTAGGAGGCGCCTCTTCTTCTGGAACGACAAAAGGAAAGACAGATTACACGCAGCGCAGTAAAGAACAGTTAAACGATGGGAAAATACATGCGATGCATACAGAAGAAAAGGCGGAAAAGCTAGGCATTGAAACGAATGGAAAAGAACAAATTAGGTTAGAAAAAGAAATTCATGAAACGGAAGTAGGAAGAGAAGCGGAACAATTAGGTATCTCAACAGAAGGAAAAGATGTTGGAATTCTTTCAGAAGAAATTTATGAAACAAAAGTGAAGCAGGAAGCATTAAAACTAGGAATATCAATAGAGAATACATCGATTGTGGATTTAATAAATCAAATTAATACAATCAAAATTAATAATGAAGCAGATAAACTAGGCGTTTCAATAGAAGGAAAAGAAATGCAAGATATTGCGGAAGAAATTTATGGGACAAAAGTAAGAGAAGAAGCGGAAAAGCTAGGTATTTCTAAAAAAGGAAAAGAGATAGGAGATCTAGCACAAGAAGTATATGAACAAAAAGTACAGGAAGAAGCAAAAAAATATCATATTGATCTATACGGCAAAGATATATATCAAGTATTAAGAGAAATTAATGAACAAAAAGTGGTGCAAATGGCGGATGAGCTTAATATGGATAGAACGAATATGAATATTCAAGATTTAGCAGAAAAAATAAAACGAGAACAACCTGAAAAGGGAAAAGAACTAAATTTTGTACCGATGATTCAAACAGATGCTGATGCGTTTTATTCTTATTTAACGAATTAAAGAGGGCGTGAGAATAGGAGCATGATACGAAAGTGGAAAATGTGTATGTATGTGATTATATTCGGGGCGGTAATATGGGGCATATATACGAATGGGTTTACAAAGTATGCCGAGAAAGTAAAGAGAGTAACAGTATCCACTACAAAGAGTCAGAAACAAACAGTATCCACTAATAATCAAGGTGATGAAAAAATCGTCTTATCAAATGTGCCTTTAATTCAGCAATTACCAGAGCTAGAGAGAGGGTGCGAAGTGACGAGCTTAGCGATGATGTTACAATACGCAGGTGTTTCTGTAGATAAGATGAAATTGGCAGATGAAATAAAGAAAGTTGATTTTGAGGATAATGGTACACGTGGAAATCCGAATGACGGATTTGTAGGGGATATTTATACATTTTCTGAATCAGGATACGGTGTATATCACGAACCGCTCTTTCAATTAGCGAAAAAATATTTACCTAATAAAGCTGTGGATTTAACAGGGAAAAGTATAGAAGAAATTTATAAGAGTGTAAAAGCAGGGCAACCGGTAGTAATGATTACGAATGCAACATATGCACCATTAGGTGAGGATGAATTTGCTACATGGGAAACAGATAGTGGCGATGTTTCGATTACTTATAGTGAACATTGTATTGTACTTGTTGGATACGATAAGGAGTCCGTATATATTCAAGATCCTCTTAATGATAGTCCAGATGTAAGTGTGCCGAGAGAAAACTTTGAAAAGGCGTGGGTACAGATGGGAAGTCAAGCAATTAGTTATGTGAAAAGTTCAAAATGAATTAAGGGAATTATATAAATAAAAGGTTATACAGATTATAAAGAAGGTTTTGTGAGCAGTGTTTTAAAGAAGCAAAAATAATAAGAAGAAAGAGAACTTCTATGTATGGAGGTTCTCTTATTTTGTAATTTAAACTTTTAAGAATAACTACATATGTAAAAAATGCATAATCAACAAAAAAATACATGTTATTATTATATTTTGTTTCCAAAATTAATCGAGTAGCAGAAACAATGAAAGGTTTAGCTGGCGATGAAAATGAAGTAACAAATGCCATTGATGAGATTGCAAAAGCTACAGAAGAACAAGTCAATTAAAGGGAATAAGTTAGTTTAGTCACTCAAAACTTAGCAGAGATGACAGAAGAATTATAAGAAATGATTAGTAAATTTAAAGTATAATAACAGGAAATAAGTAAGGTGGAAATGAGATCACCTTACTTATTTTTCTATACAGCAATTAGGGGAGTCATTAACGGGATGAAAAAAAGAAAAAGACTATGGAATTTATGGAAAACGATTACATTATTAGTGTGTACAGTTGTAATTTTTTCTTTGCTCGTAACAGATATTTTGATTAGCCATAATGTTGAACGAACGACAGAAGATAGCCAAGCAGAGAAGGCAAAAACGATTGCACGTATTGTGGCGAATGATTCTATTGTAATTGATGGGTTGGCGGGGAAAGTAGATACCGCCTTGATTCAAGTGTATACAAATAAGATATTAAAGAGTACGGATGTTCAATTTATTGTGGTTATGGATATGAATGGAATCCGAAAATCTCACCCCAATCCTCAAAAAATAGGTCATCATTTTATTGGGGGAGATGAAGGGCCCGTATTGAAGGGGAATGAACATGTATCATTGGCAGAAGGAACTTTAGGGATTTCTATGAGAGTATTTGTGCCAGTTTTTTCTGAAACAGGGGAACAACTTGGAGCGGTTGCGGTTGGAATTTCAGCAGATAATGTAAAAGAGCGAGTTAAGGAAAGTAGACATATTATTTATATCGGTGTTGGAGTTGGAGTATTAGTTGGTGTTATAGGGGCGATATTGCTAGCTAGACATATAAAGAAAAGTTTATTTGGTCTTGAGCCGCATAGGATAGCGAAAATTCTTGAAGAAAGAAATACGATGTTGCTTTCGGTGAAAGAAGGTATTATTGCTGTAGATAAAGAGGCGAACGTAACTTTAATCAATAATGAGGCAAAACGGTTATTTAAGAAAAGTGGACTTGAAGAAGACTTTATTGGTAAAGATGTTGAATTGTACATGCCAAATTCACGTATAAAAGAAGTATTGCAAACTGGAGAGGTACAATTAAACGAAGAACAAAATATTTATGGAATTACGATTGTTACTAATCGTGTTCCTTTATATGTAAAAGGAGAAATAGTTGGCGCGATTGCAACATTTCGTGATAAAACAGAAATTAGAAAATTAGCAGAAGAATTAACTGGTATTAGGTTATATGCGGAAGCATTACGGGCGCAATCTCATGAATTTATGAATAAAATGCATGTCGTATTAGGGCTTACACATATGAAACAGTATGAAGAATTGCAGAAATATGTAAGTAGTATGGTATCAGAGCATCAATATGAAATTGGTGGGGTTATGAAAAGAATTAAAAGTCCAGTATTTGCTGGTTTTTTATTAGGTAAGCTTAGCTATGCTAGAGAGAAAAATATAAAGTTAATTATAAAAGAAGATTCTTACTTACCAGAAATATATGATGAACGTATCATTCATGAACTA
Organism: Bacillus cereus group sp. BfR-BA-01310; assembly: GCF_022664325.1. Classification (NCBI taxonomy): domain Bacteria; kingdom Bacillati; phylum Bacillota; class Bacilli; order Caryophanales; family Bacillaceae; genus Bacillus; species Bacillus cereus group sp. BfR-BA-01310. The sequence goes on along the minus strand of NZ_JAKUHD010000009.1, from coordinate 151,382 downwards.
ATCACCGTTGTCGGAAATTTAATTGATAATGCATTAGACGCGGTGACGAATTGTGAGAAGAAGCAAGTTGAAGTTGGAATACAATATGGGGATACATTAATCATTACAGTACAAGATACAGGGAAAGGCATACAAGAAGATGAAATGGATGCATTATTTATAAAAGGTTATTCCACAAAGGGTGATAATCGGGGGTATGGTTTGTACCTTGTAAAGGAAAGCATACAGCGAATAAATGGGGAAATTCATATTCATTCAATGGTAGGAGAGGGAACAACGATAACAATTGAAATACCTAAAAGTAGGGATGAGAGATAAGATGATCAAAGTTTTGATTGTAGAAGATGATCCGATGGTTGCAATGTTAAATACGCATTATTTAGAGCAAGTGGGAGGGTTTGAACTTGTTCATGCAGTTAAATCAGTAAAAGAGTCGATAGAAGTATTAGAGAAATCACGAGTAGAATTAGTATTACTTGATATCTTTATGCCTGAGGAGACTGGATTTGAGCTTTTAATGTATATTCGGAATCAAGAAAAAGAAATTGATATTATGATGATTTCAGCTGTGCATGATATGGGGAGTATAAAAAAAGCATTACAATATGGAGTGGTAGATTATTTAATTAAACCATTTACATTTGAACGCTTTAAGGAAGCATTAACTGTGTATCGAGAAAAATTTACTTTTATGAAAGAACAACAAAAAATTAGTCAATCGGAATTGGATTCGCTAATTTTACAAAAAGAAAAAAGAGAGTCCTTTGACTATAAAGAGCTTCCAAAAGGATTAACAAAGCAAACGCTACAACTAATTTGGAAGAAAATCGAATCGCTTAAGGGACAAGCATTTACAACAGATGAAATGGCGCAATTAGTAGGAGTTTCAAGGGTTTCTATTCGAAAATATGTAATGTTTTTGACTGAAATTGGAGTATTAGAGAATGAAATGGTGTATCAAAATGTGGGAAGACCGGTGAGTAAATTAAGATGTATTGATCAAAATAAAATAAATTTTTACGTATAAGCGACTTATTATAAGTCGCTTATACTTTTTTTAATTACAAAAGTAGTTACAAAACTTACAAAAACTATTTTTACTATTGAAAGCGTTTTAATATTGTTATTAAGAAAACAAGGGGGTGCCATATGGGAATACAAAAGAATGTGGAAGCGGTATCATTTTCTGAGGGAAATGAATTGAAAAGTGAATCTTTCGCTTCTAAAATTATGAATGTTAAAATCGGTGTTATACCTTTACCGTTATATGTAGTATTGGCTGCTATTATTTATGGAGCATCTGTATATAATAAATTGCCAGCGGATATGATTGGTGGATTTGCAGTTATTATGATTATGGGTATTTTCTTAGGAGACATTGGGATGAGAATTCCAATTTTAAAAAATATCGGTGGTCCAGCAATTCTTTCATTATTTATTCCATCATTACTTGTATTTTTTAACTGGATGAATCCAGCTTCAATGGAAGCTGCGACTATGTTAATGAAAAAATCGAACTTTTTATATTTATATATTTCTTGCTTAGTAGTAGGAAGTATTTTAGGAATGAATCGCAAAGTGTTAGTACAAGGTTTCGTTCGTATGTTTATTCCTTTAGTAGTAGGAACGTTAGCTTCTATAGCAGTAGGCTTATTAGTTGGTTCACTATTTGGGTTTGAAATGAAGAAGACTTTCTTCTTTATTATCGTCCCTATTGTGAGTGGCGGTATTGGCGAAGGGATTTTACCATTGTCGTTAGCTTACAGTGATATTTTAAATGAATCATCAGCAACATTTGTATCACAGCTTATTCCTGCGGCTATTATCGGAAATATGTTTGCGATCGTGAGCGCAGGCTATATGAAACGTTTAGGTGAGAAGAAACCTGAGCTTAGTGGTAACGGTGTATTAGTAAAAACAGATAATCAAGCAGAGTTATTAAAAGAGCAAAATGCAGAAAAACCAATTGATTTCTCATTAATGGGAGCAGGGTTATTGATTGCATGTACATTCTTTATTTTCGGAGGATTCGCTTCTAAATTTATCGGTATTCCTGGGGCAATCATTATGATTTTTTCAGCGGCAATTGTGAAGTATTTTAATTTAATGCCAGCAAAAATGGAGCAAGGTGCATTCCATTTATATAAATTTATTTCAAAGAATTTAACTTGGCCGTTAATGGTCGGTTTAGGATTGCTATATATTCCTTTAAAAGACGTAGCAGCAGTTCTTTCTGTAGGATATGTTGTTGTGTGTGCATCGGTTGTTCTTACAATGGTAACAACAGGTTTTCTTGTAGGGAAAGTGATGAAAATGTATCCAGTTGAATCAGCGATTGTAACTGGATGTCATAGTGGTTTAGGTGGAACTGGAGATGTTGCTATTTTATCAGCCTCAAACCGTATGGAATTAATGCCGTTTGCGCAAATTTCAACGCGTTTAGGCGGGGCAGCAATGGTTGTAACAGCGACAATTTTATTAAAAATGTTTTCATGATCAAACAAGCTAGCTATATTCATATAGCTAGCTTGTCAAATTAAGGGGAGATTATAAGTATGTTAGAAAATCAAATTAATGAAAGATCATTGTTATTGCATAAAGAGTTAGTAGGGAAAATTGAGATTACAAGTAAAGTAGAAGTGAATTCAGCGGATGATTTAAGCCTGACTTATACACCAGGCGTAGCGGAGTCTTGTAAAGCAATTGCAGCAGATGAAGAAACAGTGTATGACTATACAGCAAGAGGGAATATGGTTGCAGTCGTTTCAGATGGAACAGCAGTACTTGGCCTAGGGAATATTGGACCGAAAGCGGCTATGCCTGTTATGGAAGGGAAAAGTATTTTATTTAAGAAGTTTGCGAATGTAGATGCTTTCCCGCTATGTTTAGGGACGACTGATGTGGATGAAATCGTTACCCTTGTGAAAAATTTGGAGCCTACATTTGCAGGTATTAATTTAGAAGATATTGCAGCACCACGTTGCTTTGAAATTGAAAAACGATTAAAAGAAGAAACCAATATTCCTGTATTTCATGATGATCAACATGGGACGGCTATTGTCGTTTTAGCAGCTGTTATTAATGCATTAAAAGTCGTAAGTAAACAAATGGATAATGTGAAAATTGTTATTAACGGTGCGGGTTCGGCAGGGATTGCAATTGGAAAATTATTGTTAAAAGCTGGTGCAAAGTACATTACGTTAGTTAGTTTAGAAGGTATTGTTTGTGAAGGTGAAACATGGATGAACGAAGCACAAATCGAAGTTTCGAAAAAGACAAATCGAGAATATGTACGTGGAACATTAAAGGAAGCGATTCATCAGGCTGATATTTTCATTGGTGTATCAGCTCCTAACGTATTAACGAAAGAGCTTGTACAGTCGATGAATGAGAAAGCAATTGTATTTGCAATGGCGAATCCAATTCCAGAAATCTTCCCTGAGGATGCACTAGAGGCTGGGGCAGCTGTAGTAGGAACTGGGCGTTCTGACTACTCGAATCAAGTAAATAATGTATTGGCGTTTCCTGGTATATTCCGTGGTGCGTTAGATGTGCGCGCGACGGATATTACAGAAGAGATGAAATTAGCGGCAGCATATGGAATCGCTAACATTATTACGGATGAAGAGCGTAATGCGAATTATGTCATTCCAAATCCATTAGATAAAAGAGTTGTTCCAAGTGTTGCAGAAGCAGTAGCAAAAGCAGCCATTGATTCAGGAGTGGCACAAATTACGAAAATGCCAAGTTATTAATAGTAAAAAGCAGTGCCTTTAAGGCACTGCTTTTTTGAGATAAGAAATCAAAATAATGAAGAAGAAGTGTAGAGTTATTCATGTCCCCTCATTATTTATTTAATTCCATTGCAACTTGTTTACCATTTACTAAAACCTCAGTTACTGCTACGATCACTTCTATCATTTTTCTCATCTCTCATCTCTCCTCGTTTCATTTCTTACTTTAAGTATAAGAGAAGAGAGAGAGTTCAACTATCGAAGTACGTGACGTCTAAATTACATTGTTGTAAGGAAGTGAAGTGTTGCAGTTTTGTCACTTTACTCGGCATTGATTACAAACTGATTATAATATTTTTCGTTCACATATATATTTAATACCCATAATCCAGATGAAGGTAATGATATTACGAGAGGGAGTTCTTTTATTGTAGTATCGACTATATTGGAAGTAGTCCAAGTTTGTTTGGAAGTTTCTTTTTGAAAGAGGATTGGTGTTGGAATTGTAGTACCTTGTTTTAACGCGATAATAGATAGTTTTCCGGTTGGCATTTCAGGATCTAGAAAGAACCACATTATTTCATTTTGTTCATTTGCGATGATGGGGCTATCAGCCATTGCGATTTTTCCTTCAATGCCCTTTAAAGGCATTTTTCCATCTACGAAGGATGGCGCTTCTTCCCAATTTACATCTTTTAAAACGCTAAGATGAAAAAAGGAAGGTGCGTTAGTTTGAGAGGATGCCGTTGCTATTACTTCTTTTTTAGGCGCTTTTGAATCGGGTTGCGGTTGCGCACAGCCAGTAATGAGGAAGGAGAAAAGTAGCATAGTTCCGATTTTTTTCATGGTGCCACACTCCTATTTTTTATTGTTAGTGTAATTGTATTTGCTAGAAGGCGGGACAATTCCTTTAAATCATAAAAAGAGGTCGTAAGTTTTGTGCGACCTCTTTTGACATTATCTATACTTGTTCAGTTGTAAAGGTTTGCTCCCTCTCTTTTTGAGGCATCGTTAAAAAAATAACAGAAAGAACGATACATACACCGCCTAATAATTGATATGCTCCAAAAGATTCATTAAGCCAAGTAATTGAAACGATGGCAGCTACAAGTGGTTCAATGCTAGATAAAATACTTGTTTCGGTTGCTGCTAAGTATTTAAGACTACCGATATAAAGAAGGAAAGAAAGAGTGCCACTTATAATGATAAGAATAAGCATAGAAAAAGTTTGGAGTGTGAAGGTTTGTGAAAGCTGATTCCATCCAAACGAATGATTGCAAATAAGCAATGCAATCCCTCCAATTAACATTCCCCATCCAATTACTATTGTTGTTCCACATTCCTTAATAAGAGAAGCCGGATGAAGGGTATAAAATGCAAATCCAACTGCTGTTAATAGGCCAAAAATAATGGCTGCTTTAGATAAAACAATATTTTCAATTGAGCCGTTTGTAATAATAAAGTATGTCCCTGTTAGAGCAGTTATAATTGCGAGTATTTGCATAGAAGCAGGTAATTTCTTTTGCTCAAACGCAACGTAAATTGTAATAAGAACGGGACCTAGAAACTGAAATAGTGTTGCCGTGACGGCATTACTAATATGAACTGTTTCGATAAAAGCGTACTGGGCACCAAGCATGCCAAGAATAGAGAAAATGAAAAGCTGTATAAAGTGTTTAGGCTGTTTCCAAATGTAAAATATGTTTTGTTTTTTAATAAGCAAGAAGGATAAAATGAATATTCCTGCGAGTAACAGGCGAATTGTTAAAAAATCAATTGATGATACGTTAGTATGTTGAAATAGCCACTGAATCATGGGACCAGATAATCCCCATAAAGTAGCTCCTGTAATAATCATCATAAGTCCAATGCGTCTACTATTGTTCATTATCATGCATCTCCTCTCTAGTATTTGATTTTTTATGTGTGACATGATAAAAGGAATTATATATAACTTCTGGTACTGTAAAAAGTATCAGATTTTAGTTTTATTAAGGGGTCAGATGTTATGTTAGAATTAACGCCTAATTTAAATATGAATAGTAAAAAGGCATTGTACGTGCAATTGTATGAGTATATAAAAAAAGAAATTAAAGATGGAACGATTCCGGCTTTTACGAAGTTACCAGCTAAGCGAAAGTTAGCAACACATTTACAAGTAAGTAAAAATACAGTAGAGGCGGCTTACGAGCAATTACTTGCAGAAGGTTATATTGAGTCAATTTCGAGAAAAGGTTACTTTGTGTGTGAAATTGAGCAAATGGTTTCTGTAGAAGGAAGCGAAGAGAGAATAGGGGAGGTACCATTTCAGGAAAAGAATTATAAATTTGATTTTACACAAACAGGAGTCGATACGAATACTTTTCCGTTCACTATGTACCGCAAACTTATAAATGATGTATGTCAGCCACATAATAATGATTTGCTCTTTCTTGGGCACCCTCAAGGGGAAGTGAGCTTAAGAGAAGAAATTGCGAACTATTTGTATGAATCTAGAGGTGTGCGTTGTTCAGCTAGTCAAATCGTATTAGGAGCGGGAACACAAATATTAGTGAAGTTACTATTTCAATTGTTAAAGGGAAGCAATTATGCCGTTGAAAACCCAGGGTATCACAGGAAAATGGTTGTTTTTGAACAGGGAGAAAAAAGAGTTCAAATGTTATCTTTAGATAGGGATGGAATTTGTATTGCAGATTTAGAAAATAGTGATGCAAATGTTGTATTTGTAACTCCTTCTCATCAGTTCCCGTATGGAATGATTATGCCTATCACGAGACGGATGCAGCTTTTACAATGGGCGAAGAAAGAAGAAGGTAGGTATATTATTGAAGATGATTACGATAGTGAATTTCGCTATTCAGGAAAGCCAATACCGGCACTGCAAGGGCTAGATGCGGATGGGAAAGTTATTTATATGGGTACACTATCTAAAGCATTGTTGCCATCGTTACGGATGAGCTATATGGTATTACCAAAGAATTTAATTAAAAAGTATCAAAAGGAATATTTGTTTTATACACAAAGTGTTTCAAGAATGGACCAAGAAGTGATTAGAAGGTTTTTAAATGAAGGACATTGGGAAAAACATATTCATAAAATGCGTGTCGTCTATCGAAAGAAGAGAGATCGGCTTGTTTTTGAAATAGAAAAGTATTTTTCTAATCGTGTTGAAGTGATAGGGGAAGATTCGGGATTACACATTTTATTAAAAGTGCATAATGGAATGCGAGAAGAAGAATTAATTAAAGAAGCAGCAAAATATAGTATTAAATTATATCCTGTTTCTACGTACTATAAAGACGGTACTGCACCTGAAAATATAGTTTTACTTGGGTTTGCGATTTTATCAGAAGAAGAAATTGCGAAAGCGATTCAATTATTAAATACGGCATGGTTTACAAGAAAGTAAAAAAACATCCTCATACATGAGAGGATGTTTTTTATTATTTATTTTCATCTAGGAATAAGACCATATGCTCTTCATCCCAATATTGGCCGTTATATTTTAATGAGCGTTCTTGCACACCAAAAGTTTTAAAGCCTAATGACTCATAAAGTTTTTTTGCACCATCGTTGCCAACAACAACATCAAGCATAACTTGTTCTACTTCTAAAGATTTAGCAAGTTCAAGACATTCTTTAATAAGTGCTTTTCCTGCTCCAAGTCCGCGTGCTTTTGGAGACACGTATACTGAACCAATCTTTGCTTTATGTTCTTGTTTTACATATGGTTTCGTTTCCAATGTTGCAACTCCGATTAATTTTCCATCTTTAAATGCACCTAGTGTATAGTTTTCATCTTGTGCTAATTTTTGCGCTTTATATTCAATAGCACACTCTTTATTAATAATATCTTCATAAGAAGAGCTGAAAGCTTCAGGGTTTTGCTTTAATCCTTCTACGCGAAGTTCTAAGTAAATTTCCGCTTCGTCTTTTGTTAATACATGGATATCCAATTATATCACCCTCCAAATCTTTGACAAATGTACCTTTATTTTATATTGAAATAAGAATAATTTCAAAAGCTTAGCTTATAATGGCTAGTTTTATGAACAAAATAACACCAGTAGTGTTTACTACTACTGGTGATTTCACGCATATATTATTCAAATGGTAGCTCAATTATAAATTCTGTTCCAACGTTTAATTCACTTGTAACTAGAATAGAACCGTTATGAAGTTCTACAATTTCTTTTGCAACAGCTAGTCCGATACCTTTTCCGCCTGTAGCTCGTGTCCTAGATTTATCGACACGGTAAAAGCGATCGAAAATATGTAGGATATCTTCTTCAGGAATACCTTCTCCTTCATCTTGTACACTTATTGTAAAAGTATCCATATTTGTTCGTACACGTATTGTTATGGAAGTGTTTTCTGGTGAATGTTGATAGGCGTTATGCAGTAAATTTAACATAACTTGTTCCATACGTCTTTCATCTATGCAAACTTCTAGGCCATCGTTACAGTATACATGGATTTTCATCTGTTTGTTTGTTAATGTTGTTTTTGTTTTTTCAACCATTCGCTCTAAAAATGGACTAAGGAGCATAGTTTGTTTTTTTATAACGAATTGGTGCTGCTCTAATTGTACAAGTATGAATAAATCTTGTATGAGATCCGTTATACTATCCGTTTCATCTTCGATAATCTGTAAATATTCTTCACGTTCTTCCTTCGTTAAAGAGTCTCTCTGTGCCACTTTCGCATAGCCTTTCATGTAGGTCAATGGAGTTAATAGTTCATGGGCAACGCTAGCGAGAAATTCATTTCGTTCTTTTTTCATATACGTAAGTTCACTAGATAAATCTTCAATGGTCTTAGCTAAACTTCCGAGTTCATCATTACGTTTAATTCCTAATTGAATTGGTTTATTCAATTTCGGCATTTTTTCTGTTGCTCTTTTCATTTTTATAAGAGGATCTGTAACAACTCGAGAAAAAACAAAGACAGAAATAGTTGTTAAAATAAGCGTTAAAATACTAACGATGATGAATTGATTCATAAGTCTAAGTAACATCTTTTCTAAGAAGGATGTTTTTAAGAACATGTGTAAGTTACCATTAAAGTCTTCTGTTTTAATCGGGCTTACTGTTGAGATGAATTTTGATTTTTTCCAGTTCTTCTCTACTATTAAGCCATCTCTTTCAACAGGTTGTGTATTGCAATGAAGTTGTTTTTGTATATCTTGTGTTACAGTCGCTGAGGAAGACATGATTTTTCCATTACTATCAGTTATAACAATAACTATTTCAGAATTAGTAAGTGCCTCTGTTTCCATTAAATCTTCAGCGGCATGTTCAATAGCGAAAGCAGGGGGGGCAGGGCGATTGAGACGTTCAGCATATTTTTTTCTCTCAGTGTATTTGTCGTATTTGCTCCATTTTGCACGCCGTTCAATCGTATCGCGATAGCGATTTCCTTTCTCTAAAAGAGAAAGGGTCTCTTCCTCAACCCGCATTTTTGAAAGGCTTTTATAAAAAGATACGAAAGCAATTGTTTCAATACATAAAGCTAATATTAAAAAGTATGTCCCAATTTTAAGGGAAAGTTTGCTCATTTTCTCACCATGCCTTATTTCATATAAAGGGCCAGTGGTTTACTATTATTGTCCACTGACCAAATTAATTATTCACATTTCCATTTGTAACCGACCTTATAGACGGTTTCTAAGTAATCTTCAACTGGAAATCCTTTTTTGCGTAATTTATCACGGATATTACGAATATGTGAATCGATGGTTCTGTATTCGATGTCTGTTTGATAGCCCCAGATTTTTTCGATTAAATCGTCTCGGCTGTAAGCGCGGTTTGTATTTTGTAAAAACAGTCCGAGTAATGAAAATTCAATAGGAGTTAGGGAGATTTTTTCATCATAAACTGTAACAGTATGTTTCGTTTTATCCCACTCAATTCCATTGAAACTAACAAAGCCATCTTTCTTTGTGCGGCGTAATATGGCCTCAATTCGTGCAACCAGTACATGCTCATCAAATGGTTTTGTAATATAATCATCTGCTCCCATCGTCAGGCCTTTAATCATATCATAATTTTGGTTGCGAGCCGTTAGCATAATAATTGGAACGTTGGAAAGTTGACGAATTTGATAGCAAGTATCCCAGCCATCCATATTTGGCATCATAACATCTAATAAAATAATATCGAAGTCCTTTTGTTCAATTAATTCTAGCGCTTCAAGGCCAGATGTAGCCTTCATACAAAAATAGCCACGAGGGCTTAAGAGAAGATCTAGTAATCGTAACATACGTTCTTCATCGTCTACTAATAAAATTTTCACCATAATCTTGTGCACCCCAAACTATTCATTCTACTTGTATAGTTTACATGAAAATAATAAAAAACTCTTTTTATGTGATTGAATGGAAGTCTGATTTTTTCTTTCAGGGCAATTGACATAAAAAATGCACTAGTTTTGCACAACTCTTTTTTATAATAGAAAACGTAGCGACACAAAATACCCTATGTTGCGACATAACGTCATGTCATTTTATTTATAAAATGACAATTCCATTCTATTGTGTATGTGGGATAGAGAAGGTTTTCGTATTCACCTCGCATCGGATAAGAAAAAATTCCTATCTCACACTTTTTTTATTATAAAGGGGATTGTACACATGAGTAAAAAAGTAGAACGTTTACAAAAAGAAAAGCAAGATCGTAATGCGATTGTAATGTGTGTTGCGGTATCTATGCTTATTATGATAAGTTGTGTAAATAAATTTTTCGGGATTTTATAATAGAAAAAAAGCTTATTGCCTCTTAAGAAGCAATAAGCTTTTTTTATGCGTTCTATATAATAAACCAAGGTAGAATTGCTAACCCAGAAGTTACGATTGCTGTAGCAAATATTAAAACGATAGCTTGTTTGTTTTGTTTCATATCACATTCTCCTCTACACATCAATTGAATGCTGTTCGTTCACTTTATCCCGCTATTTGCGGACCCGATTGGTGTGGGCTAATAATTAGTGGATGATGGACAAAACCCTCACTAATTAAAGTTTCACTTTATATTTTTAGTATAACGAATGGAAAGGATTGGAACGATCGATAAAGGTGACATGAAAATTACATTATTGTAATAAAAAAAGCATCTTTATTAAAAAGATGCTTTTGAAAAGTTGACATATTAATCATTTAAGAATAAAACCATATGCTCTTCATCCCAATATTGTCCGTTATGCTTTAAGGAACGTTCCTGCACACCGTAAGTTTGGAAGCCGAGGGACTCATATAATTTTTTTGCAGCTGTGTTATTGGCAACGACATCGAGCATGAGTTGTTCTACGTGTAATTTATCGGCATTTTCAATAATTGCTTTAATTAAAGCTCGTCCTGCTCCGAGTCCACGTGCTTTTGGGGAAACAAAAACGGAGCCGATTTTCGCTTTATGTTCTTGTTTAATAAATGGTTTTGTTTCTAAAGTAGCAATACCGATTAAATCATTATCTTTGAAGACACCTAGAGTATACTTGTCCGGATTGCTTAATCGTTTTGCCATAGCAGCGACAGGGTCCTCATGTTTCAGAACATCTTCGTAAGAAGAGCTAAAAGCTTCAGGGTTTTTTGTTAAACCTTCCATACAAACTTTTAAATATATTTCTGCGTCCTCTGTTGTTAATAAGCGAATTTCCATAATTGTAACCTCCTTGGTTGATCCAAATTTAATTCATTATCTTCATAAGAGTGAGTATAGTTTTACTTTGTAAATGCACGCTGTGACTATTCTTTCTTAATTTGTAAAAGAATGAAAAGATTATGCTACTATGTTTTCATTTTTGTTTATGTAATGAAATTATATATTAACTTCATTAACTATTCAAGTGTTTAATATATTGTATTTTTATAACTAAAATGACTCCTATGTAAAGGAGTCATTTTGCATTTCGTATTTAATTTTTTGCTTTATACCCATCAATTCGTTCTGGATGTGTATAAATATTGCAAGATTCATTTCGAATAAATCCTACTACGGTAATACCTAAATCATGGGCAAGTTGCAGGGCCAGTTTAGTTGGGGCCGATTTAGATAGAACAATTTCGCATCCTATTTTTGAAACCTTTAGCAAAATTTCAGACGAGATGCGTCCGCTAAACGCAATGATTTTCCCTTGAACAGATATATTGTTTCGTAAACAATGACCGTATATTTTATCTAGCGCATTATGTCTTCCGATATCCATTCTTGATAAAAGAATGTTTTTTCGATCACATAGAGCGGTATTGTGCACACCACCCGTTTGGCGAAATGTAGTTGAAGATTGCTGTAAGGAAGTCATTAGGTGAAAACATTCTTCCGGAGTAATAGTTATATGTATATCATGTAACTTTTTGGCTTTTGCGGCATCATTGACGAAAACAAAACCTTGTCTACTTTTTCCGCAACAAGAAGTTACGTACCGTTTATTATATAAAGTTTGATAGAGCGGATTAATTTTTGATGATTTTACATGGACAATTCCGCTTTCTTTTTGAATCCATAACTCTTCAATATCTTTATAAGAAGAAATAATTCCTTCTGAAATTAAAAAACCGATTACCATATCTTCAATATAATTAGGAGTGCATACGACTGTTACGTATTCTTCGCTATTTAATTTAATTGTAATAGGAGATTCCGTAACAATCTCATCGGTTTGTTTTGAAAATGTACCAGATTGATAGCGTACAATTGTGTACGTTTCTTGAGTAGGCTCCATATTAAATTCCCCTTTATATGTATTTTTCTCCATATTTATCATAAAACATCGAAAAAATAAAAGCATCCACTAGAAGGTAGCAGATTATTTTGGTTATAATTGTATATTTACGATATAATAGATTTGTAGAGTAGTGACATTTATAAGCTTACGTAGTTATACCTTATAACATCTAGAATCGACTTCAAGAGGAAAGTATTTCAACAGGGCGTTTCAAAAATATGTACAGCAACGCAGTTTTGAAAACGGATTCATAACTGTGTTGTACAGTTAGTTGTAAGGAGAGGGGAAACTATGACAGAACAGAAAGTCCGTGTAACCGTTGATGGTAAAGAATTTTTCGCATCAGGTGAAAAGACGATACTCCAATTATTTAACGAAAGTAATTTAGAACATCCTCAAATTTGTCATGTACCAGAAGTAGATCCTATTCAAACTTGTGATACATGTATTGTAGAAGTGAATGGAAGTTTAATGCGTGCTTGTTCAACGAAGTTGGAAGATGGTATGCATATTGAGAGACAATCAACACGTGCGAAAGAAGCACAAACTGAAGCAATGGATCGTATATTAGAAAATCATTTATTGTACTGCACAGTATGCGATAACAATAATGGTAACTGTAAAGTGCATAATACGGTACATATGATGGGAATTGAAGAACAAAAGTATCCATATGAGCCGAAAGTGAGCGCGTGCGAAGTGGATATGTCCCATCCATTTTATCGGTACGATCCCAATCAATGTATTGCTTGTGGACAGTGCGTAGAAGTATGCCAAAACTTACAAGTGAATGAAACTTTATCAATTGATTGGAGTTTAGATCGTCCGCGTGTTATTTGGGACAATGGCGTGAGTATAAATGACTCATCTTGCGTGAGCTGTGGACAATGTGTAACAGTTTGTCCATGTAATGCATTAATGGAGAAAACAATGCTAGGAGAAGCTGGATTCATGACTGGCTTAAAACCAGATGTACTAGATCCAATGATTGATTTTGTTAAAGATGTAGAGCCAGGATATAGTAGTATTTTAGCTGTTTCAGAAGTAGAGTCTGCAATGCGTAAGACGAAAATTAATAAAACAAAAACAGTTTGTACATTTTGTGGCGTAGGTTGTTCGTTTGAAGTATGGACGAAAGACCGCCAAATTTTAAAAGTACAGCCTGTATCAGATGCACCAGTAAATGGTATTTCTACATGCGTAAAAGGTAAATTTGGATGGGACTTTGTAAACAGTGAAGATCGTATTACAAAGCCTTTAATTCGCCAAGGGGATATGTTTGTTGAGGCTTCATGGGAAGAGGCTATTGAAGTTGTTGCATCTAACATGCAGCACATTAAATCAGAATATGGTAGCGATGCATTTGGATTTATTTCTTCTTCTAAAGTAACAAATGAAGAAAACTATCTTATGCAAAAACTAGCTCGTCAAATATATGGAACAAATAATGTAGATAACTGTTCACGCTATTGTCAGTCCCCAGCGACAGATGGTTTATTTAAAACTGTCGGTATGGGCGGAGATGCTGGGACGGTGAAAGATATTGCTGAGGCAGGTCTTGTTATTATTGTTGGCGCAAATCCAACAGAAGGACATCCTGTACTTGCAACGAGAGTGAAACGTGCTCATAAATTACATGAACAAAAACTAATTGTAGCAGACCTTCGTAAACATGAGATGGCAGAACGTGCGGATTTATTTATTCATCCGCGCCAAGGAACGGATTATGTATGGCTTGCTGGGATAACGAAATATATTATTGATCAAGATTGGCATGATAAAAAATTCTTAGCTGAAAATGTGAAAAACTTTGATGAATATAGCAAAATGCTAGAAAAGTATACGATTGATTATACAGAAGAAATTACGGGGATTTCTAAAGAGAATCTGAAAGAGATGGCCCGTATGGTATATGAAGCAGATGGTACTTGTGTACTTTGGGGAATGGGTGTAACTCAAAATACAGGAGGAAGTACAACTTCAGCTGCAATTTCAAATTTACTTCTCGTTACGGGTAACTATCGTCGTCCTGGTGCAGGTGCGTATCCATTACGCGGGCATAATAACGTACAAGGTGCTTGTGATATGGCAACATTACCGAACTGGCTTCCAGGTTATCAAGCAGTTTCAGATGATGTGCATCGTGCAAAATTTGAAAAAGCATACGGTACTACTATTCCGAAAGAACCAGGGTTAAATAATATTGCAATGTTACTTGCAGCAGAAGAAGGAAAATTGCGTGGTATGTATGTCATGGGTGAAGAAATGGCTTTAGTAGATTCGAACGCTAACCATGTGCAACATATTTTAGCGAACTTAGACTTCCTCGTTGTTCAAGATATGTTCTTATCGAAAACAGCTCGTTTTGCTGATGTTATTTTACCAGCAGCACCAAGCTTAGAAAAAGAAGGAACGTTTACGAATACAGAGCGCCGTATTCAAAGGTTGTATGAAGTATTGAAGCCACTTGGTGATTCTAAGCCGGATTGGTGGATTTTACAAAAAGTAGCTCGTGCACTTGGCGGGGACTGGAACTATGAAAGTCCAAGTGAAATTATGGATGAAATTGCATCGCTTGCCCCGTTATATTCACAAGCAACGTATGATCGTTTAGAAGGATGGAATAGTTTATGCTGGGGTAGCCACGATGGTAGTGATACACCACTATTATATGTAGACGGATTTAACTTCCCAGACAAACTAGCACGTTTATCACTAGATGAATGGGTACCGCCAGTAGTAGCGCCAGATGAGTATGATTTACTATTAAATAATGGCCGTATGTTAGAGCATTTCCATGAAGGGAATATGACGAATAAGTCGGCTGGAATTTTATCTAAAGTGTCTGAAGTATTTGTTGAGATTTCGCCTGAACTTGCTAAAGAGCGCAATGTGAAAGATGGTGGTCTTGTAGAATTAGCATCGCCGTTCGGAAAGATTAAAGTACAAGCGCTTGTTACAGACCGTGTAACTGGAAATGAGTTATATTTACCAATGCATGCGACAGTAAATGAAGAGGCTATTAATATTTTAACAGGAACAGCGACAGACATTTATACATGTACACCAGCTTATAAACAAACGATGGTGAAACTGCGCGTATTACGTGAAAAAGGAAATCGTCCATTACCATCTTCAAACCCAAGAGACAAAAAACGTCATCCGCAAAATGGTGTTGAAATTCAGCAAAAGTGGCAAAGAAAACAATACGTATCACTTGTGGATCAAAATTAGGGGGCGGAGATAGTGGCGAAAGAAATTACGTTAATTCAAAAGAAAGTTGTAACAGAAGAAGAGCAGAAACAACAGTTAGCAGATGAATTGTTAACAGAGTTAGCTCATAATCGTGAGGCAGTAGAAGAGACGATGCAGTTGTTAGTGCAGCTACAAAAAGCGGGGATTTTAGATGCGGCGATTAGTTTACTTGCTGCAAAAGAAGATGTTTCAAAAATAGCTGTTGAACAATTAAATCGTGAACCAGTAAAAAACGCATTAAATAATATGATGGGAGCCGGAGAAGCGTTGTCTTCAGTGGACCCAGAAATAACGAAACAAATAGCATCTAGTTTAGTCACTGGATTACAATTTGCAACGGATGAATTAAATAGTGGAAAAAAAACAAAGGTAATGGATTTCTTTAAGGTATTAAAAGATCCAGATATCAATAGAGCAATTACATTTGGTTTTAGCTTTTTAAAAGCATTCGGGCAGGGGCTAGAGAAAAAATAGAGGGAATGAAAAAAGTGATGGGAAGTGGCCATCACTTTTTTTCATTGTATGTATAAGAGTGTTCATGTTAAGCGGAATATATTATTATTAAAAAGATGGATTGGAACTGGAAATGTGGAATCCATCTCAAATATCGTTTTAGAATGTGGAGGAATATATGCAACACCGTAAAAGACTATCTATACCAGGGGTAATGAGACATTCCTTTCAAACAGTAAAATTCGCTTTTTGGAATGTGTTAACATTCCAACTCGTTTATAAATTGTTAGCAGCGATTGTGTTTATCCCACTCTTCGGTATTATTTTTAATAAGTTATTGTACTTTGGTGGTTATGCAAATGCGACAAATGATGAGTTATTAGCATTTTTGAAAACACCATACGGAATTTTGGCGATTGTAATTTTATCCATACTAGCATTGTTTCTTATTTTTACAGAGTTTGCAGTGCTTATTATTATTTCGTACTTCGCTCATAAAAGACAAAAGGTGAAATTACGGCCGATTTTGTATAAAACGGTAACGTATTTGCCAACTCTTTTCACATATTGCTTACCGGGATTTATTTTATATGCTGTCGTATTGTTACCTCTTTTAAATATGGGATATGAAACGGCATTAATCCCTCAAATTCAAATTCCTAACTTCATTACAGGAGAACTGTTTAAGACAACGATGGGACAAGTTGGTTATTACACGTTCTTTGCTGTAGTTGCGTATTTGAACCTTCGCTGGATTTTTGTTTTACCTATTGTCGTTTTAGAGCAAAAGCCATTTCGCATGGCAGCACGTAAAAGTGCAACGTTAGTAAAAGAAAGCTTTTTTAAAGTACTATTCTTTTTAGTAGGTTTTTTCATTTCAATAGGAATTGTGTATGTTGTATTTTTAGGAATATATTTATTGTGTCTATGGGGTGTTTATGAATTTACAAATCCGAAAGGAACATTTGCATTATTAGCTGAATCAACAATGTCTGTATTTTTAACGAGTACATTGTATTTATTTAGTTTTATCGTGACGCCATTTTATATTATGGCGATTACGCGATTGTATTTGCAAAAGGTTCCGGTTGAAGATGTTTTACTAGAAGAAGGATTAGATTATTCAAAAACGAAAGCAGATAAATGTTTCTTCCAAAAACATCGTTGGAAATTTATTGGCGTATATATTGTGGGGATTATTACTGCTGGAATGGTCGTTGCCTTCATTGTAACGTTTATTTCAAATTCGTATAAAGAACCGATTATTATGGCGCACCGTGGATATATATCAAAAGGTGTAGAAAATACGAAAGAAGCTGTGCAGGGTGCAATTGATGCAAAAGCAGACTACGCTGAAATAGATGTATTACAAACAAAAGACGGTGAACTAGCGGTTATACATGATTTGAAGTTAAAACGTCTTGCCAATGCGAATGTGCATGTGTCAGATTTAACGATGGATGAGTTAAGGCGGCTTACTCTTAGTCAAGACGGATTTTCAGGGCAAATAAGTACACTTGATGAGATTATTAAGCTGGCAAAGGGAAAAATTAAACTCAATATTGAAGTGAAGCTTCATGGGGGCGAGAAAGATTTTGTAAACAAAGTATTAAAAACGATTAAAGATAATGACTTTGAGAAGCAATGTGTAATTCAAACGTTACATTACCCGCTTATTAAAGAGTTTAAGCGTGCAAATCCAGATATAAAAGTAGGATATATACTTTATGCAAGTAGAGCTAACTTAAAGAATGTGAAGGCTGATTTTTATGTAGCAGAAGAATATATGTTAAATAAGAAATTAGTAAAAGAAGCAAGGAAGTTAAATAAGCCAATTTACGTATGGACAGTGAACGATATGGAAAGTTTAAAGGCATATTATAAGTTAAACGTAGATGGCATCATTACCGATTATCCTGAAGACGCACGTGAAACAATTAAGATGTTAAAAGAACAAGAAGCGGAAGAAAGTGATTTGTTTGATAAAATTACAGAAACGACAGAAGATTTATTTTCAAAGTTATTTATAAGTTATCCAGCTGCTGGCTAAATGCTAGTAGCTGTTTTTTTGTGAAAAGAATATATTTCTAAAGTATTGTACAAAGTAATAAGTGTATATGTATACGTCATTGCTTAGTTTTTTACATCGTTAAATTATTGTCAAATAATAAATAATCACTATGCATTTTAAGTAGGTATAATAAAAATAGAGTGATAGATAATGAAATGGTACGAAAGACCCAATAGAATCAATGTTTTATATATTTACACTATTCTAAATATATAAACTTTTAAAAAATGATATGTTAGCGTTTTCATAACTTTTAAGTTATGCTAGAATAAGGACATAAGTTATTAATTATTAAAAAAAGAAAAAAGAATTCCTTTTTTCTGTTAATTATAAGGGGGCATTTCATTATGCGTATTGGGGTACCAGCAGAAATTAAAAACAACGAAAACCGTGTGGCAATGACACCAGCAGGTGTTGTACATTTAATTCGTAACAATCACGAAGTATTCATTCAAAAGGGTGCAGGTTTAGGATCTGGTTTCACAGATGCAGAGTATGTTGAAGCGGGAGCAAAAATTGTTGATACAGCTGAAGAAGCTTGGAACATGGATATGGTTATGAAAGTTAAGGAACCAATTGAAAGCGAATACAAACACTTCAGCGAAGGTTTAATCTTATTCACATACTTACACTTAGCTCCAGAACCAGAATTAACAAAAGCGTTAATCGAAAAGAAAGTCGTTGCTATCGCATACGAAACAGTACAATTAGAAAACCGTTCTCTACCATTACTTGCACCAATGAGTGAAGTAGCTGGTCGTATGGCTGCACAAATCGGTGCACAATTCCTTGAGAAGAACAAAGGCGGTAAAGGTATCTTACTTGCAGGTGTTCCAGGGGTTAAACGTGGTAAAGTAACAATTATCGGTGGTGGACAAGCTGGTACAAATGCTGCTAAAATTGCAGTTGGACTAGGTGCGGATGTAACAATCATCGATTTAAGTGCAGAACGTCTTCGTCAATTAGATGACATTTTCGGAAACCAAGTAAAAACTTTAATGTCTAATCCTTACAATATTGCAGAAGCTGTAAAAGAGTCTGATCTTGTAATCGGTGCAGTATTAATCCCAGGTGCAAAAGCGCCAAAACTTGTAACAGAAGAAATGATTAAATCAATGGAACCAGGTTCTGTTGTTGTAGATATCGCGATTGACCAAGGTGGTATTTTCGAAACAACTGACCGTATTACAACTCATGATAACCCAACTTACGAAAAACACGGCGTTGTTCATTATGCAGTTGCAAACATGCCAGGTGCGGTTCCACGTACATCAACTCTTGCATTAACAAACGTAACAGTACCATATGCAGTACAAATTGCTAACAAAGGCTACAAAGAAGCTTGCCTAGGCAACTCTGCATTACTAAAAGGTATTAATACATTAGATGGCTTTGTAACATTCGAAGCAGTTGCAGAAGCTCATGGTGTAGAGTACAAAGGTGCTAAAGAATTATTAGAAGCAGAAACAGTATCTTGCTAATAGAAGCATTATACAAAACAAAATCGAACAATATATAATACAACATGATAAGAGCTAAGAGATAATACCTCTTAGCTCTTCTTAGTAAAAGGGGGCATACATCGTGGCCAACCTATTTAAAAAGAAATCCGTTACGCAATTGTTAGGGGAAAGTAAAAGTAAAACTTTAACGAAAACGCTAGGGGCATTTGACCTAACAATGCTAGGGATTGGTGCGATAATTGGTACAGGAGTTCTAGTATTAACGGGATTAGTAGCAGCAAGAGATGCTGGTCCGGCGGTTATTTTTTCATTCATGATTGCAGCAATTGTTTGTGGATTTGCAGCTTTATGTTATGCAGAGGTTGCATCTACACTTCCTGTTTCAGGTAGTGTGTACACATATTCCTATGCGACAATTGGCGAGTTTGTAGCTCATTTAATGGGATGGACATTATTGTCAGTATACGTTGTAACGACTGCCGCAGTAGCTGGTGGATGGACAGGTTACTTCCATAACTTAATAAGTGGATTGGGACTTGAAATTCCAAAAGCATTGTTAACGATTCCGGCGCAAGGTGGTATAGTGAACTTACCCGCAGTTATCGTTACATTGGTTATAACTTGGTTATTATCACGAGGTACAAAAGAAAGTAAGCGTGTGAATAATATAATGGTATTAATTAAAATTGGTATTGTTGTTTTATTCATTGCAGTTGGTGTATTCTACGTGAAACCAGAAAACTGGATACCATTTGCACCGTACGGCTTAAGTGGAGTCTTTGCCGGAGGAGCAGCAGTATTCTTCGCTTTCTTAGGATTTGATGCATTAGCAACTTCTGCTGAAGAAGTAAAAAATCCGCAACGAGATTTACCGATTGGGATTATTGCTTCATTAGTCATTTGTACAATCATTTATGTTGTAGTTTGTCTCGTTATGACAGGTATGGTTTCTTACAAGGAATTAGATGTACCTGAAGCTATGGCTTATGTACTAGAAGTTGTAGGACAAGATAAAGTGGCTGGTGTAATTGCTATTGGAGCTGTAATTGGTATTATGGCTGTAATTTTCGCATACATCTACGCTACGACACGCGTATTCTTCGCTATGAGTCGTGACGGTTTATTACCAAAATCTTTCGCGAAAATTAACAAGAAGACAGAAGCGCCAACATTTTCAGTTTGGTTAACGGGAATTGGTAGTGCTTTAATTGCTGGATTTATCGATTTAAAAGAATTGTCGAATTTAGCGAATATTGGAGCATTATTAACATTCGCGATGGTTGGTGTAACTGTTATCATTCTTCGCAAAACGCATCCGAAATTACAACGTGGATTTATGGTACCGTTTGTACCGATCTTACCGATTATTTCAGTTGCATGTTGTCTATTCTTAATGGTAAATTTACCGTTAACGACATGGATATACTTTGGTGTTTGGTTAGCACTTGGAGTAGTTGTATACTTTGTATATTCGAAAAAACACAGTCATCTAAAAGAAGATGGAAGTTCGCAAGATAGTTTAGAAAAAGCTAATTAAAGGGATATAAGATAGTAAGCCTTGTGCGTCTAGGGAGCGCGCAAGGCTTTTTCTTTTTGGGGAAATAAAGGATACCAATGTTACTTTGTCGAATTTTTATGTCGGAATATGAAAAAGGGGTGTAAAGATGGAGACGAAAGTTGTCGTTGGAGCAGAGGGATATAATAATAACCCAGGGTGGTTACATACGAATGAAGAAGAATTAAATTTATTAAAAAGAGAGATGTGGATTAATAAATTTCAGCCGAATTCTTTATTAGCAATTTTAGCTGAACATGTATGGGAACATTTATCGTATGAGGAAGGCATAGAAGCAGCTAAAATATGCTATGAGTTTTTACAAGATGATGGTTATATTCGTTGTGCGGTTCCAGATGCGTTTTTTCCTGATGAAGAATATCAGCGAGGTGTACAAGTAGGGGGACCGGGCCCAGTAGATCATCCGGCTGCAAGTCATAAAATTGTACATAATTATAAAACAATCACATCCATGTTTGAATCGGCAGGTTTTCAAGTGAAGCTTTTAGAGTACTGTGATGAGAATGGGGAATTGCATTACAGTGATTGGGATGAAAAGAAAGGATTTATTTATCGCTCGAAACGCTTTGACCATAGGAATCAGGATGGCAAGCTAGGATTTGCTTCGTTAATTGTAGATGCAGTGAAAGTTAAGAAGTGAATAAAAGAAGACTGTCCAAAAAGATATTTTGGACAGTCTTCTTTTTTATATAGGTTGCTACTATTATCAATCTTTGTCGGTAAATCGATATTCCTTGTCGAATCGTGGATATATTTTGATTTACGATAGATATATCTGAAAAATCGTTGATATCATATCTTTTGTTATGGTATTGCTGTAAATAGAGAGGGATGTACGCTGGCTGAAAGCTCGGCTTATGGGATATCTCTTTTTGTATGAAGAATACAGCAAATGCGGAGAATATTTATATGCCTATTTTGAAATGTGAACGAAATGTTCAAAAAAATATAGCAGATTTTATTGACACATATGAATAGGCGCTCATATAATGAAAGTATAAGATATATGAATGATTGTTCATATGTTCAATTGAAGAGGTGAGCTATGATGGCTGGAAATAAAGTGGAAGCACAACAAGAAATTTGTTCTCAAACGGTAATTCATGAAGAGGTTATTGATCAAGTAAAAGAAACAATTCCGACGGATGAAAGTTTAAGTAAAGTAGCAGAATTGTTTAAAGTATTAGGTGACCGTACACGTACGAGAATATTACATGCGCTATTTGAAGCTGAAATGTGCGTTTGTGATTTAGCTTATTTATTAGGAATGACACAATCCTCAATTTCGCATCAACTTCGCGTATTAAAACAAGCGAAGCTTGTGAAGAACCGTAAAGAGGGAAAGGTTGTTTATTATTCATTAGCTGACCAGCACGTAATTCATATCTTCGAGCAAGCGTTTGAACACGTAAACGAGGAAGAATAAAAACGTGAGGGGGGAGAACGATGGCAGAAGCATTAGTGAAAAAGAAACTTATGCTAGAAGGTTTAGATTGTGCAAATTGTGCAATGAAAATTGAAAAGGGTGTTGGGAATATAGAAGGAGTAACGTCTTGTTCTGTAAACTTCGCAACAAAGACGATGCTTTTAGAAACACCGCAAAATAAAGAAAATCAAGTTGTTACGGAAGCGAAGCAACTTGTTACAAAATTAGAGCCGCACATTAAAGTGCAAGAAGAGCAAAAAACAAAAGCGGCAAAAGAAGTATTTATATTAGAAGGTTTAGACTGTGCGAATTGTGCAATGAAGATTGAAACGAAGGTAAAAGAAATGCCAACAGTTTCAGAAGCAACTGTTGATTTCGTGTCAAAGAAATTAAGAGTAGAAGTTGCAAATAAACGAGAACTTGAATCGACTGTACAGGATATAAAAAATGTCGTTCAAAAGTTAGAACCAGATGTAAAAGTTGTTCGTGAAGAGGAAAAGGGACACAATCACGGTCATGATCATGGTGATGGAAATGTGAAAAAGATGATAGGACGATTAGTAGTCGGTGGAATTTTGACAGGGATTGCTGCGTTAGCCGGATTACCGCAAATGATAACAATTCCATTATTCGTCCTTGCGTATTTATTAATTGGTGGAGATATTGTTTGGAGAGCGGTAAGAAACATAACGCGCGGCCAATTGTTTGATGAAAACTTTTTAATGGCAATTGCAACTTTAGGAGCCTTTGCAATTCAGCAATATCCAGAAGCAGTTGCGGTAATGTTATTCTATCAAGTAGGGGAATTGTTCCAAAGTATTGCAGTAAATCGCTCTCGAAAATCAATTACTTCATTAATGGATATTCGTCCTGATTATGCAAATGTGAAAGTTGGAAATGAAACGAAACAAGTATCACCAGAAGATGTACAAATCGGCGATTATATTATCGTGAAACCAGGTGAAAAAGTACCGTTAGATGGAAAAGTAATCGAGGGAACATCAATGATGGATACTTCAGCGTTAACAGGTGAATCTGTACCGCGTGAAGTAGAAGTTGGTAATGATGTATTAAGTGGTTTTGTAAACCAAAATGGTGTATTAACAATTGAAGTTACAAAAGAGTTCGGTGAATCTACCGTATCGAAAATTTTAGACTTAGTACAAAATGCAAGTAGCAAAAAGGCACCAACAGAAAACTTTATTACGAAGTTTGCACGTTATTACACTCCGGTTGTAGTTATAACAGCGGCGATCATGGCATTTATTCCACCGCTTATTTTAGAAGGTGCTACGTTCTCAGATTGGATTTATAGAGCACTAGTATTCTTAGTTATCTCGTGTCCATGTGCGCTAGTTGTATCCATTCCTCTTGGCTTCTTTGGAGGTATTGGTGGGGCATCTAAAAGTGGTATTTTAGTAAAAGGAAGTAACTATTTAGAGGCATTGAATGATGTGAAATATATCGTTTTTGATAAAACAGGAACATTAACAAAAGGTGTCTTTAAAGTTACAAAAATGGAGCCGAGTGAAGGTACTACAAGTGAAGAACTTTTAGAGTATGCAGCGTTTGCTGAAGTGTATTCAAACCATCCGATTGCACAATCTATTCGAACTGCATATGGAAAATCAATCGATGAAAATAGCATTGAAGACTATAGTGAAATTTCTGGTCATGGTACGGTTGTAAAAGTAAAAGGAAAAGAAATTTTCGCAGGTAATGCCAAATTAATGAGAAAAGAAAACATTACATTTAAGCAACCAGATACAGTAGGTACACTAGTTCATGTTGCTGTAGATGGTAAATATGCAGGTTATATTGTTATCTCTGATGAGGTAAAAGAGGATTCAAAACAAGCCATTCAAAAGTTAAAAGAATTAGGTATTAAGAAGACGGTTATGTTAACTGGTGATGCAAAATCAGTTGGTGAAGCTGTTGGGAAAGAATTAGGATTAGACGAAGTTCATGCAGAATTATTACCACAACAAAAAGTAGAAGAAATCGAAAAAATTGATGCAGCAAAACACGGGAAAGAAAAGGTTGCTTTCGTTGGTGATGGTATTAACGATACACCAGTATTAGCACGAGCGGACGTTGGTATTGCGATGGGTGGTTTAGGATCAGATGCGGCGATTGAAGCTGCTGATATCGTTATTATGACTGATGAACCTTCAAAAATCGCAACAGCTGTAAAAATTGCAAAACGTACACGTAGTATTGTATGGCAAAATATTATATTTGCATTAGGGATAAAAGGGGTAGTGTTATTACTTGGCGCATTTGGTATTGCAACAATGTGGGAAGCGGTCTTCTCAGATGTTGGGGTTACATTACTTGCAGTTTTAAATGCAATGCGTGTACTGAGAGTGAAAGATTTATAAAAATAAGAGAGGGCGCGATTACGCCCTCTCTTATTTTTAGTCTTAGCTATTTTGTTGAAAATGAATCTTGATAAAACAATAACAAGTATTATTTTAATATATTTTATATGGTGTTAAGAAAACAGAGAAGGGGGAAACTTCTCTGTTTATTTTTGTATATTTTTCGCAACCTTTTCTCGAACAGTTTGAATGTAATCCATTTTATGATCCCAACATTCTTGGCTTAAATCTACAGGGTACTCTTCGGGATTTAAAGTTCGCATATATTCTTCCCAAAATAGTGCGAGACTGTTTTCATTATATCTTTGAATATCTAATATGTTTGGTAGTTCATACGCTCTTTTACCGTTAACGAAAATGTCTTTATGCAATTCGCGTGCTTCAAAGTTGGTTACGAATTTACTTATATATGTATGAACAGGATGAAACATTTTTAAACGTTCTTCTTTTCCGGGTTCTTCAGAATCTAAAGCAATATAATCGCCCTCTGCATGATCGTTAACTCGATTGATAATACGATAAATTCGTTTAAGTCCTGGAGTTGTAATTTTTTCAGGATTAGATGAAATCTTAATCGTATCATTTAATTTTCCGTCAGCATCTTCAATGGCAACTAGTTTGTAGACAGCGCCTAATGCTGGCTGTTCAAAGGAGGTGATTAGTTTTGTACCAACACCCCATACATCAATTTTTGCCCCTTGAGATTTCAAGTGCATAATCGTATATTCATCTAAATCACTAGAAGCGATAATTTTTGTGTTTGTAAATCCAGCTGCATCAAGTAGTTTTCTTGCTTCTTTTGATAAATAAGCCATATCACCACTATCAAGGCGAATACCATAAAAATCGATACGATCCCCGAACTCTTTTGCAACACGAATCGCATTTGGGACACCGGATTTCAATGTGTCGTATGTATCGACAAGAAATACACATTTTTTATGTGTTTCA
This sequence comes from Bacillus cereus group sp. BfR-BA-01310, assembly GCF_022664325.1. Taxonomy (NCBI): domain Bacteria; kingdom Bacillati; phylum Bacillota; class Bacilli; order Caryophanales; family Bacillaceae; genus Bacillus; species Bacillus cereus group sp. BfR-BA-01310. The sequence continues at coordinate 125,354 of NZ_JAKUHD010000009.1, read as the reverse complement.
GCATATTTTTTAAACGCAACATATTCATCGCGATATGCTTGAACGAAAGAGTGGGCATGTGTGCCAGCTACAGGAATGCCGAAGCGTTTTCCAGCCCGAACGTTACTTGTAGAAGAAAACCCGCCAATAAAGGCAGCGCGTGTCCCCCAAAGAGCAGCATCGAACTCATGAGCGCGCCTTGTACCAAACTCTAAAAGTTCATCATTATTTGCAGCGTGCTTCATACGTGCGGCTTTTGTAGCAATCAATGTTTGGTAATTTACAATGTTTAAGAGGGCGGTTTCAATGATTTGTGCCTCGCCGAGCGGTGCATCAACACGTAATAAAGGTTCGTTATTAAAAACAACTTCACCTTCTTGCATACTACGAACCGTTCCAGTGAATTTCATATTTTGTAAATAATGAAGGAAGTCTTCTTCAAATTGTAGCTCTGCTAAATAAGCGAGATCGCTTTCGGTAAAGCTGAAGTTTTCTATGTACTCTACAATTTTCTCAAGACCAGCAAAAACAGCATAGCCGTTTTCAAATGGAAGCTTTCGAAAGTATAAATCAAAAACAGAACGGCGATTATGAATACCATCTTTCCAATATGTATAAGCCATGTTGATTTGATATAAATCTGTATGTAAGGCGTAACTATCGTCTTTATAATGATTCATTGCGAAAACACCTCCGTAATTTGGTTATAGTATACCAATTTTCCCCCTTTCGTAGCAAAGAAGTAGTATGGGTTTGAAGTCAAGAGAGAAAAAAATGAAATAATGCATATTTTTTAGAAAATTTACATTTATCAATTTATATTTCTCTAGATTTTATGTATTATTAGAGTAATGGGGGTAATGAGAATGGAGGAGGACAATGCAACAAACATTAGAAAAAATAGGCAAGCAAGTTTTTTATAAACGGCTACAGCAAAAAATGACACAAGAAGAATTATGTCAGGGCATTTGTTCTGTCTCATACTTAAGTAAGATCGAAAATGGAAAGATAGAAGCATCAGAAGAGATTCTACAATTGCTCTGCACGAGACTAGAAATTGCCGTGACGGATTTGAGAGATGTAGAAGAAGATGTGAAAGTGAAGTTGGATGAGTGGTTGAATGCACTAATTCATTTGGACAAGCAGCAGGTAGAACGCATATATGAAGAATTACAAGGTGAAATGCAGCATGTTTTAGATTTTGAAATTATAAATTATTATAAACTGCTTTATACACGTTATTTAATTATGAAAAGGGATATTTCTGCACTTGAAGAAGAATTAGAGAAATTGAAGAAAGTATACAAAAAGTACTCTCCATTTCAGAAGTTGTTATATATGTATAGCAGAGGGTTATTGTGTTGTTTGCAGTATAGATGGAAGGATGGACTAGACTACTTATTAAAAACAGAAGTAATGGCCAAGGAACAAGGGTATCATGAAACGGGTATGTACTATAATATAGCGCTCGCATATACTCATTTAGATATTCATCATCTTGCAATTCATTTTGTGAATATAGCATTAGAAGGATTTCGCAGTGAATATAAGTTTAGAAATATAATTAATTGCCAGATACTTATTGCGGTAAGTTATACAGAAAAAGGTCAGTATGAAGAGGCTTTAAAAATGTATGAGAGTATATTGAGGGAGGCCACATCTTTTGCGGATAAGGATGTACTTTTAGCTATTACTTTAAGTAATATGGGAAGTATATATTATAAAAAAAGCAAATATCAGCAGGCGAAGAAATATTATTTGGATAGTCTACAACTTCAAAGACAAATAGATTTAAACTATCTAGATACAATATATGAAATGGCATTAGTATGCATTAAATTAGAAGAATTAGAAGAGGCAAAGGAATGGATTGATAAGGGAATTGTTGCAGCAAAACAAGAAGAGAGATTTAATGCAAAGTTATATTTGCTTTTAATTCTTAGATATAAATATTTTGAAGAAGCAAAAGATTATAAAGTATTTTTGGAAAATGAGGCTATTCCTTTGTATAAATCTGCAGGAAATAAAATAGAATTAAAGAAAGTATACGTTGAACTTGCAGAACATTTTGCTAGTTTATCGAGATTTGAAGAAAGTAATCGATATTATAAGTTAGTTATTGATTTAATGAATGATAATAAGGGGGATTAAAAATGAAAAAGATGGTATTTGGAGTGTTAGCGTTTATAGTGACTCTTACAGTTGCGGGAGGAATACATCAGTATAGTAGTAAACCGGATATCGTTGGTCAGCAGGCTAAAACAGTTCAACAAATTAATTCATAATAAAGAAACCCCTTTCCAAACGGAAAGGGGTTTCTCAATATTTGCTCCCTAAAATTCTACAAAACTTGAGAAAATAATTAATTGAATTTTTAGTATATTAATAGTGAAAACATAATGCTAATATAAAATTACTCTTTTTCAAAAATTTTTTATTAGGGGGAAGGTTATATGAAAAAGAAGAGTTTAGCATTAGTTTTAGCGGCAGGAATGGCAGTTACAACGTTTGGAGGGACAGGCTCTGCGTTTGCAGATTCTAAAAATGTGCTCTCTACGAAGAAGTACAACGAGACAGTGCAGTCACCTGAGTTTATTTCTGGTGATCTAACTGGAGCAACTGGAAATAAAGCGGAATCTGTCGTGTTTGATTACTTAAATGCGGCAAAAGGTGATTATAAGCTAGGGGAAAAGAGTGCTCAAGATTCTTTCAAAGTGAAACAAGTGAAAAAAGACTCTGTAACTGATTCAACAGTAGTACGTATGCAACAAGTTTATGAGGGAGTACCTGTATGGGGGTCTACTCAAGTAGCTCACGTAAGTAAGGATGGTTCTTTAAAAGTATTGTCTGGAACAGTTGCGCCTGATTTGGACAAGAAGGACAAGTTAAAAAATAAGAATAAGATTGAAGGCGCAAAAGCAATTGAAATCGCGCAACAAGATTTAGGAGTAACACCGAAGTATGAAGTGGAGCCAAAAGCGGACTTATATGTATATCAAAATGGTGAAGAAACAACGTATGCATACGTTGTAAACTTGAACTTCTTAGATCCAAGTCCAGGAAACTACTACTATTTCATTGAAGCAGAAAGCGGAAAAGTGTTAAATAAATACAATACAATTGATCATGTGACCAATGATGATAAGTCACCAGTTAAACAAGATGCTCCTAAACAGGATGCGAAAGCGGTTGTAAAGCCTGTTACAGGAACGAATAAAGTGGGAACAGGTATTGGAGTGTTAGGTGATACGAAGTCGCTTAATACAACGTTATCTGGGTCATCTTACTACTTACAAGATAATACACGTGGAGCAACGATTTTCACATATGATGCGAAAAACCGTTCAACATTACCAGGAACGTTATGGGCAGATGCAGATAATGTTTTCAATGCAAAATATGATGCAGCGGCAGTAGATGCACATTACTATGCGGGTATCACGTATGATTATTATAAAAATACGTTTAATCGTAACTCTATTAATGATGCCGGTGCACCATTGAAATCAACGGTTCATTATGGAAGTAACTATAATAACGCCTTCTGGAACGGTTCGCAAATGGTGTATGGTGATGGAGATGGTGTAACATTTACTTCATTATCTGGTGGAATTGATGTTATTGGTCATGAATTAACACATGCTGTTACGGAAAATAGCTCAAATTTAATTTATCAAAATGAATCAGGAGCGTTAAATGAAGCAGTTTCTGATATTTTTGGTACATTAGTAGAGTTTTATGATAACCGTAACCCAGATTGGGAGATTGGTGAAGATATTTACACGCCTGGTAAAGCAGGAGATGCACTTCGCTCTATGAGCGATCCAACGAAATATGGTGATCCAGATCATTATTCTAAGCGTTACACTGGTTCAAGTGATAACGGTGGAGTTCATACGAACAGTGGTATTATTAATAAAGAAGCTTATTTATTAGCAAATGGTGGTACACATTACGGTGTAACTGTAAATGGTATTGGAAAAGATAAATTAGGTGCAATTTATTACCGTGCAAATACACAGTATTTCACGCAATCTACTACATTTAGTCAAGCTCGTGCTGGCTTAGTACAAGCTGCAGCTGATTTATATGGTGCGAATTCTGCTGAAGTAACAGCAGTTAAGCAATCATTTAGTGCTGTTGGTGTAAACTAAGATACTTCTATTCGTAAGAGATATGTATTAATAGAATATACTTCAAAAAATAAAGAAGGAGCCTATGCTCCTTCTTTATTTTTTTCTCCATTTTTTCCACAAATAAAACAATCCGATACAACCTGCAATTGTTATAATCCACTTCGCTTCATTTGTTCCGTTCATAACTTGGTATGCCGAATATACTTCGATCAATAAGGCCGGTATTTTACCTATTGTACTGGCAATACTGAAGGAGAGTAATGACATATTCCCTAGAGCTGCAAATAAAGTGACGATGCTTGATGGGATGAAAGGTATCAACCGAAACGATAGAACGAGTAGGAAGGCTTCTTTACCTTCTACATAAAGGAGGCGTTCTACTTGTGGGTACTTATTTACTTTATTGTGAGTGAATTTTTGAAGGCCTAAGCGATAAATATAAAACGAGATAATAGCTCCTAACGCTTCGCCAACGATTGAAATAATAGTTCCGTTAGTTAAACCGAAAAGCTGTATGTTAATAGCGGTCAAAAAGATGCTTGGAATAACCCCTAATAAGCTAATAACAACATTGATTAAGAGACTAAGTGGTATTGCAATTGAGTAATATTCCATTAAGAAGTTTTGAATCGTTTCTGCCATAGTTATAAGATCCTTTATCTTTTTTTTGCATTACACCATATTTCTATAGTATAGGCAAGTGGAAATTTACATAATATAGATATTTGTTGATAAAACACCACTAGTATACCTTATAAGGGTATTGGGTATATAAAACGAGGGGTATATTTATTGGTTTTATAAAGTTTGAATAAATCCTTTGAATAAAGGGATTATCGAGTGTGTGTAGGGTAGATTTTTTTCGGGAAATAATTTGAAATTTAGTGGGGTATATTTTAAAAAAGTGCAAAAACGTTGGATTTGATGAAATTAGGCCAGTGAGTTTAGAAAATGAATGAGAAATTGTAAAAAAGTACAATTGTGTAGTAAAGATGTGGTTTAGTATGTATAGAAATAAGTGTAGATATTTAAAATTTGCATGTTTTTTCTATGCGAAATTGACTTTTAATGAAGTTACGATAATAATCATGGAAGAGGTGATATGATGAAACGAATAAGCAGTCTTTTCTTGAGTAGTTTATTGGCATTCATGCTGATCTTAAGTGGATGTGCAGGAAAAGAACAAAAAACAGAGAAACAAACAGGGAATCAAGCTACGTCAGTAGAGAAAATTAGTGATAATATTTTAGATGAAATGGAAGGGCCACCTAAAAATGGTCATACGATTGAAAGGCATGTAGGCAAATCAGAAGAGGATTTGAAGAATCGTTTGAAGACAGATAAAGTATCAGCAGCAAGTACATACTACGATAAAGAAACAGCGACGAAAGCTGTAAAAGATAGTTTGAAGCAACACGATAAGGAAATTCAGGACTGGTTGAAAAATTCTAAAGAGGCTCGTCTTGTATTAAATACAACTCATTCATTCCCGGTTGGAAAAACGGTAATAAAGAAAAATATGAATGTAAAAGACAAGTTAGTAAAAACTGTTACTGTTTTAGCGAGAGATAAGTCAGGAGAATTAGGATTTAAGATTGTTACTTCTTATCCATCTGACAAATAAGAAGGGGGAGTAAACATGTATACGACATTACAATATTTTCTCAAATCGTATTGTACGTTAAGCATCCATGAGAATGAAATAGTAAGTGTGATGGAAGAGTTTCTAGATCAAGAAGAAGAAGAAATTGTTTTGAAATTACGCGATGAATTAGTAAATATGAAGAAAAAGAACGAGTGGGAAGCAGCATGCGTATTAGCTGCGAAGCAAGGAAATCGTATGTGGTCTTTAGAAGAAACGAAAGACCATCTTGAAACTTTTTTACTATTATTGCAAAAGAAAAAGGCGTGAGTAATCACGTCTTTTTATATACGCTTTTTGAAATTTGTCCATTTGAGATTACTTCACCGTTTTGTGTTACTTTTTTATATGTCACAGCCGTAATTTTATCGCCAGTCTCACTAATCACTTTAGAAGAAACGTCCACATCTTTCCCAGTAGCTGTACCGAAAATGCGTGCAGTAATACTACCTCCATTTGAAAAGGCTTGAATGTAAATATAATTCCCAGTATTGTTTTTAAATTTTAAATCAGGTCCATAATCTGCCACTGCTGCATCTTGGCCAAGTGGTAAGTAATGTACAGGCATAGAATGGTTGCTTCGAGCTACAATTCCTAAGTCAGCTCTTAAAGCTGCGCTATATAATGTGCTACTTACTTGGCAAACTCCCCCGCCAGCACTTTGTATAACTTTACCTTGCAAGTATACAGCTGCGGATTTATACCCATGTGCAGCATCAGTTACGCCAACGCGTCCGTTAAAACTAAATGTTTCATCAGGTGCTACAATAGCTCCACTTAAAGTATTAGCTGACTTATTTACGTTAAAAGATTGACTTCCATTACGGCCAGCCATTGGAGTAGAATATTCAGCAATGACTTCTTTAATCCCCATTTTCTGTATATCTTCTGTAGACCGTTCTGGTTTTATTAGTGTAACCGGTAATAAAACATCTGATTTACCAGTAGTAATAGCTTGCTTCGTTAAATCAGTTAATTTTCCTTTATCAATTTTTTCCCCATTTTGACTTTGACTAATATTTACTGTTGAACCTTCCACACTTAATTCTGCATTAACAGGATTTTTTAATGTTTCATTATATTTATCTTTTATAAAGGCTTCATAAGCTGTTGTATTTAATTGTGGTGTTAATTTATAGTCGCGTTTTATTTCCCCATTTTCAGCTTGCTTGCGCATTTTGTAACGATTCATTACGGTTCCTTCTTGTTCTTTAAAGATTTTGTCGACAATATCTTTCTCTTTATAATCGATCCCTAAATCTTTCCATGTGTAAGTTTGTTTATCGTTTTGGAATGAGTAGTTAAGAGATTTTTGATTTAATTCATTCACCTTTTGATTAACAATTTCTTGTATATCTGCTTTATTTTTTCCATCAAGAGAAATACCTTCAAATGTAGTGTTTGGTAGTGCAGTTGTATCTAATTGATTATTTAGTTTGGATACATATTGATATCCACCAACGCCACCTACACAAAGTAATATGCCACCAGCAATAGCGGAGCCGATTAGTATTTTGCTTAGCTTCATTTATTTCCCCCCAGAAATTTATGTATAAATATATGTATTACATTTTTTGTATAAAAATGATGAAAATAACATTATGTATGTACTAGTATACTATTATTTTTACTGTGTGTGTAATGTTTTCATAAAAAACGTTACACTGTTGTAATAATTGTCTCTTTTTGTCACAATATGCATGCGAAATATGTTGAAAGTTATAATAAAAAGGCTGCTTAGAAAAATCTAGCAGCCTTTTTATTATAATTTTTTATGCTCATTTTTATTCGTAACACCAAGATGTTCTTGTAGTGTTGTCGATATATCCTGAACGCTTTTTTCGTTCGGAACGTAATAATAAATACCACCTATATATTTATCAGTACCTTCTACTTGTAGCTTATCTATTTTTAATTTTGAATCCATTGAATTTTTGGCAATAGCCATCATATCATCAAAAGCTAAATTTGTTTTTAAGTCGTTATCGACAGCATCTAATAAGCTTCCGATTTTATTAATGGAATTGAGCGATAGTGCTTTTTCGGCAATAGCTTCCAAAACAAGTTGTTGTCGTTGACCACGCATATAATCACTATCAATATGACGAGTTCTAGCTAGTGCAAGTGCTTCTTCTCCATTTAAATGTTGGCGTCCTTTTTTGAGGTGAATAGCATTTGCTTCGTCGCTACTATTTTGTTCTGTGAACTCAACTGGAACGTCGACAGTAATACCTCCAAGGGAATCAACAATATTGATAAAGGATTTGAAATTAAATTTTACATAGTAATCCACTGGGACATCTAAAAAATTTTCCACTGTATCAATTGTACTGTCTACACCACCAAATACGTGTGCATGTGTAATTTTATCATATTTATCACGTGATTTAATGTAAACACGTGAGTCACGTGGAATGCTGACAAGTTTAACGGATTTATCATTTTTATTAATTGTTGCAAGTAATAAAGCGTCCGTACGAGTTGCTTTTCCGTAATCTTTTTCCCTGATATCACTTTCATCTACACCCATGATAAGAACAGAAATATTGTCAGTCATAGGTTTAACAGCTTTTTCACGTTTGCTGGATTTATCTCCTCGGCCCAATTCAGAATAGGCGTTGCTTAAGACAGATTTTGCTTTACTATATATGTGGAAGGAGTAACCTCCTGCTCCCATTGCTACAATAAGTAATGGAATAAGAATGAACCAAAGTAGGCGTTTTTTCTTTGAACGTCCTTTTGTGGCTCGAGTTTCTTTGTTCATGTCGGATTTCATCATTTTTTCTCCTTTAAAACAATCAAAGTGTATACATCTAGAAGCGTATTAAAACACATAAAAAAATATTGTACGCTAAATAAAAGGGATTGTACATGTATAAAAAATAGATGTCTTGATTATTTATAAGACACCTATTCGTTATTGTATACAAAAGATAAGAATAAGAAAATGATAAAATTTTACCTAATTACAGCATAATACTTACAATAATCGCAGATAAAATACTAACAAGAGTAGCTCCGTATAATAATTTTAGACCAAATCGGGCAACGACATTTCCTTGTTCTTCGTTTAATCCTTTTACCGCACCTGAGATAATTCCAATGGAAGAGAAGTTGGCAAAAGAAACGAGGAAGACAGAAATAATACCAACTGTACGGATAGAGAGAGTACTGGAAATTTTGCTAAGATCCATCATTGCTACGAATTCATTTGTTACAAGTTTAGTTGCCATAATGCTACCAGCTATGACAATTTCAGAACTTGGTACGCCGATAAGGAATGCGATTGGAGCGAATACATAACCTATTAGTTGTTGGAAAGTAATGCCGAATATAACGAGGAATAGGTCATTAATGCAACTCATTAATGCGACGAATCCAATAAGCATAGCGCCGACGACAATTGCTACGCGAAAACCATCGAGGATGTATTCTCCAAGCATTTCAAAAAAGCTTTGCTTTTCACCTTTTATTTCCAAAATATCTTCATCATCGTTAACGTCATAGGGGTTAATAATGAGTACGATAATAAAACCGCTAAATAAATTGAGAACGAGTGCGGTTACTACATATTTTGGTTCAATCATCGTCATATAGGCACCGACAATGGACATAGATACTGTGGACATAGCAGAGGCGCAAAGTGTATAAAGTCGATGTTTTGGGATTTGAGCTAATTGTTTTTTTACCGTAATAAAAACTTCTGATTGACCGACAATAGCAGAAGCGATGGCATTGTAAGATTCTAATTTCCCAAGACCATTTATTTTACTGAGAAAGAAACCAATCCAATGAATAAAGAATGGCAGTATTTTGAAATGTTGTAATATACCAATTAAGACGGAAATAAAGACAATCGGTAATAACACGTTAAGGAAAAATGGCATTTCTCCTTTGTTTGCAAGACCGCCAAATACAAAGTTTATACCGGATGCAGCGTAGTCGAGTAACTTTGTAAATAAATTAGAAATTATCGTAATAAGTACGAGGCCGATTTCTGTATTTAATAATAAATAGGTTAAAATTAACTGTATAATAAGCATGATGAAAATTGGTTTGAATTTAATATGTTTTTTATTGTTACTAGCAATATAGGCAAGGAAAAAAATAACGATAAGTCCGACGAAAAAAGTGATAAATTTCATAATAAGCCCCCTAAAAGAGATATTCTGATATATATGTTTTTCAATTAAAGGGAGAATATGCATGTTTAGTAAAGAGAGGAATAAAAGAATCATGAACATATGTAGAGTACATCACGTTGCAATTATTTGTTCAAATTATGAAGTGTCAAAGGATTTTTATACGAGAATATTAGGTTTTAAAGCGATAAATGAAGTATACAGAAAGGAACGAAATTCTTATAAGTTAGATTTATGTGTAGGAGAAGAGTATCAAATTGAATTATTTTCATTCCAAAGTCCACCGAAGCGTCAAAGCTTTCCAGAGGCCGCTGGACTTAGACATTTAGCCTTTGCTGTTACTGATATAGAAGAAGCTGTTAAACATTTAAATCAATGCGGGGTTGAGACAGAATTGATACGTGTTGATGAAATAACGGGAAAAAAATTCGTCTTTTTCCAAGACCCCGACAGTTTACCATTAGAACTGTATGAAAGCTGAAAATTGGTGAATTTTATATGGGGTTGCTTTCAAGTAAATGAAGAAACTAAAGTGAAACTTCTTTTTTAAAGGAGGTGTAACTTTAGCTAAGAAAGCTAAAGGACATACGTGGATATTTTAAAATTATTGATGGTAGCTATTCTTATAGCATTAACAGGTTTCTTTGTTGCTATAGAATTTGCAATTATAAAGGTACGTAGCAGTCGTATCGATCAACTTGTTATTGAAAAAAGACGAGGAGCATTAGCAGCTAAAAAAGTAACTTCAAATTTAGATGAATATTTATCGGCATGTCAGCTAGGTATTACGATTACTGCTTTAGGGCTTGGGTGGTTAGGAGAGCCGACGATTAAACATTTACTTGAACCACTGTTTTTTAAAATGCATCTATCTTCCGCAATTGCAAGTACGATTTCATTTATTATTGCATTTGCAGTTATTACATTTTTACATGTTGTCATTGGTGAACTTGCTCCAAAGACGTTCGCTATCCAAAAAGCAGAGCAAGTTAGTTTATTATTAGCACAACCGCTTATTTATTTTTACCGGGTTATGTATCCATTTATATGGACTTTAAATGGCTCGGCCCGACTTGTGACAGGCTTATTTGGCTTACATCCTGCTTCTGAACATGAAGTAGCGCATTCAGAAGAGGAACTAAGATTAATCTTATCTGAAAGTTATGAGAGTGGTGAGATTAATCAAACAGAATTTAAATATGTAAATAACATCTTTGAATTCGATAATAGAGTAGCAAAGGAAATTATGGTACCTCGTACTGAAGTTGTTGGTCTATATGAGGATGAGCCATTTGAGACACATATTAAAGTAATCGCACAAGAAAAGTACACGAGATATCCTGTACTTGGTGAAGATAAAGATGAAATTATTGGGATGGTTAATGTAAAGGACTTATTTATTCGTTATATGGATGGGAATCGAGATGAAGAGTGCTCAATTACACCGTATACACGGCCGGTTATTGAAGTGTTAGAAAATATCCCGATTCATGATTTATTATTACAAATGCAAAGAAGGCGAATACCATTAGCTGTATTATATGATGAATATGGTGGTACAGCAGGGATTGTCACACTAGAAGATATCTTAGAGGAAATTGTTGGAGAAATCCGAGATGAATACGATGAAGATGAGGCTCCACCTATAGAACATATAAGTGAAGTATGTAAAATCGTAGAGGGGAAAGTACTTATTAGCGAAGTAAATGATTTATTTGGTATACATCTAGTCGCGGATGATGTTGATACAATTGGTGGTTGGATTATGATGCAAAAGCAAATCGTTGCTGAGGGGGACATTATTGAGAAACATGGCATTCAGTTCAAAGTTCTTGAAAAGGATATGCATCAAATTAAGCGAGTGGAAATAAAGAAAATAGAGGAATGAATGGGCTTTCTATCATGTAGCCTTTAATAAAAGGGATATATAGAAAATTAAATGTTTGCGCTTTCAAAAAAGGTGCTATATAGTGAAGGTGGATGATGAAGAATTCTTCTTATAATACTCGTATTTTTATAGGGGGAATTTTCAAATAAGGATTTAGAATGAAAAGTATAGGTGATGAAAAATGATAGCAACGAAGGATATACGTATCGAAAAAGATTTTTTAGGTGAAAAGGAAGTACCGAATGTAGCTTATTACGGCGTACAAACGTTACGTGCTGTAGAGAACTTTCCGATTACAGGGTATCGCATTCATCCGTCACTCATTACAGCGATGGCAATTGTGAAAAAAGCGGCGGCACTCGCAAATATGGACACAGGATATTTAGCTAAAGATATCGGACAAGAAATTGCAGAAGCTGCACAAGAGATTGTTGATGGAAAGTTCCATGATCAGTTTATCGTAGATCCGATTCAGGGCGGGGCAGGGACTTCAATTAATATGAATACAAATGAAGTCATTGCTAACAGAGCGCTAGAGCGCATGGGATATGAAAAAGGTGAGTATAAGAAAATTAGCCCAAATACCCATGTGAATATGGCACAATCGACAAATGATGCGTTCCCAACGGGGATTCATATTGCAACTCTTATGATGCTAAAAGAACTACTTGTTACAATGGAAGAACTTCATTCTGCTTTTCGTGATAAGGCAAAAGAGTTTGATCACGTAATTAAAATGGGGCGTACACATTTGCAAGATGCAGTTCCAATTCGTCTGGGACAAGAATTTGAAGCGTATAGCCGAGTGCTTGAGCGTGATATAAAAAGAATTAAACAGTCTCGTCAACATTTATATGAAGTGAATATGGGAGCGACAGCTGTTGGCACAGGATTAAATGCAAATCCTACTTACATTGAACAAGTGGTAAAACATTTACGAACATTTAGTGGATTCCCACTTGTTGGTGCAGAGCACTTGGTTGATGCAACGCAAAATACAGATGCATACACAGAAGTATCTGCAGCGCTAAAAGTATGTATGATGAATATGTCTAAAATTGCAAACGATCTTCGCATTATGGCATCTGGTCCACGTGTTGGATTGGCTGAGATTCAATTACCAGCTCGTCAGCCGGGTTCATCTATTATGCCAGGTAAAGTAAATCCAGTTATGGCAGAAGTAATTAACCAAGTCGCTTTCCAAGTAATCGGAAACGATCATACAATTTGCTTAGCGTCAGAAGCAGGACAATTAGAGTTAAACGTAATGGAGCCTGTACTTGTATTTAATTTAATTCAATCTATCAGTATTATGAATAACGGATTCCGTGTATTCCGTGAATATTGTATTAAAGGAATTACAGCGAATGAAGAGTTGCTGAAGCAATATGTTGAGAAAAGTGTTGGGATTATTACAGCGGTTAATCCTCATATTGGCTATGAAGCAGCATCTCGTATTGCACGTGAAGCAATTGAAACAGGAAAATCTGTTAGGGAGTTATGTTTAGAACATGGTGTACTGACAGCTGAAGAATTGGATATTATTTTGGATCCATATGAAATGACGCATCCTGAAATTGCTGGAGCTTCTTTATTAAAGAATAAAGTGAAACTTTAATCAGTGGGGGGGGTTGTTCATCCCTCCACTGATTATTAGTTGAACCAATCGGGCGTTTACGGGCAGTTGATCTCCCGCCTAACTTCTTTGCTCCATCCGACCTTTGGGTGGGAGTCTTACTGCCCGTTAATGCGGGATAAAAAAATGTAATGTAAAAAACACCGATCCGTTTGGATCGGTGTTTTATTTTTAAAAGATATTAAATACAGAATTTAATTGAAGTAAGCTAATAATAGCTAAGAAGATTAAACTATATTTCATCACTATTTTAAATAGAGCAGATTCTTTACCAACTAGTCCAACTGCCGCACAAGCAACTGCTACAGATTGTGGTGAAACCATTTTTGCTATTGTACCACCAACTACGTTTAATGAAACGAGAGTAGATGGAACGATGTTTAATTGGTCTGCAGTTACTGCTTGAAGTGGTGCGAATAGTGAACCACTAGATACTACTGAACCTGTAATGAATACGCCAATCCATCCTAAGATGGGAGAAAGAATAGGGAATGCATTTCCAGTAGAAGAGAATGCAAGTCCAAGTGTAGATGACATACCAGAGTAGTTCTCTACATAAGCTAAAGCGATAACGCTACAAATTGTATATACTGGAACTTTTAATTCTTTTATTGTTTCAATCATTAATTCTTTGATCATTTTGCCGTTTACACGGTAGACGATAAGTGAAACGATAATTGCTAATACAATCGCAGTAGTTGTAGAAGAGAATACATCTAGTTTGAAAATAGCTGCGAAAGGTGTATCAGCTTTTGTGATTGGTGCAGTTTTTATAACTTGATTATGAAGACCAGGGAATTGAATGTTAAATACTAAGTTTGCCAATGGACCATTCGGAGCAAATAAAGCTTTAATTGGTTTTAAATTAAAGATTGTTACAAATGCAGTTAAGAATACGAATGGAGACCAAGCATATAAAATTTGATTGAATGTATGAGATTCTTTTTCTTCTTGTTTTTCTTCTTTAGCAGAAGATTTTGGTTGCCAAACACGTAAGAATAATGCAAGAGCGACCATACTTACGACTGCTGCGAAAATATTAGTAAGTTCAGCGCCTAAGAAGTAAGTTACAAGGAACTGAGTAATTGCGAAAGAAACACCACTTACAAGAATACCTTGCCAAGTTTCTTTAATACCTTTAATTCCATCGACCATTGAAACAAGTAAGAACGGTAAAATAACGCTAATGAATGGCAAAATGTAAACTGCTTGACGACCGACAGTTAATGCATCTAGCCCAGTTAATTGTGCAGGTACTGTAACTGGAATACCCATAGCACCCATAGCACCACCAGCGATATTAGCTACTAAGCAAATACCTGCTGCTTTTAATGGATTAAAGCCCATACCTACAAGTAATGCAGCTGTAATAGCAACTGGAACACCGAAACCAGCTGCGCCTTCTAAGAAAGCACCGAAAGAATAAGCGATTAATAATACTTGTAAACGTTGATCATTTGTAATACTTGAAATGCTATCACGAATGACATTGAATTGTTCTGTTTTAACAGTTAATTTGTAAAGGAAGATAGCTGCGATAACGATAGTACAAATTGGATAAAATCCAGATAAAACCCCGAATCCGGCAGATGCTACTGCTGCAGTTGCAGGCATTTTATAAACAAATATTGCAAGGATAATAGCAATAATTACACTGTAAAGACCAGCGATGTAACCTTTCATTTTGAATCCCACTAAACAAATGATGAAGCAGAAAATTGGAAGTGCTGCGATTAGTGCAGATAACCAAATATTGTTTAATGGGTCATAAATTTGTGTCCAAGTACTCATAATAATGACAACTCCTATCTATTATATGTGAAGAAATTCACATTATTTGTGAAACTATTCACAATCAACTTACATGCTTAGTATATTCTCCTTCAACACTATTGTCAACGTAAAAAAGTATAATTATTCCATAATAGTGTTAAAAGTAAAATTTTGTTCATAAAGTAGACAAAAAGCGTACTCAAATCGATTTGAGTACGCTTTTATAAATTATTTGCATATTCTTTCATTTTTTCATATGTCATTGGTCCTACATGCTTATATTGAATGACACCTTTTGTATCAATAATAAAAGATGTTGGAATGCTGATGATTTGATATGCGGCACCTGCTTGTCCTTTCTGATCTAATAGGACGGGGAAAGTGTATTTGTTTTCTTTAAGAAATTGTTTTACATTACTCGGATCTTTTTCAGTAGCTGTGGCATTTACAGCGACAATTTCAATCCCTTTATCCTTTGTATCATGATAAAACTTTTCCATATCAGGCATTTCTATTTTGCATGGACCACACCAACTTGCCCAAAAGTTTAATATTACTTTTTTTCCTCTATAGTCTGTAAGATGAACTTCTTGACCATTTGTTGTTTCTAGGAGGAAATTAGGGGCGATATTACCAATTTCAGTTCCAATGGGAATGTTTGATTCTGAATTTATATCTTCTTTTTTGTCTAATAGGAAGTTATGGATAATAGTCCAGCCAATTGCAATACTAATGAAAATAACAATAAACCACTTTTTAATATTACATCCTCCTCCTTACTTAAATTTCCTTTTTATCGTAACAAAGAGGTTAAATATGGTCAAATTACTTTACGATAGGTTATCAATTATGGACGGTATTTTACAATATCATTACTGTACATTTCAGTAAGGTGAAAATATAACAAAAAGGCTGATAAATCAACATTTGCAAGCAAAGTACTACTATCCCTTTGTTTTGCTTTTTCTTTATATCATATAGTATAATATTCAAAATCAGCAGGGATTTTTTCCAGAACTGTGTGCTGATAAAAGGAGGAAAAAT
The DNA here is from genome assembly GCF_022664325.1 of Bacillus cereus group sp. BfR-BA-01310. NCBI lineage: Bacteria > Bacillati > Bacillota > Bacilli > Caryophanales > Bacillaceae > Bacillus > Bacillus cereus group sp. BfR-BA-01310. Next base: position 109,114 of record NZ_JAKUHD010000009.1, on the reverse strand, counting down.
TTTTCAGCATTATAGGTTGATAAAGTTATGTCGTAACAGGAAATATAAGAACAGATATATAAATAAATAATAAGAAAATAAAAACGAAAATGAGGGGAACTTTATGAACCAAAATCAATTTGACTGTCGTATTTCAGAAGAAGACGTACAGATGTTAAGAGCATTAGCTCATCCACTTCGTCTACGTCTAGTAATGGAACTAATGCAACGTGGAACATGTAATGTAACACAATTACAAGAGGTATTAGAAATCCCACAATCAACTGTTTCACAGCATTTAACGAAACTAAAGCAAAATAAAGTAGTGCGCTTTGAGAGACGCGGGTTAGAAGTGTATTATCAAATTCATAACGATAAAGTAAGTGAAGTAGTAAAAACATTATTTTCTTAATTTTTGAATATTATGGAAAAAAGACGTGTGAAATATACGTCTTTTTTTATTTGAAGTAAATAATAATGGTAACGCTTGAGAGAGTAAATATTAGTACGTGGGGGAAAAGGCTACCGATCAAAGTGTTACTTTACGGAATATATTCCAAAGGGAAATGAAAAGATAGAAAGGAGTGCAATAAGTAAAAGGAGGAATAACAGTATGGATGTAAAACGTGTGAAACAGATATTATCTTCTTCAAGTAGAATTGATGTTACATATGAGGGAGTACCAGTATGGATTGAGAGCTGTGACGAGCAGAATGGAATTGCTCAAGTGTATGATGTATCTAATCCTGAAGAAAGTGTTCACGTGGATGTGACGGCTTTAGAGGAGAAGTAATAGAAAAGACGCTTCTACTAGTAGAAGCGTCTTTTTGTGCGTTATTCCATCATACTCGCAACTTTTTTAGAGAAGAGAAGGAGTACAAGTCCTAAGACGATAACGATAATACCGATACTTGCAAATACTTCAAGGTATCCTAATGATTGTGTAAAGGAAGCAAGTTTACCTGCTAACCAGTTAGCCATACCCGTACCAGCTAACCATACCCCCATTAGTAATGATGCTAATTTTACAGGAGCGATGGCACTTACCATTGATAGACCGATTGGTGATAAGAATAACTCACCAATTGTATGGAAGAGATAAGTGATAACGATGAATAATAAGTTTGCTTTTACAGTTATATCTGCTTCATTACTTCCAGTTTTTAGAACTGCTAATGTTAAAACAAGGTAACCTATACCTAGTAAAATCATACCTAATGCCATTTTTGTTGGCACTTTTAAATCACCGCGTTTTGTTTTAGAAAGTTTTAACCATAGCATAGATACGAATGGTGCCAGTAGTACGATGAATGCTGGGTTAACTGATTGGAACCAAGATGTTGGAACTTCCCAACCGAAAATTGTGCGATCAACAAATTTATTTGTATAAAGTGTTAGAGAACTACCAGCTTGTTCAAATCCTGCCCAGAAGAATACTACGAAACAAGTTAAAATTACAATTGCCCAAGTGCGATTTTTCTCTTGTTTTGTTAAAGGTTTCTTTTCGATTGTAGGTTGATTTTTTGATTTTTTACCAACAACTGTTGTTCCTGCTTTACCAAGGTAACGAGGAGCTAATAAGTTGAAAACAATTTGTCCAATAATCATACCGATACAAGCTGCTAAGAATCCGTATTTATATCCCATAACAATAACGCCATCAACGCTTGTTTTAAAGAAATCTTCTGCTAAAAATCCACAAATAAGTGGAGCGAAGAAAGCACCTACGTTAATACCCATATAGAAGATAGTAAATGCACTGTCACGACGTGAATCATTTTCACCATACAATTCACCTAACAGTGTAGAAATATTTGGTTTGAAGAATCCATTACCAATAACTAATAGTATTAATCCAAGGAATAGTCCTGTCTTTGTATTCATTGAGAATAGTACAAAGTTACCGATGGCCATAATAATTCCGCCGAGAGTAATGGCATGACGTCTTGTAATATAATGATCAGTTAGCCATCCGCCTATAATTGGCATGAAATATACTGCCGCTGTAAAAGTACCATATAATTGCACTGCGACTGCCTTATCAAATCCTAACCCGCCACTAACAGCAGCAGTTGTTAAATAAAGAACTAAAAGGCCGCGCATTCCATAATAACTAAATCTTTCCCACATTTCTGTTAAGAACAACAAATACAACCCTGGTGGATGTTTCTTTGGTGATTGTTGCTCTCCAGCTTTTTCTAATTTTAAAGCTGCATCCATTTTTGTTTCCCCCTAATCCTGTATAACGGATATTTATGTAATCATTTTAATTTACAAAATATTTAGAAGTCAATAGAATTATATGGAAATAGAAAGAAAATTTCTAAAATAATTCATTTTTTCTTCAACCGTTATTGTATTTTTCCCTGAAAACTATATAATAAGCGTTTTCAAATGTAGTATTTGAATTCTAAAAGAAAATAAAATAGTGATTAATCAGAAAATTTAGATTAAAATATCTATTCCGGTATAAAGAAAATACATTTTATTTACTTTTATAATATAACATATTGGGAATAAAAATACAAAATGAAATAATGTGACATTTCAGTGAAAGAAAAACAACTAGCCCCAAGAAGAGGGGGCTAGTTAGAGAATGTTATTTAATAAAGCGTTTTTTAATGTAACCGAGTAGTAAGTTCGAAGCGATTAATTATTAATAGAAGGAAATGAAAGTAATTCTCATTATCATTGACAACGAGAATTAAGTTGAAATACACTAAAAACGTATCATTTTAATGGTGCTAATGAACAGATTATTATTCAAAATGTGCGTCTGCCAAGGCGTTTACTTGTGGCTATAGATTGAGTACTTGTCGTGGATTTAATTGGACATACATTCTTTACGTTACTACAAATTCCAGCAGGTGTGTTTACATCAGCGATTGGTGCGCAGTATTTTATTTACTTTATAAAAATGGGAATTCATAAAGGGAGATGAATATGCAAAAAGCATTGGAGACGAAACGCTTGACGCTGTCTTATGGTGAAACAATTATTATTGATGAGTTGAATTTAGAAATTCCAAAAGGGGAAATTACAATCTTTATCGGTTCTAACGGTTGTGGAAAATCAACTTTATTACGTTCACTAGCTAGATTATTAAAGCCAACATCCGGTGACATTTTATTAGATAATCAAGCGATTCAAAGTATGCAAACGAAGCAAATTGCTCGTCAAATGGCAATCTTACCGCAAGGACCACAAGCCCCGGAAGGACTTACAGTATTGCAACTTGTAAAGCAAGGGCGATATCCATATCAAACATGGTTGAAGCAGTGGTCAGAAAAAGATGAGGAAATGGTACAAAAAGCGCTTGCTGCAACGGGTATGACAGAATTTGCTGAGCGTGATGTTCATGCTCTTTCAGGTGGGCAACGTCAACGCGCTTGGATTGCAATGACTCTCGCACAAGATACCGATATTATTTTACTGGATGAGCCAACTACATATTTAGATATGACTCACCAAATTGAAGTGTTAGATTTATTATTTGAATTAAACGAAACAGAGCAAAGAACGATTGTTATGGTATTGCACGATTTGAATTTGGCATGCCGTTATGCAGACAACATTGTAGCCATTCAAGATAAACAAATATATGCGCAAGGTAAGCCAGAAGAAGTTGTTGACCAGAAATTAGTTCGTGATGTATTCCGTATGGAGTGTCAAATAAGTACTGATCCGTTATTTGGGACACCACTCTGTATCCCGCATGGAAGAGGAAGACGTATAGTTAAAGAGGCTATTCAGGCGATGAGATAATAAAAAAACGATGAGTGATTCATCGTTTTTTTATTTTTTACAAGAAAATAATAGAAAGAGGGGAATACGTAAGCGGGGTTCGTATTCTTCTTCACTCTGAAAACAATTTCGATTTGGTGAAGCTTCTTTTAAGTTTGTAATTGTAAATCCTGCTTTTTGTAATAACGTGAAATATTGTTCAGTTGTACGATGATATTTAATAACTTCTTGATCAATCCACGGCTCAACTCGTTTCCCTGTTTTAAAATAGTCATCGACGAGCCAGCTAGTTCTTTTACCACTCGTTCGCAGACTTTCAAATGAAGATGTAATAACAGGGTGTTGAACGCTAAAGGTAAAAGTTCCATTTGGTTTTAAAGTTTGGTATACATTTTGAAAAATAATATCAAGATGTGCAATGTAATGTAAGGCGAGTCTAGATGTCACTAAATCGAAAGTAGAAGGAGGGTATGTATAGTCTTTGAGGTTTATAAAATGAACAGTGCCATTTATATTTTCTAGTTGCTTTGTAGCTTTTTCATACATAAGTTGAGAGCCTTCAATGCCGGTGTAAGAGTGGCAACCATTTTCTAATAACTCGATACCAAACTGAGCGTCACCACAGCCTAAATCAAGAATTTGTTTTCCTTGCACATTACCAATGAGCTGAAAGAATACTGGTTTTTCAATAGATTCATTGGGGCTATTTTCTCGGTATCTTCGTTTCATATATTGCTCAAAAAATGCTTCATTATTATATACATCAGATTCTGTAAATGCCATGTTTGAAACCCTCCTAAATATTTTTTTTATTCTATCAAATATGAAAAGTAAATGATAGATTTCTTGTAACGAATCATATATAATCTAAAATTGTAAGCGGTTTCTTTAAGCTATTTTTCTATAATAAATTCTGAAAACGTGTTAAGCTAGTAGAGGGATTATTAGAACTATTAAGATAATAATCCGTTTACATGAACGATGGGAGGCTTCACGATGTCTAGTAAAACACTTGCGAAATTTTTAGAAGAAAATTTAGAGGATTTAAAATCAAAGGGGCTTTATAACGTAATTGATCCGCTTGAAAGTCCAAATGGACCAATCATTACAATTGGCGGAAAAGAATATATTAACTTATCTTCAAACAACTATCTTGGATTAGCGACTGATAATCGCTTACAAGAAGCAGCAATTGGTGCAATTCATAAGTATGGCGTTGGAGCAGGAGCTGTTCGTACAATTAACGGTACTTTAGATTTGCATATTAAATTGGAAGAAACAATTGCAAAGTTTAAACATACAGAAGCAGCGATTGCTTATCAATCAGGATTTAATTGTAATATGGCAGCGATTTCAGCTGTTATGGATAAAAATGATGCGATTCTTTCAGATGAATTAAACCACGCATCTATTATTGATGGTAGTCGTCTATCAAGAGCGAAAATCATCGTTTATAAGCATTCTGATATGGAAGATTTACGTAAAAAAGCAATCGAGGCAAAAGAATCAGGTCTTTACAATAAATTAATGGTTATTACAGATGGTGTTTTCTCAATGGATGGAGATATTGCGAAATTACCAGAAATTGTTGAAATTGCAGAAGAGCTGGATTTAATGACATATGTAGATGATGCACACGGTTCAGGTGTACTTGGTAAAGGTGCAGGCACTGTAAAACATTTCGGCCTTTCTGATAAAGTTGATTTCCAAATTGGTACATTATCAAAAGCAATTGGGGTAATTGGTGGATATGTAGCAGGGAAACAAAACTTAATTGACTGGTTAAAAGTACGTTCACGTCCATTCTTATTCTCGACAGCTTTAACACCAGCTGATGCAGCTGCTTGTATGAGATCAATTGAAATCTTAATGGAAAGCACAGAGTTGCACGATCGTTTATGGGAAAATGGTCGCTATTTAAAACAAGGGTTAAAAGAACTGGGCTTTAACATTGGAGAAAGCGAAACACCAATTACACCTTGTATTATTGGTGACGAAGTATTAACACAAGAATTTAGTAAACGTCTAAATGAAGAAGGCGTATACGCAAAATCCATCGTGTTCCCAACTGTAGCAAAAGGAACAGGACGCGTTCGTAATATGCCTACAGCAGCTCATACGAAAGAAATGTTAGATGAAGCAATTCGTAAGTATGAAAAAGTAGGGAAAGAAATGGGAATCATTTAAGTAACGGCATCTTTTGAATAGCTTGCAAATGAGGAGTGGGGAAAATGAAAAAAATTCTAGTAACCGGTTCTTTAGGGCAAATTGGTTCTGAACTTGTAATGAAACTTCGTGATGTATACGGTGCATCAAATGTTATTGCAACAGATATTCGTGAAACGGATAGCGATGTAGTAAAGTCAGGTCCATTTGAAACGTTAGATGTAACAGATGGACAAAAATTACATGATATTGCAAAGCGTAATGAAGTGGATACAATTATTCATTTAGCGGCTTTACTTTCAGCAACAGCAGAAAAAAATCCGTTATTTGCTTGGAATTTAAATATGGGCGGACTTGTAAATGCATTAGAAGCAGCACGTGAATTAAACTGTAAGTTTTTCACGCCAAGTTCTATCGGTGCATTCGGTCCATCAACGCCAAAAGATAATACACCACAAGATACAATTCAGCGTCCTACTACGATGTATGGGGTAAACAAAGTAGCAGGAGAATTACTATGTGATTATTATCATCAAAAGTTTGGCGTTGATACGCGCGGCGTACGTTTCCCAGGTTTAATTTCTTATGTAGCTCCTCCAGGTGGCGGAACGACTGATTATGCAGTTGAAATTTATTATGAGGCGATTAAAAAAGGTGCATACACCTCATACATTGCTGAAGGAACGTACATGGATATGATGTATATGCCGGATGCTTTGCAAGCGATCATTTCATTAATGGAAGCTGATCCAAGTAAACTAGTGCATAGAAATGCGTTCAACATTACAGCAATGAGCTTTGAGCCAGAGCAAATCGCGGCATCAATTCGTAAACACATTCCGAGCTTTACAATGGACTACGCTGTAGATCCAGCTCGTCAAACAATCGCTGATAGCTGGCCAAACTCTATTGATGCAACAGCAGCAATGAAAGAGTGGGGCTTTAAAGCAGAATACGATTTAGACAAAATGACAACTGATATGTTGGCGAAGTTAAAAAAAAAGCTCACAGCTGAGTTAGTGATGAATTAATAGGAAGAGCCGATTCTTAGGAATTGGCTCTTCGTTCTTTTTGAGAGGGGAGAAAAGAGCAACATGCAAAGAGTTGATGTCGTATATGCACTAATACATGACGAAAAAAGAGATAAAATATTAATGGTACATAATGTAGAACAAAATGTTTGGTCACTACCAGGCGGGGCTGTTGAAAAAGGCGAAACATTAAAGCAAGCACTAGTAAGAGAAGTGAAAGAAGAGACAGGGTTAACAGCTCAGCCAGGAGGACTTGTTGCGATCAATGAAAAATTCTTTGAAGAATCAGGGAATCATGCGCTATTTTTTACATTCCAAGTAAATGTAGTAACAGGTGAACTTTGTGCAGAAGATGAAGGAGAAATCTCCGCAATCGAGTGGGTGGATAGAAAAATCGCGAACGAGCGATTCCCATACTACGATGGAGGGTTCGAATTATTATTAGAAGTAGCCATTCCATACAAGTTTCAACCAGAAACAAAGTAAGTGAATAAAGAAAAAGGAGCCAAATGAGCTCCTTTTTTCTATTCAATCGTTTTCAGTAATAGCTTCTTCAATAGTGGTTTAATCTTCAGGCGTAAATCTTCAGCATGATTTGCAACTAAGAAGTGATGGTTATAAATGTTTTTCATCAATTGATACGTTGCTTCTTTCGCTTCGCCTTCTTCGATGAATATGCCGATTACTTCCATTCCACTTTTACGAGCAAGTTTGACAGCTTCATGTGTATCTAAAATTCCGTCTTGTTGATAGTCTAGTGCAGAAGGTTCACCATCTGTAAAGACAAGTAAGAATTTATGCTTTTCTGGTCTCTTCGCAAGCTTTTCAGAAACGATACGAATAATATACCCGTCACGGTTATCTTCTTCTTCACGAAGCTGCATAATTTCTGGACCGACGTTTGGTAACGTTGAGTTTTTATACGTCACAACCTCATGGATAACGTTCGGTTTATCTTCAGGTTTAGCACTAGAAGCATCTTCCCAGAATCCGCTAATAGCGTGCGGGATTTTTAAAGATTTTAAAGCTTCATGGAATAGTACAACACTCTTTTTCGTTTCTTCCATTTTGTTATACATAGAGCCAGAGCAGTCAACTAATAGTTGGAATGCAACGTCAAGTTCTTGAGATTCTTGTCCCTTTTTATAAAACATGCGCGGCTGTTTTTCTGTATAAATACGAAGGAATTTTTTACGAAGTCTTCCGTAATATTTATCACTATTTGCATTCGTTTTATTTTCAATTGTTTTTTCGATAATTTTCTTTAATTCTTTTACATCTTTATTAACAACTGATTTGATGGCTTGATAATCTTTTTTCTCGTCAGGGTTTGGTTTACGTGCTTCTTTAAATGTATGAGAAGCTCCCACATTATATTTGCCGTATATGCCTTCGTTCTGACTAGAAGCGTGAGATGCTCTTGCTTCTTCTGTATCAGCACCATCGAAGTTAGATTGCGTACTTTTTTGAGAAGTACCTTGTACAGAACCAAGTGCTTGATCACCATCTTCTGATTCGCGAGCCGTATCACCCATCATGTTTGTTTTTGTGCCGCTTTCTAATTCGAAGCGTAAAAAGTTCTCGTTTTCGTTATTTTTATTTTCACGATGCCATGTGGAGAAGCTTTCATCCATTTTGTTTTTATTATCGTCATCATCTATGAGCTGCGTATCATCATTTGCTAATTCTTCGACGCGGCAGTTTTTTTCATCTGCAATAACAGATAAATAAAGCGGAGCATGTCCGAAATAGTTGTTAATCATATCAGTTTCAAGAAGACTTTCTAGGCGATAACGAATTTTTTCAACAATATACATAATATCTTCCGTATTACGAGTTTGGAATGTTTCATGTAAAATCGTTTCAATTTGCTCAAAATATTCATTATTAAACATTTCATATTTATCGCTCGTTAATGAAAGATAGCATAGACAAAATAGACGATCACCGTGATAGTTACGAACACGATTTATTTCATTTTGTGAGCCAAAGTAATTGCGGTACATTTCTTTTCGGCGCTTAAAAATATGCTTTGTGCCAGGACGTAAACTTTTGACGATTTCCTCGACACGTAAATCTTCTAATAGAACAAATAATTGTGTTAAAAACTTTTTTAGAGGAGATTCTTGTAATTCGATTGCGTAAGAGCGAATTAAAGTCATGTCCGAGTAATGTTTATTGCCAAGTGCTTTTAAAAACACTTCGCTTTTTAATCCGATTACTGTATCCTCTTCTTTTCGATCATCCCAAAAGTGACTAATGACAACCTTTTTTTCAATTTCGTCGTAGTATGCTTTGTAACCATACTCAAGATAGGCATCGTCTTCTTTTAGAAGGGCATACATTAAGTTTTCCATTTGCAAAAACAGCGACGCATCAATTTTTTTGTCACTAAAAATTTGTCTCATGAATTATCCCTCAAAGAAATAACTTTCTGCTAATTCACGGACAGTCATTTGTTCTGTTTCATCATTTAATTTTGCGATAATACTACGTTCAATTGCACGCATAACAGGAATATATACACCTAAATCACATGCGTCGATAATACCACGAATACTCGCTGCTTCTTCACTTACGCGTCCATCACGCGCTAAAGGCATAAGGTCGCTTGCAAATGCAACGAATTTTTCAATTGTTGCAGTATCTTTTAATTTTGATTCTGCTAATAATAGTTCTTTTAATGTATCACCTTGAATGTAAGGAACTTCAATAATAACGAAACGGTTTTTTAATGCTTCGTTTAGTTCACTTGTCCCAACATAACCTTCGTTAATCGCAGCAATTACGCGATATTCGTTATCACCGTATACAACTTCTTGTGTAAATGGGTTTGTAATCATTTTACGGTAATCTAACGCACCGTGAAGAAGTGGTAATGTTTCAGGTTTTGCCATATTGATTTCATCAATATATAGGAAATGACCGCTCTTCATTGCCTTCATAAGAGGACCGTTAACGAATGTAACTTCAGATGCGCCGTCTTTTGTTTGTAATGTGTTGTATCCTAAAATACCTTCTACATCTAAGTCGACAGAACAGTTAATGCTATGCATTGGTTTTTGGAATAAAGAAGAAAGAGTTTCCGCTAGTACTGTTTTACCACTACCAGTCGGTCCTTTTAATAGAATATTTTTACCAAGTAAAAGTGCTGTAATTGCATCCTCAATAATGCTGTTATCAGATGCTTTATATATTTTACTTCCAATTAAATGTGCATTTTCGCCAGCTTCTTGTTTATTCTTTTCGTGAATTGCTGAAAGCTGTTGTTTTAAATCAGCATGTATATGAAATTGTTCTAACATGTATTTCCCACCTAACATTATTTTCATAAAGTAATACATCTTATGATAACTTGTTTTAATATGGTATGCAAAGAAAAGGAGAGAGGGGAAATGTAAAAGAAAAAGCAATCAATATTATATTGATTGCTTATAGTAAAGGAGAAATGAGTCGCATGAAAGACTCTAATATTCGTTTTTTTATACTTCTTTTTTGGAAAGAGTTCCATTTAATTTCAGTGGAATGCTTAAAGTCTTCTTCAAAATCGTGCTTAATATCATGAACGGTTTCTGATTCATAAAGTACACTAATAATTTCATAATTTAATTCAAAGCTACGCACATCCATATTTGCTGTTCCAATTGTTGCGATCTTATCATCAACGAGTACAATTTTCGCATGCATAAAACCATCTTTATAACTGTAAATGGAAGCACCAGCTTTTAAAAGTGGAGTGAAATAGGATTGAGATGCTTGATCACTAATAATGCTATCACTTTTACCTGGATATAAAATGCGTACATCTATGCCGGATATTGCACTTAAGCGTAATAATGTTAAAGTTTCTTGATCTGGAATAAAGTATGGTGTAGCGATCCAAATAGATTTTTTGGCAGAGCCCATAACAGCTAGTAATGTATTACGAATACTTTTATCATCGGAGCTTGGTCCACTTGCTACAATTTGAACAGCACCTTCTGCATTCGAAATTTCTTTACCAGGGAAGTATTGTCTATTCATAAATTGATCCCAAGAATACGTATTCAAACCACTAGAGGCATAAAGCCAATCTTCTAGAAAGATTGCTTGTAATTTATATAATGCTTTACCTTCTATTTTTAAATGACTATCACGCCAAACGGGAAATTTCTTTGAACGGCCGAGATATTCGTCACCGACGTTGAGTCCTCCAGTAAATCCAATTTCTCCATCTACAATAACAATTTTACGATGGTTACGATAATTGACCGTTTCAAGTAACCAAGCTGAAAAAATAGGGTCAAATTCTACAATTTCAATTCCAGCTTCTTTCATAGGCTGTAAAAATCGTCTTCTTAACGTGTTACTTCCGAGTCCATCATAAAGGAAGCGTACAATAACCCCAGATTTTGCTTTTTTTATTAAAGCATCTCGAACTTTTGTGCCGATTTCATCGGATTTATAAATATAGTATTGAATATGTATATGATGTTTTGCATGCTCGATGGCTTGTAGAATTTCTGAAAATGTTTGATCTCCGTTTGTTAAAAGTTTTGTAGTCGTTCTATCTGCGGCAGGACCGCCTCCGAATTTTTGTACGACTTCTGTTAAATGTGTAGAACGCTCGCTTAATGGAACTGTGAGTGATAATTCTAGTCGTCTTCCTTCTAAAATTTCACGGAATAATTTTCTTTGTTCTTCTGAACGATGGAGATGTTTTTTTCTTCTCCAACGGCTACGCCCGAAAACGGAGTATAAAAGCACACCTACAAAAGGGAGAAGTACTAATACTAAAAACCATGCTAAGGTGCTTTGAGGAGACCTGTTTTCGATAAAAATAACGAATGAAATTCCTATGATTGTGATGGACCACAGAGCACCGACAAATGTATATACCGAAATATACGATGTATTTATCAAGAAAAGAACGATAGATACGACTGTAAATATTAATAATAATTGAACGATAGGTTTCTTCATTTCTATAAAATTCCTCTAATCTTTCTGAAATATAGACTTCTTATATAAAAGGTGTAATCCGACATTCTTATTATAAAGTGTTTTGTTTTTTTTACAAAATATAGACATTTTCCCCATGCTTTCCGCATTTGTCCTACATACAGTATATTGTTACGTTTTTATATAGAAAAGGAGATGAATAAAGTTTACAGCCGTCCAGTTGGAGGCTTCGGACATGGCGGATATGGCCATCCATATTATTCAGATACTCCATATTATACGGATTATCAACAGTATCCTTACTATTCATACAGCACATATTAAAGTAGGGAAATTGAAAAGGAGAGGAAGCAAAATGAACTATATAGGAAATGATGGCGGATATTATCGTAATCACCATGGGGGTGGAGGGCATCATCATCATCATGGCGGACATAATTATCACGGAGGACACAACCATTATGATCACCACCATCATCACGGTGGTGGATGGGGCTGGGGTGGCGGCTCGTGGGGAGGAGGAGGATTTTTTCCAGGAAGTTTTGCAGGTGGAGTATTAGGAGGGCTTACGGCTGGAGCATTAACAAGTACAGCTAGTGGTGGATATTATCCAGCGCCATATCCGGTAACTTATCCTGCACCGTACCCAACACCATATCCAGTTTATCAGCAAACATCGTACCCGCATTATTAGACTAAAAAAGAGGATATCCTCTTTTTTAGTCTAATAATGTATTTATTTAAAAAAACTTCCAAAAATAAGGTGGAAATATGTTAATATTTTATTATTGTAATTCAAGAATAAATACCGATATAAATCCACACACGTAATATTTATAAATGAATATATTTTTATGTCTTAATATTAATTCTGCTATTTGTAGGTAGTTAGATTTATACCTCAATGATTCATGAAAGCATAGGGTTAGGTGATAGGGGTTAAATTTTCACTTTATAAATGAATAGAATGTAAGAAGAATATTATATAATAAGGTCAGATAATCAGAGAGGAAATAATTCCCTAATATAATTAAAATAGCACTATATTGCTTTTTCTTATAAATAATATTATGTTATTTTAATCGGCCTATTTTAAAAAATTGTGATTAATGTAAAGGCACATTAGTTAGAAAATGAAATATCTCTATTTCTATGAAGAGAAACAAGTTGTGTTTTAGCCAGATAGGAAGCAAGGAGAGGTGCGCATGCTAGAACAAAGAGGTCATGCATTATATGACTCTTCATTGCGAGATTTAAAATTAGCATTAGATGAGTCTTCAATTGTTGCTATTACAGATCGAAATGGTCTTATTACATATGTAAATGATAAATTTTGTAAAATCTCAAAATATAAAAGAGAAGAGTTAATCGGAAAAGATCATCGTATTTTAAATTCGGGATACCATCCGAAAGCATTTTTTAAAAATTTATGGAAACGTATTTTGAGTGGAAAAGTCTGGACAGGTGAAATTCGAAATCAAGCAAAAGATGGTACATATTATTGGGTTAAAACAACAATTGTTCCATTTTTAAATGAAACAGGAGAACCTTATCAATTTATTGCAATTCGAAATGATATTAGTAGTAGGAAAGCGACGGAACAACGTTTAAGATTAAGTGAAAGCCGTTATAGGGAACTTGCTTATCATGATGCTTTAACGAGTTTACCAAATCGTTTGCAGTTAATAACGACTGTAAATGAGATGATTGCAGAGAAGCAAGAGTTTGGCATGATTTACTTTGATTTAGATCGTTTTAAATTAGTAAATGATACGTTAGGTCATATGATAGGAGATCTACTTTTAAGTGAGGTGGCCTCACGGTTACATTATGTGCTAGGAGAGAAAGATGTTCTAGCTAGGCTTGGTGGAGACGAATTTGTTCTACTAACAAAAAATCATACACAAGATGAGATGAGGCAATTAGCGACATCCGTATTGTCGTGCTTCCAAGCACCATTTATGCTTGAAGGTCATGAAGTATATATTTCTGCTAGCTTAGGACTATGCTCATATCCACAAGATGGAAAAGATGTTGAAGCTTTATTGAAAAATTCGGATTTAGCCATGTATAGTGCAAAGGAGCAAGGAAGAAATGCAGCGTGCTTCTTTACAGATGAATTACGTGCGAAAATAAATCGTAGAATGAAAATAGAGTTTGCTTTGCAAAAAGCAATTCGTGACGAAGAATTAAAAGTGGTATTACAGCCAATTATTGATTTGAAAACAAAGAAATGTACTGGTGTTGAGGCTTTAGTACGTTGTACGACAGAAGAAGGTCCTATTTCACCAAGTGAATTTATCCCTGTAGCTGAAGAGTGTGGGCTTATTATAAAACTAGGAGACTGGGTATTAGAAAAGTCATGTCGATTGTTTAAAACATTACCAGAGTATCAAGAAGGGCTGAGATTATCCGTTAATTTATCAATACAGCAATTGATGCAAAAGCGTTTTATTTTATCTGTTCGTAGTATATTAAAGCGAACTGGATTTCCACCGAATCGTTTAATATTAGAAATAACAGAAAGTATAGCTGTACGCCATTTTGATTATATTATCGCTACATTACAAGAATTAAGAAGTATGGGAGTTTTAATCGCCTTAGACGATTTCGGAACAGGCTATTCTTCATTATATTATTTAAAACAACTCCCACTTGATATTGTAAAAATCGATCGTAATTTTATTCGGGAGTTTCATTATGATCACGCACAACCAGAGAGAACGATTGTGAAATCCGTTACTGAAATTGCTCATAGTTTAAATTTAGCAGTAGTTGCTGAAGGGGTAGAAACGGTAGAACAAGAAAGTTTATTGAAATCAATGGGTTGTGATTATGTACAGGGGTTTTATTATGCAAAACCTTTAACGGTAGGAGAGCTAAAAGAAAAGTTAATAAACGATTTTTGATAAAGAAAGAGAAGCGGAAAGCTTCTCTTTTTTTTATTAGTTTTTTTGTGAATCTTTCATTAAAACTGGATAAAGAATAAGACCTACTACAAACAAACCAATTCCTAAGAAGAATGTTTTTAAATCAGCAGTGCCTGTTTTAATCACCCAAATGGAATATAAAAATGCTAATGCAGTAATGATTCCATCTTTTATTCGAGATCCAGGCATTATGTCATACGTTTCTCCCGTAATAACTAATTTTAATTGGTACAAGGTAGAAACAAGGTACGGAATTAAATATGCTAATGTTGCTACAACAATGGCGAAATTATATGCTTCTGAAACAGTACCAGAAATCGTCGAAAATAAGAAAATTTGCGTCATCACATTTGTAATAAATAATGATTTTGAAGGACTTCCTTTTTTATTCGTTTTTCCGAAAACCTTAGGGAAAAGTCCATTTTTTGCTGCTTGGTAAGGCACTTCTGAGCTAACAACGATCCAGCCTACAGTAGATCCAAATAAAGATACGAGCGCAAGTAGTGCCATTATATAAGCACCTTTAGTACCAATCGCTAAATTTAATGCATCTACTAATGGCTTTTGAGACTCTTTTAAAGCATCTTGTGGAAGAGCACCCATTGTCAGTAAAGTAATTGCCATGTAAATAAGAAGAGCGATAATTAATCCGAAAATCGTAGCTTTCTTAACATCGCGCTGAGATTTTGCTCGGTTAGAAAGCATAACGGCTGACTCAATGCCGATAAAGGCCCAAAGTGTTGCAATAGCAGCTGAATTGATTTGTCCACCTAACGAAATGGATTGCCCTGCTTCATTCATAAATGTTTGACCGTCTCCGAAATTAGAGGCATTAAAAATGAATAATGTGATTACAATAAACATTGTAAATCCAATAATTTTTGCAATGGTAGCAAGAAGGTTCATATTTCCAGCTCGATCAATATTTTGAGAAAGAATATATTGAATTCCCCATAACATAAGGCTACATACTAGGAAAGTTAACCCTTTTCCTAGTTCTAGTGAAAATCCATTTATTGAAAAGAGAATTTGCTTACTTTGTAAAACGGGAAAGAATGTTGATAAATATCCTGCGAAGGAAATAATTACAGACGCTGTAGCAGCCCAGTTAGCAGCCCAGTATCCCCAAGCCATACTATATCCTGCAACTTTACCTGCCTTTTGAGAAGGAAACATTGCTTGAGCATAACTTTGTGGCCCGGCTTTTAATTCTGGCTTGCGAATTGCTAAATTTCCGAATACGAGTGCAATCATAAATACACCAAGTCCTGTAATACTCCAAGCAAGTGTAGAGCCCATTGGACCTGATACTTGTGCTAAGTTTGCTGGAAGCATAAATACACCGCCCCCAACCATATTTCCGATAACAAAAGCTGTTAAAATCCATAATCCCCATTTTTTCGTTTCCATTTTTGTTAACTCCTTTGTAGTAAGTTTTGCTTAAACATCATTTTTTACTAGCTTTTTATGCAATAAAAAAAGAGCCATGTAGATAAAAAATACCTACATGGCTCTTTGCCAAAGCGTAGGTACAATGGGAATAACCCTTGTACCTACGCGTAATTTTTCCGCTAGGTTTCAAGGGTTAAGTATGATGATGATGTTTTTGTGCAAATGTAACTACAGTTGTATAAGTAAGCATAGTTCTTTGCTCCCTTTCTCCTCTGATTTTGAAGTTAGTATACTACATGTTTTTTTGAATGAAAAGAAAAATATAAAAAAAATTATAAAAATACGTTTTAGAGACTAAATATTTATCTATATTTTTCTTGTACTGGAAAATAAGTGAGAGATTGGCAGAAGAGTGTTGCATGGTATAATACATATAGAATTAGAAGGTGACAAGGGGTTATTGTAGATGATGAGTAAGTATGAACAAATTTATACAGAAATCAGCAAGTCTATTGATAATAAACAATTAAAAGAAGGATGCAAAATTCCATCAGAAACAGAATTAATGAAGCAGTATGAGGCAAGTCGAGGTACTGTAAGAAAAGCTGTAGATTTATTGCAAGAGCGTGGATATGTTCAAAAAATACATGGAAAAGGTGTTTTTGTTTTAAAGCGAAAAAATATTGAATTTAACTTTGGAGGCATTGTAAGTTTTCAAGAAGAAAACGAGCGTTTAGGCCGTCATTGTATTACAGATGTCGTGGAAATAGAGAAAATGAAAGCGACGAAAGATGTAGCAAAGTTATTAAACGTGAAAGAAAACACAGAAATAGATCATATTAAACGCGTGCGAAATATTGACGGAGAAAAAGTAATTTTAGATATAAACCATTTTGTATCTGAATATATTCCAGGATTAACGAGAGAAATTGCAACTGAATCGATTTATAAATACATTGAGAAAGAATTAGGACTACATATTAGTTATTCACAGAGGGTAATTGAAGTACAGCCATGTACAGATAATGACCGAAAGTATTTAGATTTAAATGGAACAGACTATGTTGTCGTTGTAAAAAACTTTACGCATTTGTACGATGGGAGTCAATTCGAATATACGGAATCACGTCACCGTTTAGATATCTTTCACTTTTCGGATGTGGCGCGAAGAAAATAAAGAGATGGAACGAATAACGTTTCATCTCTTTTTTTATAAAAAAATAACCAACTCGTATATACGAGTGTTGACTAACTTATATATACGAGTTAATATGTAATTGTAAACGGTATCAAAAAAAGAAAAGAGGGACGGGAATATGGGGAAAGACTATCGTAAAACAGCAGAAGAAGTGCTGCAGTATATTGGAGGGAAAGACAATATTGAACAAGCTGCGCACTGTGTAACGAGGCTCCGTATAGCTTTAAAGGATGAAAGTAAAATAGATAATGATAAATTACAGTCTGTTTCATTAGTAAAGGGAGTGTTTCATAACGCTGGGGTGTTTCAAATTGTAATTGGTCCAGGAGACGTAGATCGTGTTTACGCTGAATTGATAACGCTTGCAGGTATGAAAGAATCGACAGTAGCTGATGTAAAAGACTCAGGGGATAAAAAATTAAATCCAGTTCAAAAGTTTGTAAAAGTATTTTCAGATGTATTTATGCCGATTTTACCAGCGATTATTACGGCAGGTTTACTAATGGGGATTAATAACCTGTTAGGAGCGAAGGACTTATTCTTTGATGGGAAAAATTTATTAGATGTTTATCCGAACTTAAGTGGACTTTGGGATTTAATTAATATGATGGCCAATACTGCATTCGTATTCTTACCAGCACTTGTCGGTTGGTCAGCGACGAAGCGTTTTGGTGGTAGTCCGATATTAGGAATTGTTATGGGATTAATGCTTGTGCATCCGGATTTATTAAATGCTTGGAATTATGGAAAAGCAGCAGCAGGATTAGATGGTCAAAAAATTGAGTACTTCAATATTTTAGGATTATTCCAAATTGAGAAAGTAGGATATCAAGGTCAAATTTTACCGATTTTAGTAGCGGCATTCGTATTAAGTAAAGTAGAAATCTTTTTAAAGAAACATGTACCAAACGCAATTCAATTATTAGTTGTACCAATTACAACAATCGTTGTAACAGGTGTATTAGCATTAGGAATTATTGGTCCAGTTACACGTCATATTGGAGATTTATTAACAGCTGGATTAGTAGGGGTATATGAAACAGTGCCAGTAGTTGGAGCAGTATTATTTGGAGCATTATATGCACCGTTAGTAATTACAGGTATGCATCATATGTTTATTGCAATTGATTTACAATTAATTGCGCAGCATGGCGGTACGTTTATTTGGCCGATGATTGCTCTTTCTAACATTGCACAAGGTAGTGCGGCACTGGCAATGTTCTGGATTTCTAAAAATCAAAATGATAAAAGCATGGCATCGACATCAGCAATTTCAGCGTACTTCGGTATTACAGAGCCAGCGATGTTCGGTGTGAATTTACGAAATAAATTCCCGTTCTATGCAGCGATTATTGGTTCTGCTATAGCGGCGATATTCATTACATTAAATGGCGTATTAGCACCGGCTATTGGAATTGGCGGATTGCCAGCATTTATTTCTATCGTTCCGAAATCGATCCCAATGTTTATTTTAGGAATGATTATCGCAGTGGTAATTCCATTTACGCTAACATGGCTATTTGCGAAACGAGTAAAACAGAAGTAGGAGGAAGTTAAGCATGAAGGATTGGCATAAAAGTGTAGTCTATCAAATTTATCCGAAGAGCTTTAATAGTTACTACAATAAAGGAACTGGCGATATAAAAGGAGTTACAGAGAAACTAGATTATTTGAAAGAACTCGGAGTAGATTATATTTGGTTAACACCGATATACCAGTCGCCACAAAACGATAATGGTTATGATGTCAGTGATTATTATCGTATAGATCCGTCTTACGGAACGATGGAAGAGTTTGAAGCGCTTTTAGAAGAGGCGAAAGCACGTGATATTGAGATTATGCTCGATATTGTTGTAAACCATAGTTCGACAGAGCATAAGTGGTTTAAAGAAGCGAAGGAAGATAAAAATAGTCCGTATCGTAATTATTATATTTGGCGTGATGAAAAGAATAATTGGCAGTCTAAATTTGGCGGATCTGCTTGGAAATATGATGAAAAGACAGAGCAATACTTTTTACATCTATTTGATGAAACGCAAGCGGATTTAAATTGGGAAAATGAAAGGCTTCGTGAAGAAGTGTACGATATGATGCGCTTTTGGCTAGATAAAGGTGTAAAAGGATTCCGCCTTGATGTTATTAATTTAATTTCAAAGGATCAAAGGTTTTTAAGTGACGAAGGAAGTACGGCTACAAGTGATGGGCGTAAATATTATACGGATGGCCCACGCGTTCATGAATATTTACAAGAGATGAACCGAAATGTGTTTGAAGGAAAAGATGTTATGACAGTTGGAGAAATGTCATCTACGACAATTGGTAATTGCATTAAATATTCAAACCCTGGTCGTAATGAACTAAGCATGACGTTTAGTTTCCACCATTTAAAAGTAGATTATCCGGATGGTGATAAGTGGACGAAAGCTGATTTTGATTTTATTAAATTAAAAGAAATTATGTCTAATTGGCAAATTGAAATGCAAAAGGGCGGAGGATGGAATGCATTATTCTGGTGTAATCATGATCAGCCGCGCATTGTGTCACGCTTTGGGGATGATGGGAAGTACCGAAATGAATCTGCTAAAATGTTAGCGACAGCTATGCATATGTTGCAAGGAACACCTTACATTTATCAGGGTGAAGAAATTGGTATGACGAATCCTAACTTCCGTTCTATTGAGCAATATCGTGATGTAGAATCGTTAAATATATATGATATAAAACAGGAAGAAGGCTTATTAAAAGAAGAGATTATAGAGATTTTAAAACAAAAATCTCGTGATAACTCACGTACTCCGATGCAGTGGAATGAAGAGGTGAATAGCGGTTTCACAACGAATACACCGTGGATTCCCGTAGCTGAAAATTATAAAGAAATTAATGTGGAAAACGCATTAAATGATAAAGAATCTGTATTTTATCATTATAAAAAGTTAATTGAACTTCGAAAAACATATGATGTAATTACAGAAGGGAAATATGATGTTTTAGATAAGAATCATCCTAAGATTTGGGCATATACACGCACTGTGAATAATGAATTATTACTTGTTATAAATAACTTCTATGGAGAAGAAATAACATATTCTGCACCAGTGAATGTTCAATTGGATGGAATGAAACAAGAAGTATTATTATCCAATTATGGAGACTCAAGCAAGGAGATAAATAATCTCGTGCTGAGACCGTATGAGTCAATTGTATATCGATATACGAAATAAAAGGTTGTATGCCCGCGCGGCACACAACCTTTTTATTTTAAGACACCACTATATAAAATATTTACTTCTACTATGTTATGTCCGGTTGCTGAAGGTACTTCATTCTCGAATGAAGATTGTTCTCCACTTGAACTTTTTACGAGCTCAATCGTTTGCTGAAGTTTATTTTCTCCTGTAATATCATATCCAATACTATAAGCTAATCTTGCCTCTCTTAATGGTTCTTGATCTCAACAGCCAGAAAGGAGTGAACTAACACATAAGATTGCACTTAATTTAATTATTTTTTTGTGCATATTGTGCTCCTTTCTTATTTCTGAGTAAGGAATAAATAAGAAATAAAAAAGGTAAGATTAAAATAAAAATATAGGTGGATTTATCAGTAAATTGTGAAAGGGCTTTTAATTCTTCTGGCGTATGTATAAATAAGGCGACACTAAAAGTGATAATACCAACGATTGGAACAGCTTTTTTATGATTAGCAAGATTGAATATATGCCCAATTCCTATTGAAGCAGCGCAATAATAACTAGCAATAGAAGCTACAACAGTTATCATCCATATTGGTATGAAAATTAGGTCGGTTCGATCTATAATCCCAATATGAAGAGAGCGTAATAAGTAAGCAACGGGTTCTGGAATAAGCTCGATTTGTTTTGGACTAAATACGATAAAGCAAATCCAAACAGTAAAAGTATAAAAAAGAGTTACAAATCCATTAGCGATAGAAATGGCTTTTAGTCTTGCTGTAGGATTTCCATTTACTTTTGGGTAAGCGATAAGAATAATTTCAAACCCATACATTGCTGTAATTGTTTCTTTGGATGCCTGAATAATATTCCACCATCCAGCCTCTGTAATTGGAAAAATATAAGAAAAATCAGCTCGCGTGAGTCCTAGGGCAATTAAAAGGGCCATTGGAATAATGAGAATAGAGGCCATGACATAAAATCGTACGATGACTTTAAACGTGTTATAGGCCACATAACAACAAGCTATTGTACATAATATGAGAATTGCAGACCAAGGAGTTGCTTGCAAAACCCATACTTTAATGACGTTACAAGCATTTAACATAACGGTCGTCATACCGATAAGAGTAAAATAAAAAACATAAGAAAATCCTAATAGTTTCCCAAATTTATTACCGAACATCATAGAAGCAATTTCATATATATCTGCATTAGGAAATCTTCTTAATAAAAACCACATAAGTAAAATGATAAGTTGAATTGCCAGCCCAGCTATAAGTGTAGAAATCCATCCGCCACCTTTAGCGATAGGGTGAAGCCGATTTGGTAGAGAGAGTATACCTACCCCGATTTGGCATTGAATAACGAAAAAGGTAAATTGAACAAGCGCAATTTTACTTTGCGTGTTTGTCACCATCCTCATCCTCTCTCGTTACATGTTGTCGTTGCATTTTTTTCGGTTTTGGATCATGTGGTCGTTCCCAAAATGACCAAATTGGAAGTCTTACAAAAGAATCTTTCATATCTTTTATACGCATTGGTGCAAGAGGAGAAAGATATGGTGTATGAAAAGAATGAAGCTGACATAAGTGAACGAAAGTTATAATTAGGCCAAATGAAATCCCTACATATCCGAATAAGGCAGCAAGGATCATTAATGGAAAACGAAGAATCCGAACCGCTGAACTCATATCGTTTGATGGCACGAGAAAAGAAGCGATTGCAGTTAAAGCTACAACGATAATCATTGTGTAAGAAACGAGTCCAGCTTTTACGATCGCATCACCAATTACTAAACCTCCTACAATACCGATTGTTTGTCCAACCCGGCTCGGCAGACGAATACCAGCTTCTCGTAATAATTCGAAAATCAATTCCATTAAGAGTGCCTCAAAAATCGGAGGGAGTGGTACTTTTTCTAATGAAGCTTTAATTGTATAAACGAGTTCGAGTGGTAATACATCAGGATGAAAGGCGACAGTTGCGATATATATAGCTGGTAAGAGAAAAGCGATTAAGAAACTTACTAAGCGAATCATTCGTACGAAAGAGCCGACAATCCAGCGATTATTATAGTCATCAGGTGATTGATAAAAAGCAAATAATGTAATCGGAACGATAAGTGCTGTTGGATCTCCATCTGATAAAATAGCAACTCGTCCCTCCATTAAATTAGCAGCAGTTCTATCTGGACGCTCTGTATTTAATTGTTGCGGAAATGGTGAGAAAGACGTATCCTCTATAAATTCTTGTATGTATCCTGGAGGCATTAGTGCATCGGTCTTAATCATTTCTAATCTTCTTTTCACTTCTGTGACGAGGTCATCATTAGCTAAATTTTGAATATAAGTTATTGCCACTTTCGTGTGCATCTCTTCACCGATTGTAAAATACTTAACAACTAAATTCGGACTCTTAATGAGTTTACGAATAGAGGCTAAATTAGTTGCTAAATCTTCTACAAAACCAGTATGTGGCCCGCGCACAATCCCTTCATTATCAGGCTCCGTTATCTCTCTCTTTAAAGATAAAGCTGTTTCAAAAATACAAAAGTTTTCGACATGCTCATGGAAATATAAAGATTTACCTTGTAATAAAAGTTGCACACCATAATTTAGATTCGTTTCTTTTTTCATATTCAATGTAGAAAAAGCTTTATCTAGTGATAGCTCAGATCGAGTTAATAGTGGCTCAAGAGCTAATTGGTGAATTAAATTTGGATCTGCTAAAGATTCGATATATAAGATCGTTCCTTTTCCATTTTGAAAAGGAGCATTTAATTTTTTTATATCATCAGAATGGCAGAGTTTGTTTTCGATGTAATTAATGTTTTCCGAAAGTGATGGAAACATATGCTTTTGATTCTTGCTCTTTTGCTGTTCTTCTTGTTGTGTCATAATTTCCACCTCTTTTAGAATAAAATTCCTTCTGTTAATTTTTGCTTTTTGTGAGAAATTTATGCTTGGAGTATTTGAAAAAAGTAGCTTGAAAGTTACGTTACGTCATCTTTTATACTAAAGAAAATAGAATATAGGGGATGGTATAGATGACTTTGAAGCATATGTGGGGATGGAAAGAAATTTTATATTTATTTGTTTTCGTATTTCTGATTGTTCCAGTAACAGTTGAATCTCTTTTTTATGATTATGCTTTAAAAATAATAGGGAACTCATTATATGCTGGAGTATTAATGGGACTTATAATGGCAGTGATATTTACTTTTGTAGTTTATCTTTTTTGCATAAAAAGATATAAACTGTCGTGGAAAGATATTGGAATTCGGAAGCTTTCATGGAAAGATTTATTGTGGACATTTGTAGCGGTTATTTCTTTGATTGTAGTTAGTATTGGTGTATTAATGATAATGGAGAAACTGGGGATTTCTTTTGAAAATAGTAAAACGGAGACGGTCCAAAATGATAAATCAATATATTCGTTCTGCATCGCGGTAATTGGAGCGGCGGTTATATCACCAATCTATGAAGAGATTTTATATCGAGGTGTTTTTTATACGTTTTTTCGTGATAGATATGGCATATGGGGCGGTATGCTTATAAGTTCAATAATATTTACTGTTGTTCATATCCCAACATACAACACATTACCGGTAAATTTTTTAAGCGGAGTAGCATTCGCATGGTTATATGAGAAAACAAATTCTATTTTATCAGCTATGGTTGCCCACGCACTATTTAATTTCATAGCAGTACTTCTCACATTTATGTCGAATTAAGAAGATATATAGGAGGGATACATATGGAAATAGCTGTAGAACGTGTTTTTACGAACGAGATTTTAGCAAGAGCAGCAAAGTCATTTCATGTGACAGTGGAAAAAAAACCACTTGGTGATTTCGAGAATTATATTTTTAAAGCGAAGGATAGAGATGGTGAAGATCACGTATTACGTTTAACACATTCTTCTCATCGTTCAAAAAAAGAGGTAGAGGCTGAACTAGATTTTTTACGATATGTTGTGGAGAACGGGGCAAAGGTAGCGGGACCTCTTTACTCAACATCTCAAAATCTTGTAGAAGAAATCGTAGCAGAGGATGGGACTTTCTTTTTTGTTTCCTTATTTACATATGCGAAAGGTGAGCAAGTGAAAGGAGACGAATCGCCTTATTGGGGAGATACTTTCTTTGAAGCATGGGGAAAAGCAATTGGACAACTGCATCGTCTGACAATGAATTATCCTAAAACAGATGACCGTGATACGTGGGAAGAGGATGAGAGTGCAATTGTTAACGAATTAGAAGATAAGAAAGTGAAAGAGATTGCAACTGTATTGATGGATGAAATAAACGCTCTTCCAATTGAAAAGGAGACGTTTGGTCTTATACATGGTGATATTCATCCAGGCAACTTTCATTATGATGGCAAAGAGTTAACAATCTTTGATTTTGATGATGCGGCTTATAATTACTTTATACATGATTTAGCGATGGTTCTTTATTACTCTGTACTTTTTACACCGTGGACTGTAGAAGAGAAGACGGAATTTGCTCGTAAACAGTTACAAGTGTTAAGAAAGGGCTATGAATATGAGCACAGGCTAGCGGATAGTTGGTATGAATCGTTACCGTTATTTTTACGTTTGCGTGATATAGGCCTATACGGTACGATTCAAAAGAAGTTTAAAGGGAAAGATATGTCTGATAATTTCAGAGAATTATCAGAACAACTTTATGAAAGAATTATAAAGAAAGAAGCGATTTTGAATATATAATACATTCATATCAAAACAAAGTATGTAAAATAAATACATACTTTGTTTTTTTATACAAAAATATGTTTGTTTTATTAAAATAATATTGTCATAGATTCAGTATGCATTTATAATTTTTATATATTCTGAAAATTCTTTATAAAGAGGAGGGGGAATATTGGAAGCTATCGTAAGTTGGATAAATAATATTGTTTGGAGTCCCGCACTTGTCTATTTATGTTTAGGAGTAGGTCTATATTTTTCCATTCGAACGAGGTTTTTACAAGTAAGACATGTAGGAGAAATGGTGAAGCTTACATTTCAAGGGGAAAAATCGGATGCGGGTGTTTCTTCGTTCCAAGCGTTAGCACTTTCATTATCAGGGCGCGTTGGAACAGGAAATATTGCGGGTGTTGCAACGGCTGTTGCATTTGGTGGTCCAGGAGCTGTCTTTTGGATGTGGGCGGTAGCTTTTCTAGGAGCAGGTTCGGCTTATGTAGAATCGACACTTGCACAAATATATAAGACGAAGCATCAAGGACAATTCCGCGGTGGTCCGGCTTATTACATTGAAAAGGGACTAGGGGTTAAATGGTACGCATTAGTGTTCGTCGCAGCAACAATTCTTGCGACGGGGATGCTGTTACCGGGTGTTCAGGCGAATAGTATTGCTATAAGTTTGGAAACAGCTTTTGGCATTAATACTTCGGTATCCGGAGCGGTATTAGTAGCGGCATTAGCACTTATTATTTTTGGTGGAGTTAAGCGAATTGCTAACGTAGCGCAAGTTGTAGTGCCATTTATGGCGCTTGGTTACATTTTAGTAGCTTGTGTAATTGTAGCTATGAATATTGAAAAATTACCAGACGCTTTCATGTTAATTTTAAAAAGTGCATTTGCATTAGAAGCAGCTTTTGGTGGAATCATTGGTTTAGCAATTTCTTGGGGTGTAAAACGTGGTATTTATTCAAATGAAGCAGGGCAAGGAACTGGGGCCCATGCGGCGGCAGCTGCTGAAGTATCACATCCAGCTAAACAAGGGTTAGTACAAGCATTTTCCGTTTACATTGATACATTATTTGTTTGTTCAGCAACAGCATTTATGATGATTATTACAGGCATGTATAACGTATTTGATGCAAGCGGAAAAAACTTTATCGTCAATAAATTAAATGGTGCACAGCCAGGTCCTGGTTATACACAGGCAGCAGTAGAATCTGTTTTTCCTGGATTCGGAAACGCTTTCGTAGCAATTTCTCTATTATTCTTCGCATTTACAACTATTATGGCTTATTACTACATTGCAGAAACGAATATTGCTTACTTAAACCGCGATAAAGACCGTCCTTGGATGTCTATCGTACTAAAGTTTGTATTCTTAGGAGTTGTATTCTACGGTTGTGTAAAAACAGCCGCAACAGCATGGGCTTTAGGTGATATTGGTGTAGGAATTATGGCATGGGTTAATATTATTGCGATTCTATTATTACAAAAACCAGCATTGATCGCATTAAAGGATTATGAAAAGCAGAAAAAAGAAGGAAAAGATCCAGTATTCGATCCACAGCCGTTAGGAATTAAAAATGCAGATTTCTGGGAGCATGAATACGGGAAAGATAAAAAAGAAGAAGTATCTTAATAGAATAGGAATAGAGGAGCAAAGGGAAAGCCCTTTGCTCTTTTTTATGTGCAAAATGAGACTGAAAGTTATTTTTTTGTCCATTTTTGAATATAAAAAGAATGTACATGCTTTGTTAGGGGAAGGGGGGAGTTTGTTGATTGAGTTTCGTAATGTAAATAAATATTATGGTAACTTTCAAGTTTTGAAAAATATTAATGTGCAAGTGCAAAAGGGTGAAGTGGTAGTAGTTATTGGGCCTTCAGGATCAGGAAAAAGTACGTTACTTCGGTGTATAAATCAATTGGAGTCAATTACTGATGGAGAATTGATTGTACAAAATACGGAAGTACACAATGCGAAAACAAATATGAATGAATTGCGCCGAAATATTGGGATGGTCTTTCAACACTTTTATTTATATCCACATAAAACAGTACTTCAAAATATTACACTGGCGCCAATTAAAGTAAATAAAGCATCAAAAGAGGAAGCTGAGAAAACAGCGATGTTTTATTTAGAAAAGGTAGGAATCCCGGAGAAGGCCGGTGTATATCCACATCAACTATCGGGAGGACAACAGCAAAGGGTAGCAATTGCAAGAGGGCTTGCGATGCAGCCGAAAACTATGTTGTTTGATGAGCCAACGTCTGCTCTTGATCCAGAGATGATTGGTGAAGTGCTTGATGTTATGAAAGCGCTGGCTAAAGAAGGGATGACGATGGTTGTTGTCACACATGAGATGGGATTTGCACGTGAGGTAGCAGATAGGATTTTATTTATGGATGACGGCCAAATTATTGAAGATACAACACCAGCACAATTTTTTGCAAATCCTGAACAAGAAAGAGCTCGTTTGTTTTTAAGTCGGGTGTTAAATCATTAAAGGAGGAATTTCATGCTTAAAATGAAAAAGTTGTTTACTTTAATTGTATTTTCATGCCTATTCGTGCTCGTTGTCGCTGGATGTGGAAATAAAAAAGATGAGGCGAAAGAAACAAATACGAAGCAAGGTGGAGTTGTTGAGCAAATTAAGAAGCGCGGGAAATTAGTAGTCGGGGTGAAAAATGATACGAATTTATTTGGATTGAAAAATCCTTCAACCGGGAAGGTAGAAGGATTTGATATTGATGTAGCAAAGGCGCTTGCGAAAAAGATTCTTGGAGATGAAAATAAATTAGAGCTGAAAGAAGTAACTTCTAAAACACGTATTCCTATGCTGAAAAATGGTGATATTGACGTGATTATCGCAACAATGACGATTACGGAAGAACGTAAAAAAGAAGTTGATTTTTCAGATGTATATTTTAAAGCGGGGCAATCGTTACTTGTGAAAAAAGGAAGCAATATTAAAAGTATTGATGATGTGAAAAAAGATGTAAAAGTATTGGCTGTGAAAGGCTCAACGTCTACAAATAACATTCGTCAAAAGGCACCGGAAGCGACTGTATTGGAGTTTGAAAATTATAGTGAGGCATTTACAGCGTTAAAGGCAGGCAAAGGAGATGTTTTAACGACAGATAATGCGATATTGTACGGAATGGCAAAGCAAGATGCAAATTATGAAGTTGTTGGGAAAATCTTTACGGATGAACCGTACGGAATTGCAGTTCAAAAAGGTGCGGACGATTTAACGAAAGAGATTAATAGTTTACTAAAAGATATGAAGGCTAATGGGGAATACGATAAATTGTATGAAAAATGGATCGGTCAAAAACAAGAAAAATAAAGTGAAACTTTAATCAGTGGGGGAGGGGTTTACTCCTACTAATTATTAGCCTACACCAATCGGGATAAATAGTAAGAATGAGAGGATGAGGGATGCTCATCCTCTTCTTATAAAGAAAGAGGTGGTTGTACTTGCCTGATTTTTCTATTTTGACAACTAACATTGATATGTATTTAGAAGGATTTAAATATACGGTAATGTCTAGTGTAATTGCGCTAATAGGGAGTTTTGTTTTAGGGGTTATTATGGCGGTGATGCGTATTGCACCTATTCGTATTTTGAATTGGATTGGGTCCGCATATGTAGAGTTTGTTAGAAATATTCCACTCGTATTAATTGCATTCATTTTCTATTTTGCTTTGCCTGTAATAGGAATTACTTTCAATGGCTTTGTAGCAGGGACAGTTGCGCTTACAGTTTATACAGCTGCTTTTATTGCGGAAGTAATTCGTGCGGGTATTTTATCAGTCGCGAAAGGACAAATGGAAGCGGCGCGCTCTTCAGGGCTAACATACGTACAAGCGATGTATTATATTGTTTTACCTCAAGCGATGAAAATCGTAATCCCTCCTTTAGGAAATCAATTTCTCAATTTAGTGAAGAACTCTTCTATACTTGGAATTATTGCTGGGGCGGATTTAATGTATCAAGGAGATTTAATTTCAACGAAGACGTTCGTTACGTTTGATGTATATATATTTGTCGGGATGTTTTATTTAGTATTAACAATTCCGCTAAGTATGCTAGTGCGTTATTTGGAAAGACGCTTGGCAAAGGAGGCGGTGTAAATGGATTTTCAAGGTGCTATTACGGGAGATCATATACTCTTTTTATTAAAAGGATTGCTTATAACGCTAGAAGTCGCTCTTGTAGCGATTGTACTTAGTTTTATTATCGGTAGTGTAATCGGAACTTTGCGCTATACAAAAATACCCGTCGTCTCACAAATACTAGGCTTTATCGTTGAAGTCATTCGAAATTTACCCCTTCTTCTAATTATATTTTTTACGTATTTTGCACTTCCAGAGGCAGGTTTGAAATTAGAAATTATAACAGCCGCAATTGTTGCTTTAACGATATTTGAAGCGGCGATGATATCTGAAATTGTTCGAAGTGGTCTATTATCTATCGAAAAAGGACAAATTGAAGCGGCGCGCTCGTCAGGATTAACATATGTCCAAACGGTTTGGAACATTATTTTACCGCAAGCGTTGAGAAGAATGGTACCGCCGCTTGTCAGCCAATTTATTTCATTATTAAAGGATACGTCACTAGCAGTTGTTATATCATTGCCGGAGCTTATGCATAATGCTCAAATTATTAGCGGACAGAACGTAAATTATATGATTCCAACATTTATATTAGCAGCTTGTATGTATTTCATCGTAAATTACAGTTTATCAATTTTATCGAGAAGATTAGAACTTCGTTAACTCTTACAATAATACGTAAGAGTTTTTCCTTATAAATCCTTAATTACCTTAAAATAGAATCCGAATCTCTTAATAATTAAATTTTTATAATATTTTATCAGAAAAGTTTTAATTTTATATAGAAATTGTAACCGCTTTCGTGTATATTTTTATTATCAGAAAATTTTAAAAAGAGATAGAGGGTTTATAGGGGAGGATTACAATGCAGCAAACAACGAATGATAAATTACATCGTACGATGAAGAGTAGACATTTATTTATGATAGCACTAGGTGGTGTAATCGGGACAGGTTTTTTCCTGGGTTCAGGATACACTATTAATCAAGCTGGACCAGGGGGAGCAATTCTTTCTTATTTAGTGGGCGGATTTATTATGTATTTAACAATGCTTTGTCTTGGAGAGCTAACGGTAGCGATGCCAGTTTCAGGTTCTTTCCAAAAGTATGCGACGAAGTTTATCGGACCTGGAACTGGATTTATGATCGGCTGGCTATACTGGCTTGGATGGGCAGTAACAGTAGGATTAGAATTAACGTCGATCGGTTTAATGATGAAAAGATGGTTTCCAAATGTTGATGTTTGGGTATGGTGTCTCGTATTCGGGGTTATTTTATATGCTTCAAACGCTATCTCAGCGAAAAGTTATGCTGAATTAGAGTTTTGGTTCTCTAGTATTAAGGTAGTTACAATTATTGCATTTGTTGTTCTTGGTGGTAGTGCATTACTAGGATTTTTACCATACGACGGAAAAGAAGCAGCACCTCTTTTCTCTAACTTTGTAAGTGACGGCGGACTATTCCCAAATGGACTAGCTGCAGTACTTCTTACGATGATTACAGTTAACTTTTCATTCCAAGGAACAGAGTTAATCGGGATTGCAGCAGGAGAGAGTCAGGAGCCTGAAAAAACAATTCCACGCGCAATTCGTAATACAGTATGGCGCATTATGTTATTCTTCATTTTAACAATGACAATTTTAGTAGGATTAATTTCTTGGAAAGAAGCAGGAGTAATTGAAAGTCCATTCGTAGTTGTATTTGATAAAATTGGTATTCCATATGCAGCGGATATTATGAACTTCGTTATTATTACTGCTTTATTATCTGTAGCGAACTCAGGATTATATGCAGCAACGCGTATACTATGGTCACTTGCAAATGAAGGAATGGCACCAACTTCTTTCAAGAAAGTAAATAAGCGTGGTATTCCGATTACAGCGTTAGTCGTAACAATTGCTGTTGCTGCTCTTTCTTTATTAACAAGCTTCCTTGCAGAAGATACAGTATATATGTATTTATTATCTATAGCTGGTTTATCCGCTGTTTCAAGTTGGATCATTATTGCTTTATCACAACTTCGCTTTAGAAGTCAGTATATAAAAGGCGGAGGAAAGTTAGAGGACTTAAAGTATAGAACACCACTATATCCGATTGTCCCAATTTTAGCTTTAATTACAAATAGTATCGTTGTTATTAGTTTAGCGTTTATTCCTGAACAACGAATGGCGTTATATTGTGGTGTTCCATTTATCATTTTCTGCTACATATATTATTATATGAGTAAGAAACGGCAGAAACCGATGAAAGTGGAGATGGAAGCGAAGTATGAAAATAAAAATCAAGCATGATAATATTCGAGCAGATTTATCGTATGACAAATTAGCAATCGGAAAAGAAGATGGGTATTCACCGTTAGAATTACTCGTTTCTTCTATTGCGGGATGCAGTGCAATTGTTTTTCGAACGATTTTAGAAAAGAAACGTATTACATACGATACGTTTACAATTGAAACTGAAATTGGGAGAAGTGAAGCTTTATCAAAACCAGTTGAAAGTATTCATTTGCACTACAAAATAAAAGCACAAGGTATTACTGAAGAACAATTAGACAAGGCACTGCAACTTGCAGTGAAGAATTGTACGATTGTTCAATCTGTAAAAGATAGTATAAAGGTTACAGAAACAATTGAATTAATAAAGTGAAACTTTAATCAGTGGGTGTTTATCCCCACTGATTATTAGTTGAACCAATCGGGCTTTTACGGGCAGTTGATCTCCTATCTAACTCCTTTGCTTTACAGCAGAATTTTGAGATAGGAGTCTTACTGCCCGTTAATGCGGGATAAAGTAAGATGTAAAAACGTGAGAATAGGGCGCTCACGTTTTTATGTTTTTGAAAGAGGAATTCTCTTACGTCTTTTTAGTCTCCATACATATTTAAAACTTCTTTCGCACGTATGCGTAAACCATCTATTAATTCTTTCGGTTCTAAAACTTTTGCATCTTTTCCAAGCCGATAAAATAAAGGGGTAATAAAATTAATTTCTCCTTTATCAATTGTTGAATTTATATACCCTGTCCCATCTTCGTTTACTTCAACGAACTCTTCAAGGTAAGGAACGCTTTTACATTGGCGCACGCCTTCTGTCGTTAATAAAACATGTAACTGAGTAGGAATGATTATTACGTTAGAGTTAGAGGCAAACCATTCTTCTAAATTCATGAATGTATCTTCGTTTTCTTCCATTGATAATATGGAAAGAATACGATCGACACGATACAGTAATACTTTTTTTCTACTAAAGTCATAGGATGGCAAATACCATAAACCATCGTGAGCATATACACCGATAGGATGAACATGTTTTGTTTTTATTCCAGATTTAGATTCGTATTGAAAGTGTAAATTTTTATTTTCAATAGCTGCTGTTAACACTTCTTTTAAAAGTGGTGTATCAATTGTCCTCTTCGGATTCCAAAAAGCGATATAAGAACGTATTGTATCAACTTTAGCTTTCGCATCATTTTGTAGAGAGCCATATAGTTTATGTGTAACGGAATTGATTTCCGTATTAAAAGGCAAGTTACGATAGTAGCTTAAAGATTGAAAAGCAAAAAAGATGGAGACAGCTTCTTCTTCAGTGAATAAAATAGGTGGAATTACTCTATTCGTTAATACTTTATATCCTCCATTGCGACCTTGTTCAGCGTAAATGGGTAACCCCATATCACTCAAATCTAAAATGTATCTATGAACAGTACGAATAGATATATTGAACTCATCAGCTATTTCTTGAGCTGTAAATTTCCTTTTTGCAGAAGCGAATATAAGAATGTCTAATAAACGTTTTGCTTTTGACAAGGATATCACCTTTTTCTTTTTAAAACATGACATTAATTGTCATGTTTTATTGTTAGTATATTGCTTACATCATAATCTTATCAATATGAGATGCGAGGAGGAAAAAATATGTCACGTGAAGTTGTTTTATTTATTGCAGCTAGTTTGGATGGATTTATCGCGAAAGAAGATGATGATTTACAGTGGTTAATGGAAACTGAAGGAGAGGGCGATAACGGTTATACAGAAATGTATGAATCGATTGATACAATAATCATGGGGAAGAGAACGTATGATTATGTGATAGAGCATACGGAAACATTCCCATACCTGGATAAAAAATGTTATGTTTTTTCTAATTCAGAAAAAGGTTCAAACGAACATGTAGAGTTTGTAAATGAAGATGTAGTGGAGTTTACAAAAAGTTTAAAAGAGGAGGAGGGATCTAAAATATGGATGGTCGGTGGAGGGAGTCTACTGAGAGAATTTTTTAAGAGTAATTTAATTGATGAATATATTGTTACGATTACACCTCATATATTAGGTTCTGGTATTCCGTTATTTAAAGAAAAGAGTCCGCAAATTGATTTAACTTTAACGGATACAAAGCGTTTTGGACAGTTTGTAAACTTATATTATAAAAGAAAAGCCTAAATGATAATAGAACACGACTATGAATGTATAGTCGTGTTTTATTATAAGGATGGTAATGAAATCACAAAGCAAGATCCATGACCAACTTCACTTGTTACGGTAATATTCCCGCCGTGTAGTTCTACAATTTCTTTCACAATGGATAGTCCTAAACCAGTTCCTCCTGTTGCACGTGATCTTGCTTTGTCAACGCGATAAAAGCGGTCGAAGATGTGAGGGAGGTCTTCTTGCGGAATACCTTCGCCTTCGTCTTGAATGAGAACTATAATATGTGTTTGTTCCTTGGTAATAGAGATTTTTATTTGAGAATGCTCTTTCGAATGCCTATAAGCATTATTTAAGATGTTCAGCATCACTTGTTCAAATCGTTGTTCATCAAGGTTTGCTGAGAGTGAAGAAGGACATGTGAAAGAAACTGCAATATGTTTTTTCTCATACATAGCGTTTACTTTTTCTGTTATACGAGTAAGAAAAGAATGTAAATACACTTCTTTTACTTCAATAGAAAAGCTATGCTTTTCCATTTGAGCAAGTACAAATAAATCTTGGACTAGGTTCGTAATGTAATCAGATTCGTCTTTTATAATGGATAAATATTGTAAACGTTGCTCAGGAGCTGTACTTTCTTTTAATGCAATGTCAGCATAACCTCTTACGTACGTTAAAGGTGTTCGTAATTCATGAGCAACACTCGCTAGAAATTCACTTCTTTCGGTTTTCATATAATGTAAATCATTTGCAAGAGTTTGAATGGATTCTGCAAGTTCACCAATTTCATCATTTCGAGTAGTAGTTAAAGAAACGGATAAATCGCCCTTACTCATTTTTTCAGTGGCATGTTTCATGTGTAACAATGGTTTTGTTAATAAGCGGGATAATAGAAAAATTGTGACGACTGTTAATAGGAAAGTCACGATGCCGGCAATAATAAATTGTTTTGTTAAGCCATTAATCATTTCTTCGATTGATGTTGTTCTGAGAAACATATAAACATAACCTTCTAATTTTCCATTTACTACAATGGGACTAACTGTACATATATAATTAGATGTTTTCCAATGATTTTCTATAATAGATCCGTTATGATCTGTACTCGTATTCATCTCGGCAATATGCTTTTTTATAGTCTTATCTGGTTCGTTAGACTTTGCTAGTACTTCCTTATTTGCATTTGTAATAACAACGGTTGTTTCAGCTTCGGATTCCATTAAAGCGACGTGAGAGATTGTTTGCCTGTCAAAATACTTTTCAAGGACATCTCGGTGACTATTTCCGCGCTTTAATAAAGCTGTCATTTCTTCATTTACTCTAGCGTTTACAAGGCTATAATAGAGCAAGACAAATAGAACACTTTCGATTAAAAGTGTAACAATTAGAAAATAAAATCCGAGTTGAATAGAAATTCGCTTCATTGTTTTGCTCCTTAATTTTCGCTATCAATCCATCGATAACCTACTCCGTATATAGTTTTTAAATGGTGATCAATAGGGAAGTTTACTTTTCGTAATTTATCACGCAAATTACGAATATGTGAATCGACTGTTCTATCTTCTGTATTTGTATTTAAACCCCAAATCCGTTCAATGAGCTGATCACGGCTTAATACGTAGTTCACATGGCGTAAAAATAATCCGAGTAAAGAGAATTCGATCGGAGTGAGAAGAAGTTCTTCATTATGGACAGAAACAAAATGCTTTGTCTCATCCCATAAAATGCCGTGATATTGGATTTGCGTATGTTGATTCGTACGCCGTAAAACAGCTTCAATTCTTGCGAAAAGCTCCTCTTCATGGAAAGGCTTCGTCACATAATCATCTGCTCCAAGTTTTAATCCTTGAATGACATCTACCGTTTGATCACGAGCGGTTACCATAATGATTGGAACGTTACTAAATGAACGAATTCTTTTGCACGTTTCCCATCCATCCGTCTTTGGCATCATAATATCGAGTAAAACAAATTTGAAGTTTCGATTTTCTATATGTGAAATAGCTTCTTCTCCAGATACCGCACATACGCAGTTATATCCGATTGGAGTAAGATAAAGCGTTAATAATTCAAGCATTCTCGGTTCATCGTCTACGAGTAGTATATCGATCATAGAGTACCTCCGCATTTGTAGTTATTACTTAAATTGTAAGTCAAAATCATGAAGAAATGGTGCAGATTATAATGCATCTGCATAATTTCTTCAGAATTGCTTGTTATCGTAAAGTTGAAATTCCATTTTAAGTAATAATATTGGCTCGAAAACGATGAAGCGGAGGCGATATAGTGAAGAAAAAGACCCGAATCCTTGGGATAACAATAATTACGGCAGCCGGTCTTGCGGCATGTGGGCAAACGAACACAGATCATAAAAATCATGAATCTACAAAAGAGAAGAAAACAGAGCAAAAGGAAATGAAAATGAATCAAGAGGTGACTGCGCCGAAAGAAATGAATAAAAGAGCAGCGAATGATTTATTAACGACAAGTTTAAAAAATATAACGAGATTAAATACAAATGATCCTCTGCAAATGGCAGTGCTAACTTCGCAAACAATATGGCCAGCAACTCATAAAGAGAATCAGCCGGGTGCTGTTATTTTAGTACCAATGAACGAGTGGCAATTAGGTATTGCAAGTGCGGATCTTATTCATCATCCGAATAACGGACCGATTTTATTTATAGAAAAAGAAGCGGTGCCGGAAATGACGTTAAAAGAAATAAAACGATTAAATCCACTTGGAACAAAAGATGGAACGCAAATTATGGTGATGGGGGATGTAGGTGCTTCAGCACTAGAGCAATTAAAAGACTATAAAGTAAAGCAAATAAAAGAAACGGATCCAGCTAAATTTGCTAAAGATGTTGATAAAGAGTATGCCGATATAACAGGAGATTATCCAAATAGTGTTATTATCGGTTCGTCTGAAGATGAAGGGCGCTTATATACAACACCAGCTGTAAATTGGATTTCTCATATGCCAGAACCTCTTCTATACGTAGAAAAAGAAACGGTGCCAGAAGCGACAATCGAGGCGTTAAAAATGAGAAAGGATAAAGCGAATATATATGTGTTAGGACCAGAAAAAATCATTTCGAAAGAAGTAGAAAAAGAGTTAAGTAAATACGGAAAAGTAACACGTATTAGTGGGGAGACTCCAACAGAAAATTCTGTTGCGTTTGCGAAATTTAAAGATGAAAAAACGAAATTTGGCTGGGGGTTCACAAAACCAGGTCACGGTTTGTCATTTGTTTCAAGCAAAACGCCAGATTTAGCAATTGCGGGAGCGCCGTTTTCACATATGGGTAAACATGCTCCAGTACTATTTTTAGAAGAAGGTAAAGCTTCGCAACCAGTATATGATTTCCTTGCTAGCATTCAACCGAAGTTTAAAGATGATCCAACAATCGGTCCGTACAATCATGGATTCTTATTAGGGAATACTGAAAATATTTCATTTGAAACGCAAGGTATATTGGATGAGAGGTTAGAGATTGTTCAAGAAAATGGCAAGGGGCATGGTGGACATTAAATAGGAAAAGACGCTGCGGAGGTAGCGTCTTTTTTTAGGAAACTTTTACATAGCAAAAAATCTTCTACTCGTTATATAATAGCCTTCGTGCAGTCGGCTCTGATTTTCTTATGGAGAAAATCAAAGAATTAAAGAGTAGAGGAGTACATGGCAAAGATTCACGTGAAACATTTGTATATTGAAAATAAGAAAATATATGAAATTCACAGCCAACTATTCTTCGCATCTGCGACAAATTTTATAAATACATTTCCATACAATGAAGAAGCAAAAGAAATTGAGATGAACTGTACTCACGCACACGTATGGGATGATTCAGTTGTAGCAGCAATTGATAAAGTTATAATGAAGTATGAACAAAGTGGTGTGAAAGTAAGGATCACAGGTTTAAATGAACGTAGCTCGAAGATTGTTTCAAATTTAGCTACTTATAATAAGAGAATTGCTAGTTAGAAGCCTCCTTTTTAGGAGGCTTTATTATATAATACGAGTAGGATAACGAAAAGGGGATTCAGCATATGTACAAACAAATTATATTAGCATGTGACGGTTCTGAGCATGCACTTCGGGCAGCCGAGCATGCAACATATATTGCGAAATTTAACGAAGAAACAAATGTTGAAGTTGTGTACGTAGTAGATAATAGAACGGCAAAATCAGATATTATACAGGGGCAAACAGATTTAGAGACAATTTCAGCAAGTCGAAAAGATAAATTAAAAGAGATTGAGACGTTATTAAAGAAAGAGAAAATTGCCTACAAAATTACGATTCTACACGGTGATCCTGGAGATACGATCGTTCAATATGTAAATACAGGAGATATTGACCTTGTTGTTGTAGGAAGTAGAGGGTTAAATACACTGCAAGAGATGGTGCTTGGTAGTGTAAGTCATAAAATAGCAAAGCGTGTGAAATGCCCGGTGATGATTATAAAATAAATTGAGTGAGATATTCTGTAGTGTAAGTAGGACCTTGATATAATTCAAGGTCTTTTTTGATGTATAAAAGGGGGAAGCGTGGACATACTAGATATATAAGTTTAGAGGGAAATTGTTAACTTACAAATTTGTAAGTTAGTTGTCAGCGAAATCGATGTTATGAAATTTTTCCCACTGGTAAAATTAGAGTATCAAAGGGGAATAGGGAGGATGAAAGAAATGAAATCATTTCAAAATTTATCATATAGTCAAGGGGTAAGTCTTATTTGTTTAGGAGGATTTGCGGGATCCGTTATGTTAGCTGTTTTAGTAAAGATGTTTCAACAAATGTTTTAATCGTATGAATAGAAGGGAATTGATTAATATAAACAGCAAGAGAAGGATGGTAAATAAAAAATAGCTCTTAGCATGTAAGTAAATGCTAAGAGCTATTTTATGCTTATTTTTCTACTTCTGGTTTTTCATTTGTTACGGTAACGTCTTTCCATAATGAATTTACACCAGGAGCAACATCATAATTTTTAACACGCTTATTTACACCTGTTAAATCGAATGTGTAATGAATTGGGATCATTGGTGCTTCGTCATGAATTAATTTTTGCCATTTATCGTATACTTCTTTACGATATTTATCATCAGCAGCTTTTGCAGATAAACCTTCGTTTAATAACTTCGTATTTTCATCATTTACCCAGCGTTGATAGTTAAATCCAGCATCTTTGCCCCATAGGCCAGAAAGGTCAGGGTCAGAACCAGTGTTCCAAGCACCAGAGAAAATATCAATCTTCGGATCATCTTTCTTAATCATGTCACGGAATGCATTAAATTCGTGTAAGCGTCCATCAACAAGTTCTACTTTTAAACCGATATCTTTCCAAGATTGAATATAGAATTTCGCAAGTGGCTCACTTGTTTGAGAACCGCTACTAGCTAAGAAGTTAATTTTAAACTCATTACCTTGTGGATCCTCACGTAATCCATCACCGTTTTTATCTTTATATCCAGCTTCATCTAATAGTTTCTTCGCTTTATCTACATCTAAGTTATATGCACCAACTTTATTATTATGGTACTTAGGCATAGATGGTGGAATTGGAGAGTTAGCTGGAACGCGAAGTCCGTAATATACTTTTTCTGCTAATTTTTCTCTATCAATAGCATATGCCATCGCTTGACGTAAACGAACGTCTTTGAACTTATCTTTATCCATCACAGCTTCGTTCTTTGCTTTGTCCATATGTCCAAACTTAAATCCGATGTAAGTGTAAGAAAGAGCAGTTTTACCTACTAGCTGTGCATTTTTTAATTTACTTACGTTTGGGTATTGATCAGCAGTAACTGTTGCGATATCAATATCGCCTTTTTTCAGAGATGCGTTAACGATAGATGGATTTACAACTTTTAAAGTTACATTTTTTAGCTTAGGTTTGCCACCCCAGTAATCGTCGAAACGCTCATACTCAACGGATTCACCAGGAACCATTTTTTTAACTTTAAATGGTCCAAATCCAATTGGATCTTTACGGACTTTATCAGATTCAGCAAGCTTTTCAATTGGTACATCACCTAAATATTTTTTAGGTGTAGGGTATGTCCAAATACCTGTTTTCAGAGAAGGGTTTACTTCTTTATAAGTAATGGAAATGGTTTTTGGATCAACTACTTTAATACCAGAAATTTTTTCAGCTTTTCCAGCATGATATTCTTCCATTCCTTCAATCATTTGCATTTGTGTATCGTAACGGATTCCTGTATATTTATTGCTACCAATGATGAGGTAAGAATATTCCAAATCTTCAGCTGTTACAGGATTACCATCATGCCACTTTACATTATCTTTAATTGAAATTGTAATTGTTTTCTTATCTTCTGAAATTTTATAAGTTGCAGCACCATCGTTACTGATTTCCCAGTTTTTATCTGTAGATAATAATGCTTCATCGAAGAAATCTAGAACTTCAGCATCTGGAGCAACTTCATATAAAACTCTACTTAAAACACCAGCGAAAGGTGAATTTGAAACGAGCCCATATGTTAATGATCCGTCTTTAATTTCTTTATTATCATTTTTTACAGCGGAGCTAAATTTATCTGTTTCCACTTTCTTTGTATTGCTCGTCTGTTTACTACTGCTATCAGCACCCCCACATGCAGATAGTAATAATGTCGAAGCTGCAAGTGTGCTTAATACTTTGTAAAATTTTGGCTTGTTCATAACGTCCACCCCTTATCCTTTTCTTTGTCTTGCATCAGCCGCACGTTTTAACGCTTGACCAATAAAATTTATACACAGCATCAACACTAAAATCATGATTGATGCAGGTAACCAAATCCACCATTTTTCTTGCAATACATCTGGGTTTGTTGCGTAACTTACAAGTGTACCAAGACTCGGTGTGCTTTCTGGTAGACCGAATCCTAAGTAAGTTAAACTAGATTCAATCCCGATGTTACCAGCAAGATTTAATGTAATATTTACGATAATAATAGAACTTAAATTAGGTAGTATTTGTTGGAAAATAATTTTCCAGTTTGGTGTTCCTAACGTTTTTGATGCAGATACGTAATCAAGTTCTTTCTCAGTTAATACTTTTGAACGTATAAGTCTTGCTTTTCCGACCCATAAGAAAGCGGTCATTATGAGAATAAATGTTGTAATATTGAAAGTTGGAACGAGTGAGATAAATACGATAACAATCATTAAGAATGGTAAAATCATCATGAAGTCAATAAAACGCATAATGATGTTATCTACAACTCCTCCAAAATAGCCAGCAATTAGTCCCAGTGAAAGACCAATCATAGTTGATAAAAGAGTAATAGCTAAACCAACTGTAAAGGAGTTACGTGTACCAATAATTAATTGTCCGAAAATATCCCGGCCCCCGTAATCTGTTCCTAACCAATGTTCAGCGGAGGGAGGATCGTAAATAGCAAATAAATCAACTCGGACAATGTCCTCTTGCTTCATAATAAAAGATGTTGCATAAACGGCTAATAGTATTAGTGCTAAAAAGAATAGGGAAAACATTGCTAGTTTATCTTTACGAAATTCACGCCACATAATGGAGAAAC
The DNA here is from genome assembly GCF_022664325.1 of Bacillus cereus group sp. BfR-BA-01310. Taxonomy (NCBI): domain Bacteria; kingdom Bacillati; phylum Bacillota; class Bacilli; order Caryophanales; family Bacillaceae; genus Bacillus; species Bacillus cereus group sp. BfR-BA-01310. Next base: position 67,741 of record NZ_JAKUHD010000009.1, on the reverse strand, counting down.
CAGAAGGGCTTTTTTCGTAATGAGTGACTTCAGTTTGTTTTTCAGGATTTGCTAACATAACGTTTCTTCACCTCCATTAATCAATACGAATACGTGGATCAACGATGCTTAGAATAATATCGGAAAGAAGAGTTCCAAGTAGCGTTGCGAATCCAGTAAATAATACAAGAGCAGTTACGACACTGAAATCACGTTGAGTGATAGATTGGAAAAATAGTTGGCCAATTCCTGGATAGCCGAAAATATTTTCTAGAATAATAGAGCCCCCAACTAACCCTGTAATTTCATAGCCTAGGAATGCTGCGATTGGTAAAAATGAATTTCGTAAAATGTGTCTTGAATATACTTTAGATTCTGGTACACCTTTTGCTTTTACCGTGCGTACAAAATCTTTATGTTTCGTATCAATAATTTCGCTTCGTAAATATTGTACAGTGCCTACTGTTCCAATTAATGCCCCAGATAAAGCTGGCAAAATCATATGATTGAATTTACTTACATAGTAATCAAATGTTCCGGCTGTAACTTGCGGATCAACGCTACCACTCGTAGGGAAAATTGGATATAAAAATCCGAATAAGAATAACATTACTAATCCGAAAATAAAGAGTGGTGTACCGAATCCTAAAAAGTTATAGAGTGTAATGAGTCGATCAGCCCACGTATCATTCCAACGTCCACTTATAACACCAAGTGGGATTGCAATTAAGTAAGTAAGAATAAGAATAAGAAGAGCTAACAATATCGTATTCCCAAGGCGTTCTCCGATTATATCTGTTACTTTTAATTTATGAGCATATGAAATACCGAAATCCCCTTGCACAGCATTGGAAATCCAGTGTACATATTGAGTGGGAAGAGGGTCATTTAAACCTAATTTCTCACGTTGTTCTTCAATTATTTTTGGATCTGCTTTCGGGTTTGCTAGTTCAGCGCCACTTAATGCATCACCTGGCATTGCTTTAGCAAGAGCAAAGACTAGTACACTTAATAAAAATACTTGCGGAATCATAATTAAAAATCTCCGTAGTATAAACTTCCACATGTTTTATCACTCCCTTATGGTAATGCCACCCGGTGAGTTGGCGAGATTGGTTTTAAATCGTAAGCACGACCGTTTTCATTGAAATAATTTTCATATGATTTCTCGTATTCAGCGCTTACCTCACGACGTAATTTACGTTGTTGTTCGCGGTTTTCTGGACGAATATCAGGAATAGCTGATATTAGGCGCTTCGTATAGATGTGCTGTGGATTATTATAAATTTCTGCACTAGTTGCTTCTTCAACAATTCGTCCACGATACATTACACCGATTCGGTCACACATATGGCGAATTACACCTAAATCATGACTAATGAATAAGTATGTTAGTCCGAGTTCAGCTTGTAAATCTTGTAAGAAGTTTAAAACTTGCGCTTGTACTGATACGTCAAGTGCAGATACTGGCTCATCTGCAATAATAAGCTTCGGTTTTAATGTAAGTGCGCGTGCAATACCAATCCGCTGTCTTTGTCCACCGGAAAATTCATGTGGATATTTATAAATAGACTCTGGATTTAACCCAACTTTATCAAGATAATCTTGAACAGCTCTACGCTCTTCATCAGGTGAGAGCTTCTCGAAATTCCGAAGTGGTTCTGCAATAATATCCATAACGCGTTTCTTTGGATTTAAGGATGAATATGGATCTTGGAAAATCATCTGAATATCTTTTCGTTGTTCTCTTAGTTCAGAGCGACTTAACTTTGTTAAATCTCTATTATTAAAATGAATGCTACCGCCTGTCGCTTTCGTTAAGTGCATAATTGCTTTTCCAGTTGTTGATTTGCCACTCCCGGATTCCCCAACGATTCCATACGTTTCACCGGGTTGTAATTCAAAGCTGACCCCATCAACAGCCCGTACGTAGTCTAATGTGCGACCGAAAATACCACCTTTAATTGGAAAGTGTACTTTTAAATCTTCTACTTTAAGCAGTGCCATGAGTTACGTCATCTCCTTTCTTATGTTGGAAGTTGAAGTGCTTATAGCAAGTACAACGTACCCAATGGTCTGGTTTTACTTCATGTAAAACTGGGTTTTCTTCATGTTGGTCTGGTCTAACCCACGGGACTCTGGCTTGGAAGCGACAACCTGTGCGAGGCATCTTCGCTAATGAAGGAACAACCCCTTGAATAACATGTAATTTTTCCTTTTCAGCATATGCAGATGGAATAGAATTTAATAAAGAGCGTGTATATGGATGAAGAGGGTTATTAAATATCTCTTCTACAGTTCCTGTTTCTACAATTTGTCCTGCATACATAACGATAATGCGATCAGCTGTTTCAGCAACAACACTTAAATCATGTGTAATTAAAATGGTGCCCATCTTCGTTTGTTCTTGAATGGATCGTAATAAATCTAAAATTTGTGCTTGAATTGTTACATCTAGAGCGGTTGTCGGCTCATCTGCAATGATGAGTCCTGGCTTACAAGCAATTGCAATTGCGATAACAATTCTTTGTCTCATTCCGCCAGATAATTCGTGTGGGTATTGCTTATATGTAAGTTCTGGTTTTGGAATACCAACTTGATGGAGTAGTTCTAAGGTGCGTTCTTTCTTTTCTGCTTTCGAAAAGTTTGTGTGGTAGTCTAAGTTTTCTTCGATTTGTTTTCCAACTGTCATAAGAGGGTCGAGTGCTGTAAGAGGTTCTTGGAAAATCATTCCGATATTTGAACCACGTACTTTATTTATTTCAGCAGTTGACATGCTAAGTAAATCTTTATCTCTATAATAAATTTGCCCTTGTAATTTTGTATTTGCTTCATTATGCAAGCGCATAATGGAAAGGGCAAGTGCACTTTTTCCGCATCCTGACTCACCAACGATCGCGACAATTTCATTTTCATGGACAGTTAAGGACACATCATCAACTGCTGCATGATATTGATCTTGTATGCGAAAGGAAGTCTGTAAGTTTTCAATACGAAGAAGTGGATTCTTCATGGCTATCCCTCCATCTTTCTGAAAAGACTAAATATTTTGTATGTTGTTGTTATTTTAATATAAATTGACATTGTTTGACAAGAGTAAATATTCGAAAATCTTTTTATATAGAGATGAAGTGCAGTGATATAAGGAAAAAAACATTTTGAAAGCGCTAACAATATCGATGTGGATTTATGAATTATTTGTAATAAAAAAGTAGTATATGTAGAAAAAAGAGAGGCGTCCTGGAAAGAACGGTCTCTCTTTTTTTTGTAAGTATAATAATAGTACTTAAGCTTGTTTTTGCTTTGCAGATCCTGTATTTAAAGTAAGAGCAAGGAAGAACATTGCAAGTACACAAGAAGCAAGTAACAAAATGAAGCCGCCATCCCATCCGAATGCATCTACAATAAAGCCCATAGCTGCACTAGCAAAAGTAGCTCCGCCTAGGTAACCGAAGAAGCCAGTTAAACCAGCGGCAGTTCCAGCAGCTTTCTTTGGTGCTAAGTCAAGAGCGTGTAGGCCAATTAGCATAACAGGTCCGTAAATTAAAAATCCAATGGAAACAAGTGCGATACTATCAATGATTGGGTGACCAGCAGGGTTTAGCCAGTAAACGAGAACGGCAATGAATACACCAACCATAAATAAAATACCAGCAGGTGCGCGGCGCCCTTTAAATAGTTTATCACTCATCCATCCGCAAAGAAGTGTACCTGGAATACCAGCCCATTCATATAGAGCATACGCTGTACGTGAGCTACTATGAGTAAAGCTTTTTTCCTCTACTAAATAAGTAGGAGCCCAGTCTACAACACCGTAACGAACGAAATAAACAAAAACGTTAGCGATAGCGATGTACCATAAAAATTTATTGTTTAATACGTATGTAAATAAAATTTCCTTTACCGAAAGTTCGCGTTCGCGATCTTTTACTTTTTCATCTGATGGATATTCCCCAGTGTGTTCCTCAATAGAAGGTAATCCGCAAGATTGAGGTGTATCTCTCATCGTAATTAATACATAAATCCCAACTAAAATTGAAAGAATACCTGGGAAGTAAAAGATACTTTTCCAGTCATCTGCAAAGAAATATAACCCTAATGTAACGAGAGAAGGCATAAGTGCGCCGCCGACATTATGAGCGACGTTCCAAATAGACATTTTTGTACCGCGTTCACTAATAGAGAACCAGTGAACCATTGTACGTCCACAAGGAGGCCACCCCATACCTTGTACCCATCCGTTTAAAAACTGAAGTACAAACATGAGCATAATACTCGTTGTAATGAAAGAAAATGAACCAAAAATAATATTAATGATACCTGATAAAAATAGCCCAGCTGCTAAGAAATAGCGAGGGTTACAACGATCGGATACGATACCCATAAGAAATTTACTTAATCCGTAAGAGATAGATACCGCTGAAAGGATAACACCGAGTTCTCCTTTACTAAAACCTTGCTCGATAAGATATGGCATTGCCAGTGAAAAATTCTTTCGAACAAAGTAGTAACCTGCATAACCGATGAAGATGCCTAGAAATACTTGTAAGCGAAGCTTGCGGTATTCGCTGTCAATGCGATCAGCTGGTAGGCGCTCTGCATGGGGGGCAGGTTTAAATAATTGTGTTAAAAACATAAACTGAAAATCCTCCTCTGATTAATTGGAAGTGTTTTAAGACAGCGAGAATATAAAAAGGCCATGAAATATAAAAAAGTTTCCTTTTTTATGATTCATAGCCGTATACTCTGATTCTCCGTGACTGTCAATATTAACTTCGACGAAAATTATACAACTTTGTGACAGAATTGTAAACGTTTTTATGAATAAAGGTGTTGACGGATTTTGTTTGCGGGATTAATATTTAAATACGTTAAATATTTTATTGTTTAAATAAGAGGTGGATAACATGCCAAATGATATGACTCATATTGATAAAATTCAAGCTCTTACATTTGCTATAGGAAAGAAAATGCAAACAGAGCTACTGGAACAAATGCAAGCATCAGGACTTACACCACCACAGTTTTATATCTTGAAGATTTTAGATCATTACGGAGCCTCAAGAGCGACACAATTAGCGGAGAAAATGTACGTAAAACCAAGCGCAATTACAGTAATGATTGATCGTTTAATTGATCATGGGTTAGTAGAGCGCTATCACGACAATAATGATCGCCGCGTTGTTGTCATTGAGCTAACGAAAAAGGGGAAAGCTACAGTAGAAGAGGCTATGGCGGCTCGTAATGAGCATATCGCAAAATATTTCTCACAATTAGAATTACAAGAACGAGAAGATTTGTTACGCCTCTTTGAAAAGCTAGAAACAATTATTTGCGGGTCACTAGAGAAAAAAGAGAAAAACTAAGAGGAATTGAGGAGATTACATGGAGCAACAAGAAAATCAAAATAGAAAGTTGTTGTTAATCGGTTTAGTAATCGCGATGCTATTTGCTGCGTTAGACGGAACAATCGTTGGTACAGCAATGCCACGTATTGTCGGTGAACTTGGCGGATTAAGCTTAATGACATGGCTAACAACAGCTTACATGTTAACATCAACGACAGTCGTACCAATTGCAGGTAAATTAGCGGACTTACTTGGGCGTCGTAACGTATATATAACAGGGCTAGTTATTTTTATGATTGGTTCAGCGTTATGTGGTATGGCAAATGGTATGACAGAATTAATTATTTTCCGTGGTATTCAAGGTCTTGGTGGCGGTATTATGATGCCAATGGCTATGATTATTATCGGAGATATGTTCACGGGAAAAGAACGTGCTAAATGGCAAGGTATTTTTGGAGCTCTATACGGTCTTGCTTCTGTAATTGGACCACAAGTTGGTGGCTGGATTGTAGACGCAGTGAACTGGAGATGGGTGTTCTACATTAACTTACCGGTTGGTATTTTAGCGACAATCTTTATCGCAATGGGACTAAAATCACATAAACAAACGGGACCAATTAAAATTGATATCGCTGGAATCTTTACGATGATTCTCGGTGTTGTAAGTTTATTACTTGCGTTAACGTTTGGCGGGAAAGATTATGCGTGGGATTCTTGGCAAATTATCGGGTTATTTGCATTAGCTCTAATTGGTATCGTTGGCTTTGTTATCGTTGAAACAAAAGCAGAAGAACCAATCTTACCTATGCATTTCTTTAAAAATCGTACATTTACATTACTAAATGCGATTGGATTCTTTATGAGTATCGGAATGTTTGGCGCTATTATGTTCGTACCGTTCTTCATGCAAGGAATTGTAGGCGTTAGTGCTGCTGAATCAGGAACTATTATGACACCGATGATGATTACAATGATTGTTATGAGTATTATCGGTGGTCAACTTGTATTAAAGGTTGGTGTGAAACCACAGATTATTACAGGAATGCTTGTTATGGCTGGTGGATTCTGGTTATTAACAACGATGGATATGCACACAACTAAGCTTACCGCTACTTCTTATATGATGGTTATCGGTTTAGGAATGGGTCTTGTTATGCCAACACTGACATTGGCGTTACAAGAAAGCTTCCCGAAAAAAGATCTTGGTGTAGTAACTTCATCAAGTCAGTTCTTCCGTCAAATCGGGGGAACATTCGGTATTACAATTTTAGGATCAATTATGAATAACACTTCAGGTACAACATTAACAAATAAATTAGTACCTGTATTAGATACGTTCCCTAAAGAAGCGGGACAAATGGTAACAAAATTTAAAGATATGATTCATACAGACCCACAAGGTTTATATTCGATGCTCTTTAATCCAGAAGCATTAAAACAAATGCCAGAAGCATTCTCTAATAGCATCGTACCAATTTTGAAAAGTTCTTTAGTAGACTCACTTCATACTGTATTCTTAACAGGATTAGTATTTATCGTAGTAGGTGCCATCTTCACGATTTTCTTACAGAAGATTAAACTGTCTGATCGTAAAAAAGGTGCTGAAGAGCCTGCTGTGGAAGAGAAAGAACGAACTGCATCAAATTCGTAATGAAAAAGCATCGCCTTATGGCGGTGCTTTTTTGAGTATAACCTTAAAAGCTTTTTAGTGAGAAATGATTGACGTATTTATATAAATACGTTATATTATTTTCTGTAAACGGTTACATGAAATGAGGAGAAAAGAGAATGAGTACGATTAAAGACGTTGCAAAATTGGCAGGGGTATCTGTTGCGACCGTTTCCAGAGTGTTAAATAAAAATGGATATGTTCATGAGGATACGTTAAAGAAAGTAGAGCGAGCAATTGAAATGCTAGATTATAAGCCTAGTACAGTAGCACGTTCTTTATATAATAAAAAATCTCGTTTAATTGGCCTAGTTGTTCCAAATATCGTGAATCCATTCTTTCCAGAAGTTGCACGTGCCGTAGAAGATGTAGCACATAAGCAAGGTTACACAGTTGTCCTTTGTAATTCTGATGAAAGTTTAGAAAAAGAGAAACAATATATCGATGTACTTAGACAAAATAATGTGGATGGGTTTATTGTGGCAACGAATCCACAAAATAGTGTTAATTACATGAATTTATCTGTTCCAGTCGTTGCAATTGACCGTATGTTTAATGAGCGCATTCCTACTGTATATGCAGACAACTACGCAGGGAGTCAGGCTGCGACAAAGTTATTAATAGATAAAGGATGTAAACATATTGCACATATTCGCGGACCGCGCGATGTGAGTACAGCTAATGAACGTTTTGAAGGTTTTGTAGACGTTATTACGCAAAATAATCTTTCTTATATGATTGCAGAGAGTACATTCGATCCAGCTAATAGTGAACGGGTAGCGATGGAATTATTAGAAGAATATCCGCATATTGATGGAATTGTTGCTGGGAATGATTTAATTGCAATTGGTATCGTAAAGGCTGCACTTCAAAAGGGGATTTCTATTCCAGACGATTTACAAGTTATCGGATTCGATGGGATTTCTTTAACAGAAATGATGTATCCATCTATTACGACTGTTGCTCAACCAATTTATGAAATGGGGAAAATGGCAACAGAGTTGTTGTTAGAGCAGATGGAAGGAAATGCGTTAGAAGAGAAACACTATCGTTTACCGATTGAAATTATAGAACGAAATACAACAAAGTAAGGAGATGAAACAAATGCCAAATATTGCAGTAGTAGGTAGTATCTCAATGGACTTAGTGGCTGTTTCAAAAATACGTCCGAAAGCAGGAGAAACAGTAATTGGTGAAGCGTTTCATACTATCCCAGGAGGAAAAGGGGCTAACCAAGCAGTTGCTGCAGCTAGATTAGGAGCAAATGTAGCAATGGTTGGTGCAGTAGGAAATGATGATTACGGAACAGTAGTTAGAAAAAATTTAGAGAACGAACGAGTTTTTATCGACTATGTGGTACCGGTTACAGATAGAACGACAGGAATCGCTCATATCGTTTTAGCAGAGGAGGATAACAGTATTGTGGTCGTACAGGGAGCAAATGCTCTTGTAGATGAGTCAATTGTAGATCGTTCAAAAGACCTTCTTGTTAAAGCTGATATGGTTGTTCTTCAACTAGAGATTCCACTTGAAACAGTAAAATACGTTCTGGCTATTTGTGAGGAGCATAAAATTCCAGTTATGTTGAATCCAGCTCCAGCACAAGTTTTATCAGAAGATATTTTAGAAAAAGCAACTTATATTACGCCGAATGAACATGAATGTCGCATCGTATTAAATGATTTCACATCACCAATTGAAGAGTTACTTGCGAAATATCCAAATAAGTTATTAATGACTGAAGGGTCTAACGGTGTTCGATTCCATAACGGAACGGAAGTTGTTCAAGTTCCAAGTATTGCTGTAGATGTAGTGGATACGACTGGAGCTGGTGATACATTTAACGGCGCATTAGCAGTTGCACTTTCTGAAGGAGAAACACTTCAGCAGGCTATTCGTTTTGCAAATATTGCTGGTGGTCTTTCTGTAACGAAACTTGGGGCACAGGGCGGTATGCCAACGAGAGATAGAGTACGTGAAGTGCAGGTGATTGTCGGATGAAAAAGCATGGTGTATTAAATAGTGAAATCGCGGCAGTCCTTGCTACACTTGGGCATACAGATACGATTGTAATTGCTGATTGTGGGTTACCTATTCCTGATGGAGTAAAACGAATTGATTTAGCAGTCGAAATTGGAAAGCCTAGCTTTTTAGACGTATTACAAGTTGTTGCTGATGATATGGCAATTGAAAAAGTGACGTTAGCAGAAGAAGTCATTATGAATAATGCAGAGGTAAATAAAGAAGTTGAAATGCGATTAACAGAGCCAGCATTTGAATATGTGTCTCATAAGGAATTTAAAGAGCATACAAAGAGAGCGAAGGCGGTTATTCGTACAGGAGAAGCAACGCCTTATGCGAATGTTATTTTACATGCAGGCGTGATTTTTTAATAAAGGGATGTGATGAGAATGCATATTGAAATGAAAAATATTTCAAAAGCGTTCAATGGTAATCCTGTTTTAAAAAACGCACAGTTTATGATTGAAACAGGGGAAGTCCATGCATTGATGGGGGAAAACGGAGCGGGGAAATCGACGCTCATGAAGATTTTAACAGGTGTATATAAAAAAGACAGTGGAACCGTCACGATTGATGGGAAAGAACGAACTTTTAAAAATGCAAAAGAAGCAGAAGAGTACGGTATTGCATTTATCCATCAAGAGTTGAACATATTACCGAACTTGACGGTAGCTGAAAATATGTTTCTTGGAAAAGAGTTAATGTATGGGAGAACAGGAATATTACGTACACGTCAAATGAATGCGATTGCCCAGCAGCAATTAGCAAATCTTGGCCTACATGTGAGAGGCGCTATGCTAGCAGGTGAATTATCAGTTGGACAACAGCAAATTATTGAAATTGCTAAAGCATTAATGACAAATGCAAGCGTTATTATTATGGATGAACCTACAGCTGCATTAACAGATCGCGAAATTGAAACGCTGTTTACTGTTATTAATAAATTACGTAAAGAGGGCGTTTCATTCGTTTATATCTCACACCGGATGGAAGAAATTTTTTCAATATGTGATGCCATTACGATTTTGCGTGATGGAGAATATGTAGGGAAGAGATTAATTCCAGAAACGTCATTTGATGAAGTAGTTAGCATGATGGTAGGCCGCAGTATTGGTGAACGTTACCCAGAGCGAAATAGCCAAATTGGTGAAGTGATTTTTGAAATGCGTAACGGAACGAAAAAGGGGAAATTTGAAAATGTTTCGTTTCAAGTTAGAAAAGGTGAAATCCTTGGTGTTGCTGGCTTAATGGGAGCTGGCCGTACGGATATTATGAAAGCGATATTTGGATATGAACCGCTTGATTCAGGACAAATTTTTATGAATGGACAAGAAGTGAAAATTGATAGTCCAATAGATGCGATTAGGCAACGAATTGCTTTTATTACAGAGGATAGAAAATCTGAAGGGCTTGTGTTAGATTTTTCGATTCGTGAAAATTTAGCTTTACCAAATTTAGAGAGTCTTTCAAAGGGAAGCGTTGTTAATAAAGGCTTAGAACAACAATTTACAGAGGATATGATGAAGCTTCTTAAGGTGAAAGCAGCAGACGGAGAGCAAGCTGTAAAATCTCTTTCTGGTGGAAATCAGCAAAAGATTGTAATTGCAAAATGGCTAGGTATTCATCCGCAGTTACTCATTTTAGATGAACCAACGAGAGGTGTAGATGTTGGGGCTAAAAAAGAAATTTACTCTATTATGAATAAGCTTACCGAGCAAGGAGATGCCGTTATTATGGTATCGTCTGAGCTTCCAGAAGTTTTAGGAATGAGTGATCGTGTTCTTGTCATTCATGAAGGAAGAATCGGTGGTATTTTAGAGAAAGATCAGGCATCACAAGAGTCTATTATGGCACTAGCTACAGGGGGAGAGTAAGATATGGCTAAGAAGGGGAATGTATTACAACAACTCGGTTCTTTAATCGGTTTAGTGTTGATTATCGTAGTAATTACAGCTTTAAATCCAGCATTTATTGAAATTCCAAATTTATTTAATATACTGCGCCAAGTATCGATTAATGCACTCATTGCATTTGGAATGACCTTCGTTATTTTAACAGGGGGTATTGACTTATCGGTAGGTTCTATTTTAGCATTATCAAGTGCACTTGTTGCCGGAATGATGGCAAGTGGCATGGATCCGTTCCTTGCAATGGCAGTTGGATTATTAGCAGGTCTTGTAATGGGGATTGTAAACGGTATTATTATTGCGAAGGGAAAAGTAGCTCCTTTTATTGCAACTTTAGCAACAATGACCATTTTTCGCGGGTTGACGCTTGTTTACATGGACGGACGTCCGATCACTGGACTTGGTGATCATTTAATGTTCCAAATGTTTGGCCGTGGTTATTTCCTTGGTATTCCTGTGCCAGCCGTTACAATGATGATCGCTTTTGCAGTACTGTACTTTATTTTAAAGAAAACAACGTTTGGTCGCCGTACGTTTGCGATTGGTGGAAATGAAGAAGCGGCAGCTTTATCAGGTATTAATGTTACGAGAATTAAAGTAATGATTTACGGTCTTTCCGGAATTTTGGCAGCGCTTGCAGGTATTGTCTTAACATCAAGACTAGATTCTGCACAGCCGACTGCTGGTACTTCTTACGAATTAGATGCAATTGCAGCAGTTGTGTTAGGAGGAACGAGTCTTTCAGGTGGAAGAGGATGGATTGTTGGTACATTCATCGGTGTACTTATTATTGGTGTACTAAATAACGGTTTAAATTTATTAGGTGTATCTTCTTTCTTCCAACAAGTTGTAAAAGGACTTGTAATCTTACTAGCTGTACTAATTGATCGTCGAAAAGAAGCGTAATGGAGGGGCAATTCATGAAAAAATGGTTACTGATACTCGTTGCATGCATCATGGTAGTTACTGCTGGTTGTTCAATGGAACCACCAGAATGGGCAAAGGATTCTAGCGATAAAGGTCGAAATAAAACTATTAAAGTTGGATTTTCTGTTTCAACTTTAAATAATCCATTTTTCGTCACGTTGAAAAAAGGTGCAGAAAAGAAAGCGAAAGATAGCGGCATTGAATTAATCGCTGTTGATGCACAAAATGATGCAGCGAAGCAAACAAACGATGTTGAAGATTTAATTCAAAAAGGTGTCGATGTAGTTGTTATTAACCCAACCGATTCAGATGCCGTTGCTTCAGCGGTAAGTGCAGCCAATGCAGCGAATGTTCCTGTTATTACAGTAGACCGAGTTGCGAATTCAGGTAAAGTTGTTTCTCACATTGCTTCCAACAATATAGAAGGTGGTCAAATGGCTAGTGATTACATTCGGGAATTAGTTGGTGAAGGAGCAAATGTAGCTGAGTTAGAAGGAATCCCTGGATCGTCTGCTGCTCGTGAGCGTGGGAAAGGATTCCATAACGTGGCTGATAAGTCTTTAAAAGTAGTAGCAAAACAAGCAGCTGATTTCGATCGTGCAAAAGGATTATCTGTTATGGAAAATATTTTGCAAGCAAATAGCGATATAAAAGCAGTATTTGCTCATAACGATGAGATGGCATTAGGTGCACTTGAGGCATTAAAATCTGCTGGTAAAACGGATGTAGTCGTTGTTGGATTTGATGCAACAGACGATGCTGTGAAAGCGGTTAAAGATGGACGCATGGCAGCAACAGTCGCTCAAAAACCGGAATTAATCGGAGAGAAGGCGATGGAAACAGCAAAAGAGATAACACAAGGGAAAAAAGTGGACAAATTTATTCCGATTGAATTAGAGCTTATTAAGAAAAAATAAATAAATATAAAATGAAAATTAGGAAGGAAGAATAACAAATGAAATTCTTTATTGATACAGCAAACGTTAACGAAATTAAAGAGGCAAATGCATTAGGTGTAGTAGCTGGAGTAACGACAAACCCATCACTTGTAGCAAAAGAGGGCGTAGATTTCCATGAGCGTATTCGTGAAATTTGCAGCTTTATAGAAGGTCCTGTAAGTGCAGAAGTAATTAGCTTAGAAGCTGATAAAATGATCGAAGAAGGAAAAGAATTAGCGGAAATTGCTCCAAACGTTGTTGTAAAAGTTCCAATGACAACAGAAGGTTTAAAAGCAGTAAAAGCATTCTCTGATTTAGGAATTCGTACAAACGTTACATTAGTATTCTCAGCAGTTCAAGCATTACTTGCAGCTCGTGCTGGTGCGACATACGTTTCACCGTTCTTAGGTCGTTTAGATGATATCGGTCATAACGGTATGGACTTAATTCGCCAAATCGCAGAAATCTTTGCAATTCATGGTATTGAAACAGAAATCATTGCAGCATCTGTACGTCACAGCGTTCACGTAACTGACGCAGCATTAAATGGTGCACATATTGCAACAATCCCAGCAAACGTAATTGCTTCATTAGTGAAGCACCCATTAACAGATCAAGGAATTGAGAAATTCTTAGCTGATTGGGAGAAAACACAAGGGCAATAATAAGAAATGGAGAACCCAAGTTTAAATAACTTGGGTTCTTTTTTTATTTAAAAGAATTTTCATGCAATTGTGCATATTACCTTTTAAATTTGTTATATAAGCTATTTAATATATAACAAATCACTCTTTATTTTTCATATTTCGATATAAAGGGATAGAGGGTCTGACCAGAAAATTGGAGGGCATGATTCTATAACAGAAGGTTTAATGTTTATAGAATTATGCCTTTTTATATACAAGGGAGGATAGAGCGAGAAGATTGCGGTTAGTTTACAAGTATTTATCTGAATTTTAAGACTTATAAAAGGAGAGAAATACAATGAGAAGAAAAGCACCATTTAAAGTATTGTCGTCATTAGCAATTGCGACAATCATCGGATGCACAGCTGTAATGAGTGCTCCGCTAGCATACGCAGAAACGCCAGTGAAAGCAAAAGAAAATGTGTCTACGACGCCAATTGATCATAATTTAATTCAAGAAGATCGTTTAGCGGAGGCGTTGAAAGAAAGAGGAGCAATTAATCCAGCATCATCAAAAGAAGAGACGAAAAAAGCTGTAGAGCAATATATTGAAAAGAAACAAGGGGATCAGGCAAATAAAGAAATTCTTCCAGATGATGCTGCCAAAGAAGCATCTGATTTCGTAAAAAAGGTAAAAGAGAAAAAGATGGAAGAAAAGGAAAAGGTAAAGAAAGCTGAAAAAAATGTTAGCCCAGAGCAAAAGCCAGAGCCAAATAAAAAACAATTAGATGGGAAAGTTCCAACTTCTAAGGCGAAACAAGTTCCATATAATGGACCTGTTCGTACGGATAAAGTGCTAGTGTTACTCGTTGAGTTTAGTGATTATAAACATAATAATATTGAGCAAACGCCGGGTTATATGTATTCGAAAGATTTTAGTAGAGAACATTATCAAAAAATGTTATTTGGTAATGAGCCTTACACATTATTTGATGGTTCGAAAGTAAAAACATTTAAGCAATATTATGAAGAACAGTCTGGTGGTAGTTATACGACAGATGGATATGTAACAGAGTGGTTAACTGTTCCAGGTAAAGCTGCTGATTACGGTGCTGATGGTAGTAGTGGTCACGATAATAAAGGACCAAAAGGTGCGCGTGATTTAGTGAAAGAAGCATTAAAAGCTGCAGCGGATAAAGGATTAGATTTATCACAATTTGATCAGTTCGACCGTTATGATACAAATGGCGATGGTAATCTTAATGAACCGGACGGTGTAATTGATCATTTAATGGTAATTCATGCTGGTGTTGGTCAAGAAGCTGGTGGTGGTAAATTAGGAGATGATGCAATTTGGTCACATCGTTCAAAATTAGCAAGAGATCCAGTAGCGATTGAAGGAACAACATCTAAAGTACCTTATTGGGGTGGAAAAGTAGCGGCTCATGATTACACAATTGAACCAGAAGATGGTGCAGTAGGTGTGTTTGCACATGAATTCGGACATGACCTTGGTTTACCAGATGAGTATGATACGAAGTATACGGGAGCTGGATCACCTGTTGAAGCTTGGTCGTTAATGAGTGGAGGTAGTTGGACAGGGAAAATCGCTGGAACAGAGCCAACTAGTTTTTCACCACAAAATAAAGACTTCTTACAAAAGAACATGGGTGGCAACTGGGCAAAAATTTTAGAAGTAGATTACGATAAAATTAAGAGTGGTGTAGGAGTTCCTACATATATTGATCAAAGTGTTACAAAATCAAATCGTCCAGGTGTCGTACGTGTCAATTTACCAGGTAAGAGTATTGAAACAATTAAACCTGGATTTGGAAGGCATGCATACTATAGTACAAGAGGCGATGATATTCATACGACATTAGAAACACCGTTCTTCGATTTAACAAAAGGAACAAATGCAAAATTTGATTATAAAGCAAATTATGAACTAGAAGCAGAGTGTGATTTCATCGAAGTACATGCTGTAACTGAAGATGGAACGAAAACATTAATTGATAGATTGGGAGAAAAGGTAGTCAAAGAAGATAAAGATACAACAGATGGAAAATGGATTGATAAATCATACGATTTAAGTCAATTTAAAGGGAAGAAAGTTAAACTACAATTCGATTATATTACAGATCCAGCTTTAACATATAAAGGTTTCGCAATGGATAATGTAAATGTAACAGTTGATGGACAAGTAGTATTTTCAGATGACGCAGAAGGACAGTCTAAAATGAAGTTAAATGGATTCGTTGTTTCTGATGGGACAGAACAGAAGCCACATTATTATTATCTAGAGTGGAGAAACTATGCTGGATCAGATAATGGATTAAAAGCAGGAAGAGGTCCGGTGTATAATACAGGTCTTGTCGTTTGGTATGCAGATGATAGTTTCAAAGATAACTGGGTTGGGGTACATCCAGGTGAAGGGTTCCTTGGTGTTGTGGACTCTCATCCGGAAGCGCTTGTTGGTAATTTAAACGGGAAACCAGCGTACGGTAATACTGGAATGCAAATTGCAGACGCGGCATTTTCATTTGATCAAACGCCGGCATGGAATGTGAATTCATTAACACGCGGGCAGTTTAATTATGCTGGGTTACAAGGTGTTACAACTTTTGATGATTCTAAAGTGTATAGTAATAAACAAATTGCTGATGCAGGACGAAAAGTTCCAAACCTTGGACTTAAATTCCAAGTTGTTGGACAAGCAGAGGATAAATCGGCAGGGGCTGTTTGGATTAGACGTTAATAAAGTGAAACTTTAATCAGTGGGGGTTTTGTTCATCCCCCACTGATTATTAGTTGAACCAATCGGGCTTTTACGGGCAGTTATCTCCCACCTAACTTCCTCGCATTCGCCGAATTTCGAGGTGGGAGTCTTACTGCCCGTTAATGCGGGATAAAATAAAAGCACACTCTTCATATGAAGAGTGTGCTTTTATTTATACATTAAGTTATTATTTTAGCTTATGTAATACAACTGTTTATCCATGTGTAGTGTATCAAATTATGTGGGGAAAGGAAATATTTCCGAGGAAATTGTCGAAGTATCGTTGCCCTTTGTATTTAAATTAATTGGCATTATCCCAACTCTTTCGTTATATTACGGGTTATATCAATACGCATTAAAAAAAAGACAATGATGGAATTAACCCATCATTGTCTTTTTTACTTTGCTTCGTACATAAATCATTCCGGCAAATGTTAATAAGAACGCCGTCCCGATAATGAAGCTTGCACTAGGTGATGCACCGATGGCTCCAACTGTAAAGGAACCAGCAACAACTCCTAACGAGAAGAATGCATAAAACAATCCGAATGCTTTTCCTCGATTACTATCTGTCGTATTTTCAACAAGTAAAGCATTAATTGATGGGAAGAGGATAGCGAATCCAGTTCCATAGATCATCATAACGATAAAGAGCATGCCTTTTGTTGCAAATAATCCGAGTAAAGATAATGCTAATGCCATTACTGTAATCCCAATTAACATTAGTTTTGAACGATTAAATCGATCGTAAATCCGATTTGTTGGAAGTAAGAAGAAGAGGATAGCAGTAATTCCGAATACACTTAACATCATGCCTGTTGTAGATGCTTTAAGTGCTAATGCCTCAACTTTTACTGGTAACATATACGTGACAATTCCTTGTGAAAACATAAGTGTGAAAGCACCAATATATGCTTGTAATAATGGTTCTGATTTCAATAGTTCAATCATATCTTCTTTGTTCATCATTTGAGTTCTTGATGTATCTTTTCTTGATACGTTATTTGGTAAGAAGAATAGAGATACGATTGTACCAAGGGCCATTAAAATAGAAATGGTAATGAAAACCCATTCTATGCCAGCAGTTGCTTTCATAATGCCACTGAAAGCAGGTCCTACGATTGCCGCTGTTCCAACAGCAGCACCAGATAGAGCCATAGCTTTTCCCTGCCTTGCTGAATTCGATTGTTTTGATAAAAATGTAAATGCGGCAGGGATTAAAAATCCGTCACTAAAACCGTGCATAAAGCGCACAACTAATAGTTGTTCACCACTTTGAACAACGGTGTATAACAAGACTATGAAACTCGTAATTCCCATGCTTATATAAAGTATTTTTTTTGCACCAAATTTATCGACGGCAGCTCCAGCAATAATATTACCAATCATATTAGCGAATGAGTACATACCGACAACTAGCCCAATAATAAGAGGGGTTCCTCCAAGACTTTGAGCGAAAGTACTCATAATAGGTAATTGTGAAAATGTATCTAAAAACGCTACGATAACAATAAAGTAAATAAAATATTTCAAGCGATATTCACCTCTCCTATGCTATTATGGCATAATGCTAATTTCAACTGCAATGAAATTGAATTAACAGATGTGGAAAAAAGTACAAAGTGACAAAATATTGAACGTTATTTGTTAAAAATTAGTGGAAATGAGATTGTTTTTTTGAAATATATGGATAGAAGGACTATAATAGATTTGTAAACTTCACCAGGTTAAGTATATACATAGAGAGGGATGTATAAAATGAAAGCATTACTTTGGCATAATCAACGTGATGTACGAGTAGAAGAAGTACCAGAACCAACTGTAAGACCAGGAGCAGTGAAAATTAAAGTTAAATGGTGTGGTATTTGCGGGACAGACTTGCATGAATATTTAGCAGGACCTATTTTTATTCCGACAGAAGAGCACCCATTAACACATGTGAAAGCACCGGTTATTTTAGGTCATGAGTTTAGTGGTGAGGTAGTAGAAATTGGTGAAGGAGTTACATCTCATAAAGTGGGAGACCGCGTTGTTGTAGAACCAATTTATTCTTGTGGTAAATGTGAAGCTTGTAAACATGGACATTACAATGTTTGTGAACAACTTGTTTTCCACGGTCTTGGTGGAGACGGCGGTGGTTTCTCTGAATATACAGTAGTACCAGAAGATATGGTTCATCATATTCCAGATGAAATGACGTATGAACAAGGTGCGCTTGTAGAACCAGCAGCAGTAGCAGTTCATGCAGTACGTCAAAGTAAATTAAAAGAAGGGGAAGCTGTAGCGGTATTTGGTTGTGGTCCAATCGGGCTTCTTGTAATCCAAGCAGCAAAAGCAGCAGGGGCAACTCCTGTTATCGCAGTAGAACTTTCTAAAGAACGTCAAGAACTAGCTAAATTAGCAGGTGCTGATTACGTATTAAACCCAGCAACTCAAGATGTACTAGCAGAAATTCGTAACTTAACAAATGGTTTAGGTGTTAATGTTAGCTTTGAAGTAACAGGTGTTGAAGTTGTACTTCGTCAAGCAATTGAAAGTACAAGCTTTGAAGGTCAAACTGTAATTGTTAGTGTGTGGGAAAAAGATGCGACAATTACTCCGAACAACCTTGTGTTAAAAGAAAAAGAAGTTATTGGTATTCTTGGATATCGTCATATTTTCCCATCTGTTATTAAATTAATTAGCTCTGGCCAAATTCAAGCAGAGAAATTAATTACGAAAAAAATTACAGTGGACCAAGTTGTTGAAGAAGGATTTGAAGCACTTGTAAAAGATAAAACACAAGTGAAAATTCTTGTTTCACCTAAATAATATATAAAAAAAGTAGCCCTTTTCTAGAAATAGAAAAGGGCTACTTTTTTTATACACTGAAAGGTGATAGACTTTCCTTTAACTAAAGGTATTCTTGTTTGGAAGGGGGAGTCCAATGCTTTCATTTGTGTTAACATTGAAACGGATGCTAAGAGCCTGTTTACGAGCGTGGAAAGATAAAGAATTTCAAGTGTTATTCGTATTAACAATCTTGACCTTAATATCTGGTACGATCTTTTATAGCACGGTTGAAGGATTACGTCCTCTTGATGCTTTATATTTTAGTGTCGTGACGTTGACTACTGTCGGTGATGGGAATTTTAGTCCTCAAACTGATTTTGGGAAGGTATTTACGATAATATACATATTTATCGGGATTGGACTAGTGTTTGGGTTTATTCATAAATTGGCAGTTAATGTACAATTGCCAAGTATATTATCGAATAGAAAAAAAGAGTAAAGCATGTAATTGCTTTACTCTTTTTTTACAATAGTTTATATGTGTATTTGCAGTAGCTTAACAATACTTTATTACAATGTAAGTGCATTCAATCATTATATTCACTATGTATAAAGTTATAGTGATATGAACATTTGCATATTTTAATTTATTAATAGAAATTTAGTGAAAGGTGGGATATTCTAGTCATAGGTTAACCGGAAGACATCGTAGGATCCTAACAAAATACTTACAATAATTCAATTATAAAATGGAGGATTTCAGATGAAAAAGAAAGTTCTTGCTTTAGCAGCAGCTATTACCTTAGTAGCGCCATTACAAAGCGTGGCATTTGCTCATGAAAACGATGGAGGACAGAGAGTTGGAGTTATTCCGCGCTGGTCTGCTGAAGATAAACATAAAGAAGGTGTAAATTCTCATTTATGGATTGTAAACCGTGCAATTGATATTATGTCTCGTAATACAACACTCGTAAAACAAGATCAAGTTGCACTATTAAACGAATGGCGTACGGAGTTAGAGAACGGTATTTATGCTGCTGACTATGAAAATCCTTATTATGATAATAGTACATTTGCTTCACACTTCTATGATCCTGACAATGGGAAAACGTATATTCCATTTGCAAAACAGGCAAAGGAAACAGGAGCTAAATATTTTAAACTAGCTGGTGATTCATACAAAAATAAAGATATGAAACAAGCATTCTTCTATTTAGGGTTATCCCTTCATTATTTAGGAGATGTAAATCAACCGATGCACGCGGCAAACTTTACAAATCTTTCGTATCCACAAGGATTCCATTCTAAATATGAAAACTTTGTAGATACGATAAAAGATAATTATAAAGTAACGGATGGAAATGGATATTGGAACTGGAAAGGTACGAACCCTGAGGATTGGATTCATGGAGCGGCAGTAGTAGCGAAACAAGATTACTCTGGTATTGTAAATGATAATACGAAAGATTGGTTCGTGAAAGCAGCTGTATCACAAGAATATGCAGATAAATGGCGCGCCGAAGTTACACCGATGACAGGTAAGCGCTTAATGGATGCACAACGTGTAACTGCTGGATATATTCAGCTTTGGTTTGATACGTATGTAAATAGTTAAGTATTTGAAAAAGGTCAAATCTCCGAATAGAGTATTTGGCCTTTTTATCAATATACAGTACATGGAGGTTATGAAACGTGAAAAGTAAGTTGCTAAAAGGTGTACTTAGCTTTGGGATTGGCCTAGGAGCTTTATATAGCGGATCTTCTACTCAAGCGGAAATGTCTACAAATCAAAATGATACATTAAAAGTGATGACTCATAATGTATACATGTTATCAACGAATTTATATCCGAACTGGGGACAAAGCCAGCGTGCTGATTTAATTGGGGCAGCGGATTATATGAAAAATCAAGATGTTGTTATATTAAATGAAGTATTTGATAATAGCGCTTCAGATCGTTTGTTAGGGAATTTAAAGAAAGAATATCCAAACCAAACAGCGGTATTAGGTCGTAGTAATGGAAACGAATGGGATAAAACGTTAGGAAACTATTCATCTTCGACCCCTGAAGACGGCGGTGTAGCTATTGTAAGTAAATGGCCGATCGTTGAAAAGATTCAATATGTATTTGAAAAAGGATGCGGGCCAGATAACTTATCAAATAAAGGATTCGTATACACAAAAGTTAAGAAAAATGATCGTTTCGTTCATGTAATTGGGACGCATTTACAAGCTGAAGATAGTATGTGTGGAAAAACTTCGCCAGCATCTGTACGTACAAAACAGCTACAAGAAGTTCAAGAGTTTATTAAGAATAAAAATATACCGAATAATGAGTATGTGTTAATTGGTGGCGATATGAATGTGAATAAAATAAATGCTGAGAATAATAGCAATTCAGAGTATGCATCTATGTTTAAAACATTAAATGCGTCTGTACCATCTTATGCAGGACATACAGCAACTTGGGATGCAACGACAAATAGTATTGCAAAGTATAATTTCCCAGATGCTCCAGCAGAATATTTAGATTACATTGTTTCTAGTAAAGACCATGCAAATCCAGTACGTATAGAAAATAAAGTGTTGCAGCCAAAGTCTCCAGAATGGTCTGTTACATCATGGTTCCAAAAATATACGTATAATGATTACTCTGATCATTATCCAGTAGAGGCGACTATTTCTATGAAGTAGTCAAAAAAGTTTCTTCGTGAAGAAGAAACTTTTTTTATTTGAAAACAGGAAAATCAATCTTTCTTTCCAATATGTATAAGACATATATAGAAGAGGAGAGAAAGATGTGGATAGAAGTATTTTTAAAGAGCTTCCATTACCGTGTGCATTTTTAGATGAAGTGGCTTTAGAGAGAAATATTCAATCTATTATTAAGTTAAGTGGTCATAAAAAGATTCGTATAGCGAGTAAATCATTACGTTCTGTTTCAATTATGAAAAAGATTTTAGCTACAAATGATTGTTTTCAAGGTATTATGTGCTTTTCACCTAGAGAAGCTTTATTTTTAATTGAACAAGGATTTAATGATTTGTTGCTAGGGTATCCTGCTTATAATGAAAGGGCTTTATATGAAATTAGTCTACTTACAAAGCAAGGTTTTATTATTACTTGTATGGTGGATTGCGAAGAGCATATTGTTTATTTAGAAAAAATTGCTGAGAAGTCTAGTGGGTGTTTTCGAGTTTGTTTAGATATTGATATGAGTAGTCGTTTTTTTCGATTTCATTTTGGTGTAAGAAGATCTCCGGTAAAAGATGTCCAGAATGCTTTAAAAATAGTAGAAAAGGTGAAGGCATCACCATATTTAATCTTAGATGGTGTAATGGGCTATGAAGCTCAAATCGCTGGGGTTGGAGATGATATGCCAAAACAATGGCTTCAAAATAAACTTATTTCGTATTTAAAGAGGAAATCAGTACTAGAAATTAATAAAAGAAGAGGGAATATTGTAAAAGAAATACAAAATCTTGGTGTTGAACTAAGGTTTGTAAATGGAGGAGGAACCGGAAGTATAAAATCAACCGAGCAAGATAACTCAGTTACGGAGATTACTGTAGGCTCTGCTTTTTATTCGCCCAAACTGTTTGATTATTATAAAGAAGTAAAATTTCAGCCAGCCGTTGGATTTGCTTTACAAGTTGTACGTAAACCTGACCGGTATATTTATACTTGCCTAGGTGGAGGGTATATTGCTTCAGGTGCAGTTGGTAAGGATAAAGAGCCTGAGGTTTGGAAACCAGATGGTGCAAAGTTATTAGCGTTAGAAGGTGCTGGCGAAGTGCAAACGCCGGTTTATTACAACGGTGACGAACAATTGTATATAGGAGATACTATATTGCTTCGCCATAGTAAGGCTGGGGAATTATGTGAGCGCTTTCCTGTTTTGTATCGTATTAAACAAGGGGAAATTGTTGGAGAGTATTCAACATATCGGGGGGATAACCAATGCTTTCTGTAAAGGGACAAAAATGGAAAAATTGGACAGGTAATATAGAAGGAACTCCGCAGTATACGATGTATCCTGAAAGTATACAAGATGTAGTAGAAGTGGTGAGATTTGCACAAGAAAAGGGGAAGAAAATCCGGGTTGTTGGTTCAGGACATTCTTTTACACCCCTCGTTCAAACAGAAGAAATTTTAATTTCTTTAGATGAATTGAGTGGGATTACGAATGTGGATTCAGAGAAGATGACAGTAGAAGTGTGGGCGGGAACAAAACTACATGATTTAGGAAAATTACTTAAGGAGAAAGGTTATGGGCAAGAGAACTTAGGGGACATTGATTCGCAATCTATTGCAGGGGCAATTAGTACAGGAACTCATGGGACCGGTGCTACATTTGGAAGTTTATCAACACAAGTGATAGAAATTACAGCAGTTTTGTCTACAGGTGAGAGTATTGTTTGCTCTGAAAGAGAGAACTATGAGTATTGGAAAGCGTTCCAGCTATCACTTGGAATGCTCGGTATCATTGTGAAGGTTAAACTGAAAGTTATTCCAGCGTACTCACTTGTTTACAAAAGTGAAAAACAGTCTTTTTCTGTAGTAATGGATAAACTGGAAGAATATAAACGAAATCGTCATTTTGAATTTTTCGTTTTTCCTTATTCAGATGACGTTCAAGTGAAACTTACAAATGAAACAACGAGTAAAGGAACTGATTTGAAGTGGCATAAACTCAAGGTGGAACTACTTGAGAATAGGATCTTTTCTTTATTATCTAAAGGGTGTAAGTGGTTTCCTTCTATTAGTAAAGGAGTAAGTCAATTATCAGCCAAGGCTGTACCTAATACAAACATAATTGGACCAAGCTATGAAGTGTTTGCTACATCGCGTACAGTTCCTTTTTATGAAATGGAGTATAGTGTCCCTTCAAAGTATATGAGGGATGCTGTCGAAGAGATTTCAAATCTTATTGAAAAGAAAAAGTATAAAGTGCATTTTCCAATTGAATGTCGCTATGTGCATGGTGATGATATATGGCTCAGTCCGGCGTACGGAAGGGATTCAGCATATATTGCTGTTCATATGTATAAAGGTATGAAGTATGCCGCTTATTTTGGTGAGGTGGAGCAAATCTTTCGAAAGTATGAAGGGCGCCCACATTGGGGGAAAATGCATACATTAACGTATGAACAATTACAGTATATATACCCAGAATTTCATTCGTTTTTAGAGGTGAGGAAGTTACTAGACGAAACGGGAATGTTTTTTAATCCTTATGCAGAAAAGTTATTTACGATTATGAAAAAAGCTGACAAATAATTATTTGTCAGCTTTTTTAAGTGTAATTGCATTTCTTGTATGACTAATACGCTCGTAAAATAGTAATTTATCACGGCTAAATACATGCAATAAAACATGAATAATAAATAGACCGTTAATTACGAATAAGAATAGTAATATAACCATTAATATTAAAGGTTCTGTACGGTTTAAAATAGAGCTGCTAGAAAGAATATAATTGATTCCTCCTAAAACAAAGTAGAATATGCCGTAACGAATGAATAGTTCCTTCATTGTAATACGTTCTGATTTTCCTTTAACATAAATACGAAGCAATGCTTTGCCAATTGTTTTTCCATTCGTAAAGTATGGAATGATAATAAAGTAAATAAAGATCGAACATGTAATGAAAATGAGTTCATATATATTTGTGTAAGATTGAATACTAGAAATAAAGAGAGAGTTTCCTTTGTTTTTAATGACAGGTACAACGATAGATAAGAAAATCCAATCAATTTGCATAGCGATGAGACGACGAACGAATCCGACTGGTTTCGTTTCCAGATTAATATAACTATCTAATTCGCTTGCTTTAGGAAGGAAGTAAGTAAATATTGGTGCAATAATAAAACCAATTAATCCTCCTAATGTGTTTAAAAACAGGTCGTCGATATCGAATAAGCGATATGCACAATTATATATACCGTATAATCCAGTTACTTGTGTTATTTCAAAAAATAGTGAAAGACAAAAAGAGATGCAAATTGTCTGTAGGAAACTACGTCGGAAATAATAACGTAAGTAAATACCGAATGGAACGGTTAGTAGAACATTAAAAGCTACTTGTAAGAATGCAGATTCTTTTAATAAATAGAAATAAGTAGTTGGTTTCGTTAAAATTGCCGATGTATGATTACGAATCTCTTGTACGAAATAAAATGGTGAGAGCTGCATATGTTGTGTATTGGCCGGTTGTAGGCTACAAGTATCATACGTTTGTGGTAATGGCAGAATAACAAGAAAATAGGCATTTAATAAATAGAGTAATAAAGAGTATAAAATAAATGATCGCCATTTATTTAAGTAACCGTATTTTCGATAATTAAATATTAAAAAGGGGATTAAGAGAAACATTGCTAAAATAGGGAATAAAATAAATGCTGTTTTTATTGGGAATAAATATGTCGTCAAAATGAAACTCCTTTCAATTAAAATCCGTCTATCATTATAGCGCTAAAAGGAGTTTGTAACAAAGTTAAAATAGTTTGAAATAGAAAAAATTACAAATTAAACTCATATTAAGTTATAATTAAATTTAATATAAATATATTATGATAATATAAGTTGAGAGAGGGTACATGATATGCAATATGAGCTTTTTTCTATAAGTGGGGATCATATTACGACTTTTGAAAGCGCATGGCGTTTTCAGGAGGGGGAACAGATTTTTGTCCATGATGATAATACAAAACGAAACTTTATTATTATTCGCTTAACACATGATTTATTTCAAAAAAATACACATGTTATTCGCTTGTATTGTCAGGAAAAGAAAGTTTATGCATAAGGAGAAACCTCTTACTGTATGGGGGCAGTAAGAGGTTTTCTATTTCATATAGGAAGCATTGGATTTTGAAGAAAGGATATAATTTTGCACTTGGTGCTTCCACGTTTCACCGCTCTTTCTTTGAGGCAGCCACTCATGATAATCTTGTTGTGTTTTCCATAACATACGAACCATATATTCAGCGCCAGCATCTGTACGATGCACGTGCGAAAATTCTATGTTAATAAAACCTTGTGTGCCAGACGATGGATAATGCTGTCTAAGCGAATGAAATATTTCATTTTCATAGCCATATTTAATATGAATAAGTTTAGTAACAATAAACATACGAACACCTCTTTTTCGATAATAATAAAAAACAAGATAGAAGAGAGAACTTTAATTTTCTTTATACATGTAAGGGAAAGTAGTGAGGATAATTAAAATTATACTATTCAGAAAATTCAAAGTAAATAATGAAACTTATTTTTATTTGAAATATAAAAAAGAAAGTCATCCTATTTTAATAGAATGACTTTCTTTAAAGAGTGTAAGTTTCACTTTATAAGAAAATGATAGTGAGTACACCTACGATAATACAGTAGAAAGAGAAATATTTTAAATTTCCTTTTGCCATAATGTTCATAAACCATTTTAATGAAATATATGTCATGATAAATGTCGCGATGAACGCAACAAGATAAGGTACAAATAATGTATCTAAATTTGGATCTTTTGCAATATCTGTAATACTTAGCAATAAACCACCTAAGCTAACAGGAATATATAGTAAGAATGAGAAGCGAAGAGCAGTTTCTTGCTTCATACCAAGTAACATTGCCGCTACGATTGTAGCACCAGATCGGCTTATGCCAGGAATTAGTGCGCAAGCTTGTGCTAGACCGACAATGATTGCATCTTTCATAGAAAGATCGCCATCATTTTTACGTCCACGCAAGTTTCTAATAATCCAAAGGCCGATAGCAGTAATGAGGAGAGAAATCCCAACCATTTTAACACCTTTTAAGTACTGATCGATATAATCTTTGAATAAAACTCCAATTACACCTGCTGGAATGGTTGCAATAATAAGGTAAATAATAAAGAAGAAATCTGATTTTGCATCTTCTGCTCTTGTAAATATATAAGATAGACCATTTTTTGTTAGACGAACTAAGTCATTTCTATAAATAAGTAATACAGCTAATAATGAAGCTGAATTAACAAGTAGCTCAAAGCTAAACCCTTCTATTTCTAGTCCTAGCAAATGTTGTGCTAAAACGAGGTGACCGCTTGAAGAAATCGGAATTGGTTCTGTTAGTCCTTGGAACAGGCCAAGAATTAAATATTTTAAAATGTAATAAAATTGTTCCATAACATCCTCCTTGTTTATTAGTCGAAAGAAACAATTGTTTTATTATAACAAAAGAGAGGACGAATATTGAGAAGAAAATAATATTCAAAATATAATAAAAATCCCCTATTACGTTATAGGAGATTTTTAACACTACTGAGAAACTACTATTTCTTGAATACTTTTCGATAATTGGACATCGACTTTTTCCGCATCATGAATGTGGTTCATAATAGTAGTATTTAACTTTTGGAACATTTGCTGTGTATTTTTAAATTCTCGTAATATATCATCATTACAAGATTTTTGGTTCTCGATAGCTTTAATAACATTTGTAGCACCACTTTGTAATGTTTGAATCATCATTAAAATATTTTCAATTCTAGCGTTAGTATCGGCGCTCATTTCCACACCTTCATCAACTAAATGTAAATTATCTTTTGTATTTTCGTACGCTTTTTCAATTTCTTCTTGAATTTTTTTCGTTAAGTTGCCAATATTTTTTGTACTCTCTGCTGTGCTTTCTGCTAGTTTTCTTACTTCATTGGCAACAACAGCGAATCCTTTCCCATGCTCTCCAGCACGCGCAGCTTCAATACTTGCATTTAACGCTAATAAATTTGTTTGTGCTGCAATGTTTTGAATTACTTCTACTATTTGTTCAATTTCTTTAGAGCGTTCGCTTAAATGATTCATACTATTAGAAGTGCGTTGAGATTGTTCACCTAATTTATTAATTACAATGAGTAAGCGATGAACGGATTCTTTTCCCTCATTAGAGCAATCAATAATTTCTTCAATAGATTGAATTAAGCTTTGTTCTTTTTGTAGCATTTCGTTATTTAATTCATTGGAATGTGTAGTACGAGTCGAAACATTCTCAAAGCATGCATTTAATTGTTGAATTAAGTTTTGGAGTGTATGGTGTTGGTTATTTACAACTTCATGCTCTTGCATAACGCTTTGTACACGATTATGGATAGAAGATATAATTTCTTGTTTTTCCACATCTTTTTGTTTTAATTCTGTTTCTAGTTCATGTATACGAGTTTCTAGTTGATCGATTTTATGTTGGAGTGATTTCTTTTGAGTAAACATTTTATTTCATTCAACCGCCTTTAAGATTTTTAATTTCTCTATATTTGGATTTTAGCATTTTTTATAATTTTTAAATATAGTAATTGTTAAATATTTAAGAATCTATTACATTTCATCCGTAATTCCCTTTTTTTGTCATGAAAAATAAACTGTATTTAATGGTTTTGTAAACAAACTGTAAAATAAATCATGTATAACTGTATAAGAAGGGAGTCGGATTATGAACTATTTTAAGCGAATCAGTAGTCTTGTATTAGCAGGAATTATCGGTCTTTCTAGTACAGTCGCTGTAAAAGCAGAGTCAAACGACGAGAAACTTAACAACATGCAACAGCAATTGCAACAAAACAATGCAGATATGCAGAAGAAAGAGCAAGAGAAGCAAGCTGTTAGTAAAGAAATTCAAGGTATCGAAAATGAACTACATAATTTAAATAATACAATTGCAAAAAATAAAGAGGATCAAGCTGCTCTTCAACGTAAAATCGATGAAACACATAAGCAGATTGAACAAAAAAAAGCAGATATTGTCGTTTTAGAAGATAAAGTCCTTGCTCGTAAGGATATTATGAAAAAACGTATGGTTTCTGTTCAAAATAGCTCAAATACGAGTTTAGTAGTAGAAGTTGTTGTGGAATCAAAAAACTTTGCTGATTTCATACAACGTATGAATGCAGTATCTACCATTTTAGATGCAGATAAAGAAATTTTACGTCTACAAGAACAAGATCTTCGTCAAATTGAAGAAGATAAAAAAGCGATCGACGAAAAAGAAGCATCTTTAGTAGTAGATAAGCAAAAATTAGCAAAAGCACAAGCTGATTTGCAAGATAACTTGAAAAAGCGTCAAGATAACTTGCAAACAGTTCAAGCTAAATATAATGAGATTGCAAACCAAATTAATTTAGCAGCAGAAGAAAAAGCAAAAGTTGAAGCAAATATGAAAGCAGTACAAGAAACAATTGCTCGTGAACAAGAAGCAGCAAGAATTGCAGCAGAAGAGCGTGCAAAAGCTGAAGCAGCTGCAAAGGCTGAGCAAGAAGAGTTAGCAAAAGCGAAGGCAGCAGCTAAGCAAAAAGAAGAACAGACAGCTAAGCCGGCAGAGCCTGTAGCAAAAAATACAGCACCAGAATCTAAGCCAGACCCTAAACCAGCTCAAGGTGGAAAAGAATTTTATGTAACAGCAACTGCGTATACAGCTGATCCATCTGAAAATGGCTATAAATCGGGTGAAACTGTAAAATCTAAGTTAGGACATGATTTAACTGCAAATCCAAACATGAAATTAATTGCTGTAGATCCAGCTGTTATACCGTTAGGTTCTACTGTATATGTAGAAGGATATGGAACAGCGATTGCTGGAGATACTGGTAGTGCGATTAAAGGTCATATTATCGATTTATTAATGCCAGATTCAGCAACAGCTAATAATTGGGGCAGAAGAACGGTTAAAGTTACAATTTTAAACTAAACCAAAATCCAACTTTACAATAAGTGAAGTTGGATTTTTTTGTGAAAATAATGTTAAGTTAAGTTTACATTTTGTTAAGGATAGCATACAATGATGATGAGAGGTGGTAAATTTGACCATTTTAAATAGAGTGAAGGAATTAAGAGCTCGCTTTAATTTTACGCAAAGTGTATTAGCAGAAAAAGTTGGAGTGACAAGACAAACAATTGCAGCAATTGAAAAAGGGGATTACGTTCCTTCGTTGCTATTAGCCTTGACGATTTGTGATGTGTTCCAGTTAAAGATGGAAGATGTGTTTGTTTTAAATAAGGAGGGGGAAGAGGATGAATAGAATTGGTTTTTCTTATATCGTAAACGTACTTTATACTGCATTAGCATGCTGGACATTTGTTGAATTTTATAGTGTTACTACAGAGCTAGCAGATATAATAAAAAACGAGAAGTTCCCATTTGAAGTATGGTTTAATGGAGTACCATTCGTTTTATTATTTATTGGAGCTATTATAGTTACAATTTTTTATAGAATTCAAAAGAAAAAATATAAGAATTTATCTTTTTGGATGTATCCATTACTATTTCCACTAGAAGATGAACGTGAAAAAGCGATTACGGAGAAAGCTTGTCGAACAACTTTTGTTTCGTTATGGTATGTGTTACCTTGTGCAGTTGGATTTTTAACTTTTTCGCCTATTATTAATGAATATCTTCCTGAATACCCACTGTATATTATATTTTCTATTTTCTTTATTCAAATGACAGTCTTCCACGTATCCCTATACAAAAATAAATTAGCTTAAAAAGAAACCTTCTTGCATCAGCAAGAAGGTTTCTTTCAGCTTATACTTGTACATATAGCAATATTATTTTATCATTTTATATAGAGTAAGATTTTGTAAGGGAAAGGAATTGTATATGAATAAGCAAAGAATTTATAGTATAGTAGCAATCCTTCTATTTGTTGTAGGTGGTGTATTAATCGGAAAGCCATTTTATGATGGATATCAGGCGGAAAAGAAACAGACTGAAAATGTGCAAGCTGTTCAAAAGATGAATTATGAAAAGCATGATACGGAATTTGTAGATGCTTCGAAAATTAATCAACCAGACTTGGCAGAAGTAGCGAACGCATCGTTAGATAAAAAACAAGTAATCGGTCGAATCTCTATTCCGAGCCTTTCGCTAGAGCTTCCTGTTTTAAAATCATCTACTGAGAAAAATTTACTGTCAGGTGCGGCAACTGTAAAAGAGAATCAAGTGATGGGAAAAGGAAACTATGCATTAGCAGGACATAATATGTCAAAAAAGGGTGTTTTATTTAGTGATGTATCAACTTTAAAGAAGAATGATAAAATTTATTTATATGACAATGAAAATGAGTATGAGTATGCGGTTACTGGAGTATCTGAAGTGACTCCTGATAAGTGGGAAGTTGTAGAGGATCATGGGAAAGATGAGATAACGCTTATTACATGTGTATCTGTTAAGGATAATTCTAAGCGTTTTGTTGTTACAGGCGATTTGGTCGGAACAAAGGCGAAGAAATAAAAAAAGATGAGGGGAAATCCCTCATCTTTTTTTAATCCATCCACTTTACTAATTTTTTAGAAATCGATAATAAAACACAACCTAAAACGATCGCCACAGCGCCGATAACTGTGAATACTTCAGCATATCCAAGTGAAGTTGTAAAGCTTGCAAGCTGTCCACCTAAAATGTTGGCGATTCCTGAGCTTGCTAGCCATACGCCCATTAGTAGAGAAGCAAGTTTTACTGGAGCGAGAGCACTAACCATTGATAGCCCGACAGGTGATAAGAATAGCTCACCTAACGTATGGAAAAGATACGTAAAGACGATAAATAGTAAGTTTGCTTTTTCTGTAATGTTATGCTCATCACTACCTGTTTTTAATGTAGCCATAACGAGAATGATATAACCGATACCGAGTAAGATCATACCAAGTCCCATTTTTGTTGGGATTTTTAAGTCACCACTTTTTCTAGTTGCAAGTTTTGCCCATAATGCTGAAATGGCTGGTGCAAGTAAAATAATAAATAATGGATTGACCGATTGGAACCAAGACGTTGGTACTTCCCATCCGAATATGGAGCGGTCAACGAACTTATTTGTATATAATGTTAACGAACTACCAGCTTGTTCAAAACCAGCCCAGAAGAAGACAACGAAGCACGTTAAAATGACGATAACTGCTGTATGTTGTTTTTCTTTTTTTGTTAATGGTGTATTTCCTACTGTTGGTTGCCCATCTGTTGTTTGTAAATTGCGAGTTGGTTTTTTACCGATATCACCAAGGAAGCGATTAGATAGTGTTGTAAATAAGATTTGTCCAATAATCATTCCGATTGAAGCTGCTAAGAAACCGTAACGGAATCCGTAATGAACAACACCATCAACTGTTATTTTGAATAAATTTTCTGACAAAAATCCACAAACGAGTGGAGCTAAAAACGAACCGACGTTAATACCCATATAGAAAATTGTAAATGCACTATCACGTTTTGGATCGTGCTCTTCGTATAATTCTCCAACAAGTGTAGAGATATTAGGTTTGAAGAATCCATTACCGATAATAATAAGCGCTAATCCGAGGTATAGGCCGACTTGGTTTTGCAGGGCAAATAGTGTAAGGTTACCGATTGCCATTGTTATACCACCAATTGTGATGGCTTTTCGTCTACCTAGAAAACGGTCTGTTAAGTATCCACCGATTAATGGAGTGAAATAACAAGCTCCAGTATAAAATCCGTAAATAGAGAGTGCCCACGCTGGACTAAACCCAAGACCACCACTTACTAAAGCTGTTGTTAAATATAATGTTAATAATCCTCGTAATCCATAGTAACTAAATCTTTCCCACATTTCTGTAAAGAAGAGTAAGTATAAACCGGGAGGATGTTTCTTTTTTCTTTGTTGTTCTTTTTCTAGTTGTATCGCTGATTCCATGTTATTTTCCTCCTGACACAAACAAAAACAAAGTTAATAGTTTTATTTGTTTAATATTTTACTTTATTAACTATTGAAAGTCAATTAAGGTTGATTTTTCAGAAGAAATTGGAAAAGGGAAGTAGCTATAGAATGGGTGTTTCTTTTGTGGTAGACTATGGACTATGTTTTCTTTGTAAGGAAGCGGATTATTGCGTTTTTCTTATGTGTGGAATTGATTTCACGCAAGATGAAATTGAAGAAGGAGAAAGAAATGAAATTGTTACAGAAAAAAGAAATTTTACTTATTAGTCTTATGTTATTCTCTATGTTCTTTGGAGCGGGTAATCTTATATTTCCGCCTTTCCTTGGATACGAAGGGGGAGAACATGTGTGGATTGCGTTGTTAGGCTTTATTATATCAGCAACAGGTCTTCCGATATTAGGTGTTATTGCTATTGCGAAAGCAGGAAGCTTTCAAACGTTAGCAGGTAGAGTTCATTCTTCATTTGCAATTATTTTTCCATGTATTGTGTATTTATTTATTGGACCTGGGCTTGGTATACCACGTGCAGGAAGTTTAGCTTTTGAAATGGGACCAGGTCAGTTGTTCCCTGAAGCGGGTAGCGTAGTTTTATTATTTTATACGGTTATTTTCTTTGGTGTTGTTTATTGGTTAAGTTTATCACCATCTAAATTAATGGGCTTGTTTGGAAAGGTTTTAACGCCTTTATTATTATGTATGATTGCCCTTATATTTATAAAGAGTATGTTTACGCCGGTAGGTAGTGTAAAAGAGCCTGCTGGAAATTATGGACAAGCTCCTATGTTCCAAGGATTTTTAGATGGATATTTAACGATGGATGCGTTAGCGGCTTTAATCTTTGGGATTGTTATTGCAAATGCTTTGCGTGCAAAAGGTGTAGAAGATGATAAAGGTATAGCGAAATACATGAGTATTGCTGGTATTGGAGCAGGCCTTTTATTATCTATTATTTATGTCATTCTTGGATATGTTGGTTCAATAAGTGGTTCACTAGGTACATTTGATAACGGTGCGAAAGTGTTAGCACAAGTTATGACGACATTATTTGGACAGAGCGGGGTAGTTTTATTAGGTCTTATTTTTACTGTCGCTTGTCTTTCTGTTTCAATTGGACTTGTTACGTCTTGTAGTCAGTTTTTCGCTAGTGTATTTCCGAAAGTATCTTATAAAGTTTGGGCATTTATATTAAGTTTTGTTAGTATGGTTTTAGCTAATTTAGGATTAACACAAATTTTAAAAGTATCGGTACCGATTCTTGGATTCATATATCCGATCGCATTAACGCTCATTATTTTAGGGTTGTTTCATAAATATATGGGGAAGTATGTCTACGTATATTCGGTAACAATTGGGATTGTAGCGTTATTTAGTGCAATGGATATTTTAAATAAAAGTATGTTGATGAATAAGTGGACACCGTTACTAGAAAATCTTCCGTTTTATACAGAAGGTGTAGGTTGGATTATTCCAGCGTTTGTAGGTGTTTGCCTCGGTATAATCGTTAGTATTGCTATAAATAAGAATAAAGTGAAACTTTAATCAATGGGGGTTTTGTCTATCCCCCACTGATTATTATCCCTTACCAATCGGGATAAATAAGTGACAAGGTGTTTTCCTATTTCGGAAAACACCTTTCTTTTTGGGAAAAATAGTATTGAAAATGAATAGACTAGGAGTATGATAAAGATAATTGGAAATATATAGGTTTAAAATGAATGATGAGGTGGGAGTGTATGAAGGAGGATTTAAATAAGAAAATAGAAGCACTTGAAATAGCAATTGAAACAATTCAAGAGACACTTTCTGAATTGAAAGCGCAGCAAAGAAAAATAGAAGTAGATAAAGTTCAACAAAATGTTAGTGAGGAAAAGCAAGAATATATTGAAACGGTAACGGATGAAAAGCTACAAGAGGATGCAGTTACGATAAGGGAGCCAATGCAAGAACTTGAGGTAAAACAAGTAGATATATCTGCATTTAAACCAGAACCATTTAATATTATAAAGTTTTGCCAAACATGGTTACCACGCATATTTGTCGGTATTATGTTACTTGGGGTTATTTGGTTGTTTAAAGCGGGAGTAGATGCTGGGTTGTTAACACCAGCGATACGGATTGTGTTTGGTATAGCACTATCTATCGGTTTGTATTATGTAGGAGATATACAAATTAAAAGAGAGCGGCAAGCATTAGGGTTAGTATTAGCTGGTGGAAGTATTACAGGTATTGTTTTAACGACGTTTGCAGCACATTATTTATATGAGTTTATTCCCGCAAGTATTGCGTTTATCTGCAACATTATATGGGTCATTTTAGGGATTTATTTAGCGAAAAGATATAGATCGGAATACCTTGCTATTTTCGTAGCGGTAGGGGCATTTTTCGTTCCTTTCTTGTTAAATAGTACGACTCCTAATACGTACGTTTTCTTTAGCTATGAGACGATATTAACAATCAGTTTATTATGGTATGCATTGAGAAACCGTTATAAGTACTTATATATGATTTCTTATGTTGTTGCTGCAATTGTCCTATTTGTTTTCTTTGCTGTTATGTCAATATTAGTAGGGAATTTGCAAGTGCAGTTAACGGTTGTATACGGAATAATTCATTTACTATTATTTTGGCATACGTTTACGGAGAGAAACTTTATACAAGAACCACGCTTGGCAATATTTAGTACTAACGCAGTTTTCTTTATATTAGCCATTTCAAAAATACCTGAATTTACAACGTGGGGGCTAGTTATTAGTGCATTTGTGCATACCGCTATGTTCGTACTTGAATATAGGAAGAATAGACATTCTGTATTTACAAATCTATTATTTGGTTTTGCAATGGGATCATTTAGTTTAGCGATTTTATACGAGTACAGTTTAGTGAATGCAGCAATCGTATTATTGTTACAAGGTTTCCTAGGAGTGGCTACTTCTATTAAAGTAAAACAGAACATGAAATTGTATATAAGTGCAACAATTTATGCAATCGGGATGATACAGACAATCTTTAGTCCGTTTGATCAGTTCATTTCAGCAGGTTTTGTAGCTCATATTATTTTAATAGTGACATTTTATTATGGCATGATAAAAGCGAAACATATGTTAGCGAGTTTTGGAAAATATATTTATTCTATAGCGCTCTATTGGCTAATGGTAATTGTATTTATTACAATTACTAGAATCGGTGAAGTTCTTTCTACCGATGGAAGTATAATTAGCGTATATGTATCATTATTATGGATGGTATATGCATTATTTGCAGTTTGGTTTGGCCGGAATAGACATATGAATGAAATATTATATGCTGGTTTAGTCGTATTAGTAGTAACAGTAGGGAAGTTGTTCCTTCTCGACTTACCAGAGGTGTCTATGATGATCAGAGCGGTGTTATTCTTAATCGTTGGTAGTATAGGTATCGTTATTTCAAGAATGTTTTTCTCAAAAGAAGAGAAGTGAAAAGAAGGCAATCCGTATACGGATTGCCTTTTCTTTTACTTCTTATTAATCGTTACAGTTTCATTATATTTCGCTGTTGTATTTTGACGTAGACGAAGTATTGCTTGTCCAGTTGTATTTGAATCAAGTTGCACATTTACAATTTTTTCAGCAGAACCTAAGCTATTTGTTGTGAAAGAGAATGCACTACTATATCCGAAAGTAGATGGCCAAGTGCCGTTTGTATTTTGAACTTTTGCCACTTGTGTCCCGCCAGAAGTGAATATACCTAAAGAATAATTATTATATGTTGTATTTGGTAATAAGTTATTTACTTGAATTTTTATTTGGAATAATTCATTATTCGGTAGAATACTAGGATGTGTAATTACGTAATCACGCGCTGTCACTGCGCCGTTGTATCCGTATGAACCTGGTTTAAAAGTATTGGTATTAAACCATTGGTAACCTTGATCTGGCGCGCTCCAAGGTTCTGGTTGTGGTTCTGTTGATAAACTTGGTTGTTCAAATGTTTGTAAAGCTGTAGGTGCATCAAGCTGTAAACCATTCACTTGATCTAAGCTTGTAAATGTTTCTTGCTTCGCTAACCAATTCACGATGTTTTCTAATAGAACAGCATCGTTTTCTTCTTTATAACCATCATAAGTTTTCTTGGATTGACCTGAATCTTCACGAACATATTTTGGCGATGCATCTTCAACAGGAGAAGAGTCGCCAATAAAGGCTGCTTTTCCAAGACCGACTTTTGCAATGGCAGCATAAGGCCCCTCTGCAACACCACCGCCGTTATAAACGCCGCTATCAACAGCGTTATTCCATTTTGATGGGTTTTCTGGAAGGTATACAAGCCCTTTTGCTAGTTTTGGATTTGTAATCGCAAGAGTAGAACCGGCATGCATTGCTACAGATGAAACTCCATTTGTAATTCCAAATGATTGCTCAGGAGAGACAATATTTTTAGCAGAAACATCACCAAGTGCATTGTAACGGAAGCGAATACCGAAATTATCGGATAGCCAATCAGAGCTTTCTACCCCTTGCATAGCTTGTGAATTTGCTTCGTCACTAGACATTCCTTTCGCTGGATTATCCCATGCTCCGCGTCTATATCCGTTAAATACTTCTGAAGAATCCCAGCGATTTTTATTACGATCTGCATTATAGTGATCGGCAATGAAGAAGATACTACCGCCATTTTTTACGTATTGTAACATCGCGTCTTGTTCAGATTTTTTATAAGGAATATTTGCTTCGGGGACGATAAAAACATTGTAATTTTTTAAATCGTCGTATGTAATAGGTGTTGATTTACGAAGTTCTTTTACATGATATCCGTTTTGGGCAATGCCGTTTCCGAAATCAGAAAAACCGCCATCAATAACCCAGTCAGCTGTCCCAGCTGTTTGACCGTGAGTATTATCGAATAATACTTTCTTCCCATTGTTTTGATTTACAATTTTTGCAACAATTTCAGGAGCTGGATCTACAGAGCTTTCTGCATAAGTAGATGGAACATAGGCGCTTCCTAAACTGATTGTGATTGCTGTTGCTAAAGAAAATTGAATCCATTTTTTATTCTTCATAGAAGAATCCCCCTAATAATAAATATATGTGCTTTAATAATGTAATTTATTTTTCTGTAAAAATAAAGGCGGAAAATATAAAATATATTAAAAAATTGTAAAAATACCGTGAATTTTGTTGAGAAATATTTGTATAGACAATAAAAAATCCCTTCCAATCAATAAGGAAGGGATTTCGTAGTTAACTAATTTTTGAATTAGATGATTCATCAATCTTATGAAAACCTTTCATATAATACACGATAGCTAAGCCGATAAGCCAAATTGGACCGACGATTAATGCGATTCGTGTATCTTCTGAATAGGCCATGATACCTAGTACAAGCACAAGGAAGCCGAGTGAGAAATATGAACTTAATGGGTATAGTGGCATTCTATACGTTAACTTTTGCTTGTTTTGTGCTGGTAATCCTTTGCGGAATTTAATTTGAGCGACTAATATAATCCCCCAAGTCCAAATTGCACCGAAAGTTGAAATACTAGTTAACCAAGTAAATACTTTTGCAGGAACGAGATAGTTTAATATAACGCCAACGAGTAAAACAATCGCAGTTGCTATAATCCCTTGACTCGGAATGCCATTTTTATTTAAACGCCCGAATCGTTCAGGTGCTTTCTTTTGTTGTGCTAATGTAAATAGCATACGGCCTGTACTAAACAAACCACCGTTACAAGATGAAAGAGCCGCTGTTAACACAACGAAGTTAATAATACCCGCTGCCTTTGCGATACCGATTTGTTGGAACGTTAAGACAAACGGACTTCCTTTCTCGCCAAATTCGTTCCACGGGAAAATTGCCATCATAACGAATAGAGCTCCAACGTAGAACAGTAAAATTCTCCAAAATACGTTATCAATTGCTTTTGCGAGTGTCTTTTTTGGATTTTGAGCTTCACCAGCTGTGACACCGATAAGTTCGACTCCTAAATAAGCGAATAATACCATTTGTAAGGAAAGTAGTAATCCAGAGAATCCATTTGGGAACCAGCCGCCATGTTCCCAAAGATTTGAAATACCAGTTGCAACGCCACCATTTCCAAATCCGAATAGAATAATACCAGCGCCGACTACTATCATACAGATAATTGTGACAATTTTAATGAGAGCAAACCAAAACTCAAGTTCTCCAAATACTTTTACAGATAAGAAGTTGAAAGCACTCATTAATAAAAGAGCTAGTAATGCCCAAATCCAGCGCGGGATATCTGGGAACCAATACTGCATGTAAATTCCTGCAGCTGTAATTTCCGCCATACAAGTAACAACCCATAAAAACCAGTAATTCCAGCCTGTAATATACCCAGCTAGTGGGCTGATGTAATCATTTGCATATTTACTAAAAGAGCCAGCAACCGGTTGTTCAATTGCCATTTCTCCGAGTGCACGCATAATGAAAAAAATAACGAGTCCGGCGATCATATAGCCTAGTAAAATGGATGGACCAGCTAGTTTAATAGCGGAAGCTGATCCTAAAAATAGTCCAACGCCAATAGCTGAACCGAGAGACATTAAAGTAATATGTCGTTCTTTTAAGCCGCGGTTTAAAGATCCAGATTTGTTTGTTTGCTGCATAAGAAGAATCCCCCTTGTAGAGTGAACGATATTTGAATGCGCTTACTAAATATTTAACTATTTCAAATTATAAAACATTTCTATCTGTTATGCTACAAAAATAATCATAATACACTGTACTATATCTATGTTTGTCAGACTTAAACTTAAAATTCTAACTATTAGAGAATATATTGACTCTTCTTTTTATTGATTGTTAAGATTAAGTGTTACATTTTCTCACATACTAATAAGAAAAGAATGTGTGATAATAATTCAGGTGTAGGAAGGGTACATAAGTATGTTTCAATTACAAAAGTATAACACTTCTGTGAAGCAAGAAATTTTAGCTGGCATCACAACTTTTTTTACATTTGCGTATATTCTTGTCATCAATCCAAAAATATTATCTGATGCAGGTGTACCATTTGATCAAGCATTTACGGCAACTATTATTGCGACAGTTGTTGGGACGCTATGTATGGCGTTTTTAGCTAACTATCCAATTGTTATTGCTCCAGCTATGGGAATGAATGCATATTTTGCTTATTCTGTTGTTCAACAGGCAGAGGGGATTACATATGTCATTGCGTTTTCGGCAGTATTTGTAACAGGTATTATTTTTCTTTTATTATCTTTCACCTCGTTTAGGCAAAAGCTAATTGTCGCAATTCCTGACAGTTTAAAACATGCAATTACAGGTGGAATCGGATTATTTATTGCTTTTATCGGATTGCGACTTTCAGGTATCATCGTTGACCATCCATCTAACTTAGTTACAATCGGAGACTTTCATTCACCGGCTGTTATTTTAACATTAGTTGGTTTAGTGTTAGCGGCGGTATTAATGGTATTACGCATTAGTGGTGCGTTGTTTATTAGTATGATTGTGACAGGGATTATTGCTTTCTTTACGGGGCAATTGAAGTTTGAGGATAAGATTGTGGCAATGCCACATTTACCAGAAGGAATTATTGTTTCAAACCCTATCAATGCATTTTCAGATGTAATTCAATACGGGTTATATGGAGTTATTTTTTCATTCTTACTTGTACTTTTATTTGATACAACAGGGGCTTTGCTTGGTTTAATTAAACAGGCAGGTTTAAATACAGATAACACTGAAAAGCGCTTTGGTAAGGCGTTCATTGCAGATGCAATTGGCGGAACGACAGGTTCCATCTTTGGGACAAGCCCTACAGCAGCGACAATTGAATCATCAGCCGGAATTGCGGCAGGTGGTAAAACTGGATTGACAGGTATTGTAGTCGTTTGTTTAACGATTATAACGGCATTCTTTAGCCCTGTTATTGCCTCTTTATCAAGTGTAGCAGCTATTACAGCTCCTTCATTGATTATAGTAGGTAGCTTAATGGCACAAAGCATTCGTGATATTAATTGGGATGAATTTGAAGATGCATTACCAGCATTTTTAATTTTCGTAGG
The DNA here is from genome assembly GCF_022664325.1 of Bacillus cereus group sp. BfR-BA-01310. Lineage (NCBI taxonomy): Bacteria > Bacillati > Bacillota > Bacilli > Caryophanales > Bacillaceae > Bacillus > Bacillus cereus group sp. BfR-BA-01310. The sequence continues at coordinate 27,041 of NZ_JAKUHD010000009.1, read as the reverse complement.
TATTCCGTTAACATCTAGTATTGCGAATGGAATTGCAATCGGATTTTTAGTGTATCCAATCTTAAAAATCGTGAAGGGGAAAGGGATGGAAGTACATCCGTTACTATACTTATTTACAATTTTATTTGGATGTCATTTATTCTTATAATATAGAGATAGGAAAGGGGGCTTCTTATGAGAGGCTCCTTTTTTGTGTATAATAAAGTGAAACTATAATAAGTGGGGGGCATCCCCCACTTATTATTAGTTGAACCAATCGGGCGTTTACTGCCCATTAATGCGGGATAAGGTAAAATTCAAATTTGTTTTGTAAATTATAAATTACTAAATGTAATATATATGTTACAATAAGGGTGAAGGAGGAACATGAATGGCTGTAAGCAAAATAAAAGTCGCGCGTGTTCAGTTAGATTTAACACAGCAACAATTAGCAGAAAAAGTAGGCGTTACAAGGCAAACGATTAGTTTAATTGAGAAGGGGAAGTATAATCCGTCTCTAGATTTATGTTTGAAAATTTGCTATGCGGTAAATAAAACATTGAATGATTTGTTTTGGGAGGAAGAGGAGTGATTCGATGAAAATTGTAAAAGATGAACGTCTAATGATTGAGGGGTTAAAACATATTAGACTAGCTTTCATCTTACAAAATATTGTCATACTAGGTATCGTGTTTTACCGTTACGTCTTGCAAGGGGCAGGATATGAAAGTGTTTCGGATTTATTAATGGTATTTATGGGCGGGATAATAGTTATTAACTTTTTAAATTTAAAAAATTCGGTGGAAGTGTATGAGCATACAGGGGGAGTATTTCGTAGTTATTTCATGAAATTATTATTCATTCCAGTTGGGATTGTTATTGGGATTTTAGCTATTTGTATCATTGTGACACCAGATATTTCGATAAAGGAAATTAGTATAACAGGACTTATTATGTTTGCTTGTTTTTTAGTTCCTAGCTTGTTTATATACATATATATGAAAAAGATAAAAAATGAAGATTGAAATATAAGAAAAGCTTTCCCGTATTGAGGAAAGCTTTTCTTATATCTTTTTATACAGAACTTTATGAAGGCCAATCGGTTCAATTTCAAAGATTTCACCATGTTCGTGGAAACCTAATCGTTTGTAATAGTCAGCTACAGTAATTCGGCCATTACACCATAAAATGTTTGCGTTACGCTCTTGTAAGATTTGCTCGGCTTTATGGATTAAGGAGCTTCCAGCGTGTTTGTTTCGAAAGTTTGGTAATGTTGCCATTCCACGTAGTCGATAATGAACACCTGTTGGTAAGTCAGGATATATTTCTTTTGAGAAGGAAGCGATACTAATCAGTTCATCGTTTACAAATGCACCCAAGTGGAAGGTGTCTACTTCGTAGTCGGAAGAATATTTACAATCTGCTAATAGCTGATTAGGGCGCAAAATTTTTTGACGTAATACGTAAGTTTCAGATCCATCAATATTTTTCACGGTAATCATATTAACATCCTTTCTTATAAGCCTTTTTCTGTTAGCTGTATAAAGAAATAGGCAGGTGCAGCGAAAAGTCCGAGTATGCTAGCGGTTCCAAGAAGGAGTGAAAGCAAGAGACAAGTGTATTTGACTCCATTTGATTTTTTCCATCCGTAACTACAAATTTCAATGCTAATACCGATGAGAATAATGGCGACGAGTACTTCCGCTAATAATAAGAGAGCTAAAGTTGAAATAGACATAATGTGATTCATCCCCATAATATGTGATAGTAACATTTTACCATATGAAATTGGAAAAATGCCCCTCAATTATGTGAGGGGCATTTTTCTACTCTAGTATGTTTTTCATTGTATCAATATGCTCTTTTGAACCTGTTACAAGTAAAATGTCACCGTGTTGTAATTTCGTATCACCATGTGGTATTAATGCTTTATTACCACGGTAAATTTGAATGACAAGTACATCACCTAAAAACGGAAGGCGACGAAGTGCTAAGCCATTATATTTATTGCTACGTAGTTCAACCTCACGCACTGTTTCATTCGCTGTTGTAATTAAGCGGACGAGACTTGGTTTATCAATAAGTGCACGTAATAAAATACGTGTAGAGTTAATAGTTGAGAATACAGCGATATGTTCTTGCGTTGCTTTTTCTTGTAGAAGGGGATCTTCTACACTTGCGATGACGTGTTCAACACCTAATTCTTTTGCGTGTTCTGCTAATAATAAGTTTTGGTCATCATCACTTGTCGCAACAACAACACGGTCTGCATCAAATGCTGTTTGTTCAGTTAATGATTCGATTGTGATTTCATCTAGTTTCACGATAGGGAAGTCATGAGATTTTACATCCTCATCATTTATTTTATTCTGGCGTATCATATATAGCGTTACGTCATAATCTTCGCGCTTCAAATCAAGTGATAACGGAAGGGTAATTCTGCTCGCGCCAATAATAGATACTTTCGGTTTTGGTGTTTCCACTTTTGGAAACATCTTTTTAAATAATATAGGTGCAAAAATACAAGTAATAACTGCACTTAAAATAAGGGATGCTGATAAACTTGGGCTAATGATACCTAGCTTTTCACCGATTTGTGCAGCCGCAATAACTAAAGAAAGTGTTGATGTTAACAAAATAGCACTTCCGAGTACGATATTGCGTGGGTACCATTTTCGTAAGACGAGTGATGGCAATAGTTTTGAAATAAAGAGTCCCACAATTAAAATTGGAATCATTAGCATACTAGAAGGCTCTTTAAAAATAGACCATACTTCTAAATTTACACCAACCATTACGAAGAAAATAGGGATGAAGAAACCATATCCGATGGAATCGAGTTTTTCAACCATATCGTCATTTGGTGATAATAAAGATACGAGTACACCTGCTAAGAAGGCTCCTAAAATGTTTTCTGCCCCAACGGATTCAGATAATCCAACTAATATTAAGATGAGTGCAAAAACAGCTCGTGTATCAATTTGTACACTACCGGCTTTTAAGCTTTCTAGGTATGGAATATTTTTAAAGCGTCTTGCGATAAAGTAAATTATAATACCAGCGCCGAATAGAAGAAGTAGAAGCCACATACTTTGGCCACTTTCGGAATTTAATCCGACGAATACAGCGAGTAAAATCATTGTAACTAAGTCTGCAATAACAGCGACTAATAAAATGATTTGCCCGATTGCGGTTTTTCCTAAGTTATTTTCTTTTAATGTTGGTACGACAACACCTAAGGAAATAGTTGAGATAATTAAAGTCATGAACATTGCATTGTCTACGAATCCTAGCCATACGAATATTAACGATAGGGCATAAGATAAAATGAAAATAAATAAGAAGATAATGCTTGCTGCTTGGAATGTGTTCGGTTCGTTTGTCGTATTCTTTTTCCTTTTTTGTTTAAAGATAGAAAAGTCAATTTCTAAACCACTTAAAAACATTAGGAAGATAAAACCTAGTGTTGATAAGACTTGAAGCCACATATCTGGTTCAATGATGTTAAATCCACTTTTACCTACAAAGATTCCTGCGATAATTTCTGCGACAACGACAGGAAGTGCTTTTAATTTAAAGCGTTGTAACAAAAGGGGAACGAAAAACGCGATTGCAACGACAACCATAAGTGATAGAACAGAAGAATGATGTTCCATTGCGTTCTCTCCCTTCAAATAAATATAGTACCTATTTAGCCATATTATAGGTAGAAAATCAACGCATATGGGTTCGATTTCATAAAGAAAGAGTTTTCTTAACATTTGTCATAATAAGTATATTTTTCATGATTCTGTTGTTAATTCCGTAATGTGGATGCAATAGGGGAGATAATAAAAAAAGACTGCTGAGATTCCTCAGCAGTCTTTTTCATGCAAATTACATTGAGAAGAAAATCCATACAGTAAGACCAACTGTTGCTGTTGCAACGAAGAAACTGTATATCATTGTAAGAATTTGAACTCTTCCTTCTCCTTCTTTTAAGTGCATGAACATAATTAATTGTAATAATGCTTGCGCAACTGCCATTATGATGATAGTTGTTAATATCGTTGAAAGAGGCAGGCTTGTGTAAAGTGCCACGTATAACGCTAGAAACGTTAGTGCAAGCGATAAAATAAATCCGAAAACGTGTGACCATGGGAATCCGCTATGCGCATGCCCGTTTGCTTGATTGTTATTTTGAGCCATTTACGCCACCATCCCGTTCAAGTAAACTAGTGTGTAAATAAAGACCCAAACAAGATCAAGGAAATGCCAGTATAAGCTGATAATGAATACTTTACGAGCTGTAACTGGTGTTAAACCTCGTTTTAAAATTTGGATGATAACACAAGTTGCCCAAATGATACCACCTGTTACGTGGGCTCCGTGCGTTCCAAGAAGAACGAAGAATCCAGATAAGAAAGCACTTGTTTGAATTGTTGCGCCTTCACCAACGTACATAATGAACTCTTCAATTTCAAAGAATAGGAAGCCTGCACCTAAAAGTAATGTAAAGATGAACCATCCAAGCATTGCTTTTTGGTTGTGTTTACGCATTTCATGAATTGCGATACCACATGTGAAACTACTTGTTAAAAGTAGTAGTGTTTGAATTAAAAGTGTTTTAACTTCAAACAGTTGTGCTGGTGTTGGGCCATCTGCCGTACGACCAGCAAGTACTAGATAAGAGGCGAAAAGTGTTGCGAACAGCATAATTTCAGCCCCAAGAAAAATCCAGAATCCTAGGATGTTCAATCTGCTTTGCTCGGATTGATATTCCAAAGGTAAGCTTTTATCTAAAGCCGCCATATCATTTCACCTCTCATGCTACATGTTCTGTTTTTTTGATTTCATCAACACTTACGTAGTAACCGTCATCGTAATCGAATGAACGATAGATTAAGCAAGCTAAAATACCAACGCCGCCGATTGCTGCAAGCCAGAACCAGCTAAATACTAATGCAAAACCTGCAAGACCGAAGAATGCAGACGCAATAATAGGCACACCAGAGTTACTTGGCATGTGAATTGGTTTTAATTCTTCTGCAGCTGGTGTAACTGTTTCTCCGCGTTGTTTCATATACCAGAAAGCATCAGCTTCTTTAATTTCAGGAAGTTTCGCGAAGTTGTAATGTTGTACAGGAGATTGAGTAGCCCATTCAAGTGTACGACCATCCCATGGATCTCCAGTAACGTCACGTTCACCGTGACGTGCACTCCAAATTACGTTGTAACAAAGAAGTACGAATCCGATACCCATCATTACTGCGCCGACAGATGCGATTTGGTTTAACCAACCCCATCCAAGACTTTCAGAGTAAGTGTACATACGACGAGTCATACCGTCTAAACCTAAGAAGTACATTGGGAAGAAACAGATGTTAAATCCGCTCATAAAGATCCAGAATGTCCATTTACCTAGGCGTTCATTTAGCATATGACCTGTCATTTTTGGATACCAGAATGTAAATCCAGCAAGCATAGCAAATACTGTACCTGCAATTAATACGTAGTGGAAGTGAGCAACTAGGAAGTAGCTGTTATGGTACTGATAATCAGCTGCTGCCATTCCAAGCATAACCCCTGTAACTCCACCAACTACGAAGTTTGGAATAAATGCCAATGACCAAAGCATTGGAACTGTAAAACGAATACGTCCTTTATACAGCGTAAACAACCAGTTAAAGATCTTAACCCCGGTTGGAATCGAAATCGCCATTGTCGAAATCGAGAAGAACGAGTTAACCGCTGGACCTGCACCCATTGTGAAGAAGTGGTGAAGCCATACGACGAAACTTAGTAAAGAAATTGCGACCATTGAGTACACCATCGCACTGTAACCGAATAGACGTTTACGTGAGAATGTACTAATGATTTCAGAGAAAATACCGAATGCCGGTAAAATAACGATATATACTTCAGGGTGACCCCATACCCAGAATAGGTTGGCCCAGAGCATTGGCATACCGCCGCTCGCCATCGTAAAGAAGTGAGCATCAAATAGACGGTCAAATGTCATTAATGCAAGAGCTACTGTTAATACTGGGAAAGCGAAAATAATGATTACACATGTAATTAAAATAGACCATGTAAACATTGGCATTTTCATTAATTTCATGCCAGGTGTACGCATTTTTAAAATCGTAACAAGGAAGTTAATACCTGTCATTAGCGTACCGATACCTGAAATCTGTAATGCAATTGCGTAGAAGTTATTTCCTACACCAGGAGTAAACTCTGTACCCGCCATTGGGAAGTAAGAAGTCCACCCAGCGTCTGGTGAACCACCGATAACGAAAGCGATGTTGAATAACATTGCTCCGATAAAGAATAACCAGAAACTTAAAGCATTTAAGAACGGATATGCAACGTCACGAGCACCAATTTGTAATGGTACAACGACGTTCATTAATCCTAGAACGAATGGCATTGCCATGAAAAGAATCATAACTGTACCATGTGTTGTAAAGATTCCGTTATAGTGTTCAGCGTTTAAATATGTTGTATCTGGGAATGTTAATTGGGCACGAATCATTAAACCATCCATACCACCACGGAATAACATTATAACGGCAGAGATAATGTACATGGTCCCTATTTTTTTATGGTCAACAGTTGTTAACCATTCATCCCAAAGCCATCTCCATTTTTTGTACTTTGTTAGTACGAAAAGAATCGCTAATGTCACAAGAACGATAGATGCGTCAGCACCGTAAATAATTGGGTCACCTGTGACAAAAAATTCATCAAGCTTCACTGTGTTCACTCCAATCTGTTGGAATAATAGCTATTATTTTTTGTTTTTGTAGTAGTTGTAATCACAATATTCAAGTGATTTTGGATCTACATAACTTAAGTGATGACTAGAGAATGTCATACGACCAACTACACCAGGTTTAACAATTTCGTTGTACTTATCTTCTGTTAGTTTAGGAGCAGTTTGTTGTACTTCTTTTACCCACTTGTCATACTTTTCTTTTGTTTTTGCTTCAAGTTCGAATTCCATATGAGTGAATCCTTCACCAGAGAAGTTCGAACTACGACCTAGGTAAGAACCAGGTTTATCAGCTTGTAAATATAAATCCATGATCATGCCATCCATAGTGTATTTCATACCACCAAGTTCTGGAACCCAGAAAGCATTCATTGGACCTACAGAAGTCAGTTTGAATTGAATAGGTACACCAGCTGGGATGTTTAAATAGTTAACGGTTTCAATTTTTTCCTCTGGGTAACTAAATAACCATTTCCAGTTTGCGGATGTAACATAAATTTCAACTGGTTTAATATGTTTGGACTCTTTCGGAACCTCTTCCGAAGCATAAGTTGCTTTTACTGTTGGAATCGATAATGCGATAACGATAATAACAGGGACAAGCGTCCAAATAATTTCTAATAATGTGTTACCGTGTTGATCAGGTGGCTCATAGTCCATATTCTCTGGTTTTTCACGATAACGAATCAAGATGACTGTAAACAAGATGAATACAATTGCGATAATTAATGACATAAGCACGAATGACCAAACAATTAAATCATACTGTGCTTTTGCAACAGGTCCTTGCGGATTTAATACTGCGAGTTTCTTATCACAGCCACCGAGGAACAGAAGTAATGATAACGGAAGAAGTGAAGCCAACTTCCAAAACGCTTTCTTTAGTTGCACGATTGAAAATCTCCTTTCTCCTTGGATTGAAACTATGCCAATAAAACAATATAAACCTATTAATTTATAGAAGGCAATAGTTTTTGTCATATTGTTAAAAAATAGACACAAATGCACGCTTTTTAAGGTGAATATCATTTGTAACTTGATTACATTGTAAACTATTTTCCAGAGAAAAACGTGATTGTGAAAATTTTAAGTTAAATAAAGTTATACCAAGATATCCAATAAATAGAAAAAAGCTATCTTATCATAAGAAAGATAGCTGAATATTTAGTATATTTAGTTTATTTTCCGAGTTATATTTTGTTGTTGTTCAAATGTGACAACTTTTTTATATTTTACTTGGTATAAAATGTAACAGATAATCATAAATGGAATCCCGCAAAAAAGAGCAATTCTCTGATCTGGAATGAAAGCTAAACTAACAAATGTAATGAAATTGAGTGAAAAAGCTACGATTGGAACTACTGGATAAAGTGGTGTACGATATTTTAAATCCTTTATGTCACCGCCATTTTTAACGAATTCTCTACGGAAGAAAAATTGTGAAGCTGCGATCGACATCCAAACGACAACAGCTGCCATTGCTGCAATAGATGTTAGAACTAAAAAGACAGTATCTGCCGCAAATACACTCGTTAATAAAGACAGGCTTGCAAAAATTAGGCTGAAAATTAATGCGTTTAGCGGTACACCTTTTTTAGTTAGCTTTGTAAAAGCTGGACTTGCCATGCCTTGTTTTGCCATCGCCCAAAGCATACGAGAATTTGCGTATAGACCAGAGTTAGCTACAGATAATACAGCTGTAATAATAACAAAGTTCATAATGTCTGCTGCATATGGAACACCAGCTACATCAAATACAAGTACAAATGGACTTTCAACTAGATTAGCCTCTTGCCATGGGAGTAAACCTACAACAACTGAGATTGCTAAGACGAAAAAGAATAGAGTGCGCCAAATTGTGTTTTTTATAGCTTTTGGGATCGTTTTTTCAGGGTTTTCGCTTTCACCTGAAGCAATACCAATAAGTTCAGTTCCTTGGAATGAGTAATTTACTGTAATCATTGTAAGAAGAACTGCTAGTGCACCATTTGGAAATAGTCCGCCATTTTCAGTGAAATTATGAAGCATTGGAGCTGGTTTTCCATTAAAGTCGAGAAAACCGAACATAACTGCGCCTCCAAGTACAATAAAGACAACAATTGTTGCAACCTTTACGCTAGCGAACCAAAACTCAGTCTCTGCATATGCTTTCGCTGATAAAGCGTTCACAAGAAAGAGTGCTGCTGCAAATATAACACACCAAATCCACGAAGAAACGTCTGGAAACCAACGTTTCATTAAAATACTAACAGTCGTTAACTCTACTCCAACTGTAACAGCCCAATTTAACCAATACATCCAACCGACGACAAATCCAAAGCCAGGTGAAATAAATTTGCTTGCATAACTTTGGAATGAACCTGCTTCTGGCATAGCTACTGATAATTCACCAAGACATAACATCGTTAAATACATAACGAAACCACCGACTAAAAATGCAAGAATAGCTCCGCCTGGTCCGGCATTATGGACGATTTGTCCAGAGCCCATAAATAATCCTGTTCCAATGACTCCACCAAGTGCAATCATGAATAAGTGTCTACTTTTCATTGTTCGTTTTAAATCTGTTTGTTCTACTTGTTGATTCATATGCCCCTCACCCCGTATTTTTCTTGTATGTGTTAACTTAATTTCATTCTGGGATTTTAATCATTAGTGGGGGATGAAAAACATACTCGATTTATTTTGTTATGAAATGAATGGAGTATGTAAAAGAAAAACTAACTTATGACTAAATATCCTAGAATGTTTGTTAACATGGTGGAAGACTTGCGATTCATTCACTATGTTAACAATTTTGATTTTAGCAAAATATTCAGAAAAAGTATATTGTTTTTTCTTTTTATTAAAAATAATTAGAATTTTAAAAATGGTATATGTAAATAATAATTCACAGAATCTTTCTAGTAAACTAGTAAGAAGAAAGGTACAATGGTAGAAGTTACGACTTTAAAATAATTGATATAATGGAGTTTGGTTTATGATGAAAAAGTTAAAATATATTTTTATTTTCGGTATTATATTTGCTGCCGTGTTTTTTATCGAGAAAGATAAAATTATGAAAAAGGCACACGAATTACGGTTAGACCTTTTCTCTGAGGTGAAAGAAAGTGCAATGATTGAAGGTGTCCCGTTTATAAAGCAATTACCTGAATTACCTCGTGGGTGTGAAGTAACGAGTTTAGCAATGTTGTTGCAACATAAAGGTGTACAAGTAGATAAGATGCAACTTGCCAGTGAAATTTACCGCGTCCCATTTGAACAAGACGGTTTGCGTGGGAATCCTTATGAAGGGTTTGTCGGGAATATTTATACGAAATCTGAGCAAGGGTACGGTGTATATCATCAACCAATCTTTACATTAGCAGAAAAGTATGTTCCTGAAAAAGTCATTAATTTAACAGGTAGAGAAGTGCAAGATTTATATAAAGTAATTAGTTCGGGATCACCTGTATGGGTAATTGCGAATACGACGTTTAAACCACTTTCAGAAGATAGCTTTGAGACGTGGAATACAAGTTCAGGAGAAGTAAAAATTACATATTATGAGCATAGTGTAGTAGTAATTGGATACGATCAAAATTTCGTATATATGAATGATCCTCTTGCGAATAACCCACGTAAAGCTGTTCCGCGAGCAGAGTTTGAAAAGTCATGGGAGCAAATGGGGAAACAAGCAATTACTATTTTGTAATAATGAAAAGTCATCTTGAGGGTGGCTTTTTATTTTTAAGTATTTATTATTGAAAATTCAGAAGATTCTTTTAAAAGTTAACTATTCACGTTATAATAACAGTTAACTTAGTGAAGAAGGGGAGAAGAGAAATGGATGTCGCAAAGGAACTTGTTTTATTAAAGAATCAGTTGATTGAGTGGAGAAGGCACTTTCATAAGTATCCAGAGTTATCTTTTCAAGAAGAAAAAACATCTCAATTTGTATTCGACATACTTCGGAAAATCCCATATTTAGAAGTTTCGCGCCCTACTAAATATAGTGTAATGGCAAGGCTAATTGGTAAACAGCCTGGTAAAACAATCGCGGTTCGTGCTGATATGGATGCTCTTCCTATTCATGAAGAAAATAAGTTTGATTATATTTCTACATATCCAGGTGTGATGCATGCGTGTGGTCACGATGGTCATATGGCGATATTGCTTGGTGTAGTACATAAGTTAGTAGAAGAAAGAGAAAAAGTTAAAGGGGAAATTCGTTTTCTATTTCAACATGCAGAAGAAAATTTTCCGGGTGGTGCAGAGGAAATGGTCGCAGCGGGAGTAATGGAAGGTGTGGATTACATTATTGGTGCTCACCTGTGGGCTTCATTAGAAGTTGGAAAAGTAGGTGTAATTTATGGCCCAGCGATGGCGGCACCGGATGTTTTTAAAATTACGATAGAGGGAAAAGGTGGACATGCTGGAATTCCGCACGAAACAGTCGATAGTATCGCGATCGGTGCACAAATTGTTTCGCAAATTCAGCAAATTGTGTCTCGTCTCACGAATCCGTTAGATTCTCTCGTAGTATCTGTTACACAATTTCACGCTGGGACAACTCATAATGTTATACCGGAACAGGCAGAGATTGAAGGGACAGTGAGAAGTTTAAGACATGAATTAAGAGGACAAACAGAGGAGAAGCTTGAACGGATTGTGCAACATATTACAGAATCCTACGGTGCTAAGTATACATTTTCTTATGAATATGGATATCGACCAGTTGTGAACGATTATGAAGTGACAGAGCTTATTGAACGTACGGCATTACAGCTTTTTGGAAGAGAACGGGTTGTGCGTTTACAACCAACGATGGCAGGAGAAGATTTTTCAGCATTTTTACAAAAGGCACCAGGGACATTCTTTTTTATAGGGGCAGGAAATGAAGAGAAGGGAATTATATATCCGCATCACCATCCTCGTTTTACAATTGACGAAGACGCATTACCAATTGGAGTGGAAGTTTTTGTATCAGCCATTATGAATTTTATAAATAAAGGAGAATGAGATGAAGAAAATACATGTGCTAGCGCTTATTCCAGTTCTTTGTTTAGTAGTTGGACCAGTATTTGCGAATTCAGTCACTCCTTACGTATTGGGGATGCCATTTTTATTATTCTGGGTATTGTTATCAGTGCTCATTACGTCTCTATGTATGGGGCTTGTATACTTATTTGATCCTGCTAATAAGGGGGATATAGGATGATAGCATTACTTATCATTATTTTATTTTTATTTCTAGCACTATTTTTAGGGATTCGGGCACAACATGGAAAAGATATGAATTTAGAACAATGGTCGGTTGGGGGAAGAGGGTTTGGAACTATTTTCGTTTTTCTCCTTATGGCAGGCGAAATTTATACGACGTTCACATTTTTAGGAGGAAGTGGCTGGGCGTATAGTAAAGGGGCACCTACATTTTATATTTTAGGTTATGGTGCATTAGCTTATATTTTATCGTATTTTTTATTGCCACCGATTTGGAAGTATGCAAAAGAACATAACCTTGTTTCGCAGCCGGACTTTTTTGCGAAGAAATATAAGAGTAAGATGCTTGGGGTAATAGTTTCAATTGTTGGTGTTATTTCTATTATTCCATATCTTGTTTTACAGTTAAAGGGACTAGGAATTATCGTTTCAGAAGCTTCGTATGGAAGAGTGTCACCTGTTATTGCAGTATGGATTGGTGCTATTGTTATAACTATATATGTAATGGTTTCAGGTATACACGGCTCTGCTTGGACAGCCGCTTTGAAGGATATTATGATACTGTTTATCGTTATGTTTTTAGGTATATATTTACCGTATCATTATTACGGAGGATTTCAGCCGATGTTCGAAGCTGTAGAAGCTGCGAAACCAGGGTTTTTGTCCTTGCCTGATGAAGGGATGAGTATTTCTTGGTTTGTTTCTACTATTATATTAACGGCCCTCGGTTTTTATATGTGGCCTCATACATTTGCTTCTGCTTTTTCTGCAAAAAACGAAAAAGTATTTAGGAAAAACGCGGCAATTATGCCACTGTATTCTTTAGTTTTACTTTTCGTATTCTTTGCAGGATTTGCTGCTATATTACAAGTTCCTGGATTAAAGGGAGCGGATGTAGATCTTTCGTTATTCCGTCTGGCTCTTCAAACCTTTGACCCTTGGTTTATTGGGATTATTGGTAGTGCTGGAGTTTTAACAGCATTAGTTCCAGGTTCCATGCTTGTCATGGCCGCTTCTACATTGTTAGCAAAAAATATTTACCGAACAATGGTCCCATCTGCTTCAGATAGACAAGTTGCTAAAGTGGCGAAATTATTTGTTCCTGTAGTAACGCTTGTAGCTGTTTTGTTCACCTTTAAAGGTGGAGAAACAATAGGGGCTCTTCTTTTAATGGGATACAGTATAGTTACGCAACTTTTCCCTGCACTTGTATGTAGTTTGTTTCCTCGGCAAATTATTACGAAACAAGGTGCGATTGCGGGGATGGGAATTGGGCTGTTAGTTGTCGCATATATCACCTTATCTGGTTCTACTATAGCTACGATGTTTCCAGGGGTACCGCAATATATAAAAGATTTGAATGTAGGTATAGTCGCATTGTTAATTAATATTATTGTGATGTTTGTAGTGAGTGGACTCACGAAAAGTGTATCTATAAAGACGGACAATATAATAGTAGAAAAGTAATTCGCGTGTTAGAGCTATCTTTGAAAAGAGATAGCTCTTTTTTGTATATATTTACTTCTATTAGCGGAATCTAACTAAAAACTTGTTAAAAAGGAAGTTAGGTGGGGAAATTGTTAGAGTTGAAAAGTACCTTGTTTGAAGTTATGAAGGAAATCAGGGATGAGTTAGGTTCACCTAATGATTTAACGATTAGAGAAGTGGCTCTTGCGGGAAGTTTTACACGTTGTGCGGTTGTTTTTTTATGTGGATTAACAGATAAGGATAATGTTTATAAATATGTAGTTCGTACACTTCAATATGAAGAAGTACCAAATGAAGCAGCTGTTGTTCAAACATTGTTAGATCGTTTTATTTCTATTGCAGAAGTCAGTACGAAAACAACATTTCCAGATATTATAAATGCGATTTTAACAGGAGACACAGTTATATTAATTGATAATATTCAAACGGCTATTGTTATTAATAGTAGGGCTTGGGAGAAAAGAAGTCTAGAACCACCTGTAACAGAAGATTTAATACGTGGACCGAGGATTGGACTAAATGAAGATATTAATGTAAATAAAATGTTAATTCGTCGTAGTTTACGTGATCCAAAGCTACGATTTCAATCTTATATTATGGGGGAAAGATCGCAAAAAGAAGTGACCATAGTATATATAGAAGATATTATTAATCCTTACATTGTAAAAGAGTTAGATCGTCGTCTTCAATCGATAGTGACAGATGTCGTTTTGGAAACAGGTACGATTGAACAATTAATTCAAGATAATAATTTATCGCCATTTCCGCAGTTTTTGAATACAGAAAGGCCAGATAGTATTGTGGCCTCATTAGCGAAGGGAAAAGCGGCCATTTTAGTAGATGGATCACCATTTGCACTTATTGCGCCATTAGTATTTGTTGATATTTTTCAATCGGTAGAAGATCATTATGAGCGCTGGATAATTGGTACGTTATTAAGGGTTTTGCGAATGATTTCCGGTATAATTGCGATTTTAATGCCGGCAATGTATGTAGCACTAGTTTCATATCACCAAGGACTTATTCCTTCTAAATTGGCTTATTCAATTGCAGGTGCGAGGGAAGGTGTACCGTTTCCTGCTTATATTGAAACATTAATGATGGCATTGACGATGGAATTAATAAGAGAAGCTGGAATTAGATTACCGAAACAGATGGGACAAACCATTGGGATTGTAGGTGGCCTTGTAATTGGAGAAGCAGCAGTAAGTGCGGGGATTGTAAATCCGTTTTTAGTCATTATTATTGCGGTTACAGCAATTGCTACATTTTCACTGCCTGTGTATAGCATTACGATTACGTTTAGGGTTTTACTTTTCGTTTTTGTATTAGCCGCGACTGCTTTTGGGCTGTATGGGATTATTTTAGCTCTTATTGCACTTGCCGTTCATATTACGAATTTAAAGAGTGTTGGGGTACCGTATACAACGCCTATTGCTCCTGCGTTTTATAAAGATTGGAAAGAAGAGATTGTCCGCTTGCCGAAGTCAATGTTGAAAGAGAGACCGGAATATTTACAAACGAAAGACTCTACATTACATCCAAAGGAGCGAGAGTAATTGAAACCATTTGAATACGGAGATGAAGAAATTGGATCCCGGGAGCTTGGTTTTGCGGTATCTTCAGCCATTATTGGTATAGGGGCATTATCTATGCCACGAGACGTCGCTACGCAAACTCTATTTTCAGATGGCTGGATTATTTTGCTTGCTGGAGGATTGATATGTGCATTTTTAGGATGGTTTGTAACGAGGGTGGCTATTTTATTCCCAAAACAAAACTTTGTTCAATACACAAGTACACATTTGACGAAACCCGTTGCATACACGATTAGTATCATTTTAGTATTAACGTTTGCTGCTTTGACAGCATATGAATCGCGCATGATTGCAATTATTTCACAAACGTATTTATTTAATGATACACCAGTACAACTATTGTCTTTCTTTTTCCTATTAGTTGTTGTTTATGGAGTAGCAGGATCGAGAGTGGCTTTATTAAGGTTAAACGTTTTATTTTTGCCTATCGTTTTTATTGCAATCGTACTGCTTTCTTTATTGAATGTGAACTTAATGGAAATAGATAATTTACTACCGGCTTTTCAAACGGACGTAAGGCAATATGCTGTAGGAGTTAAAAGCTCTGTTTTTACGTTTATTGGATTTGAGGTAGCTTTGTTTTATGCGGTGATGTTAAATGACACAGCAAAAAAAGCACCATTGGCAGTTGCAAAAGCAGTGATGGTAAATGTGCTTTCGTACATTTTAATTTATATAACTTGTATTAGTGTTTTTACCTATATGACAACTAGGGGACTGACATATCCAACGATTGAATTAGGGAAAGAAATTGAAATTGGAGGAGGATTTTTAGAAAGGTTTGATGCGATCTTTTTTACTACTTGGATTATTACTGTCTATAACACTACAGCAATATATTATGACGTCGCGTCTTTATTATTTTGTGCCATGTTTCCGAAAGTGAAGAAACATATTTTCATTTTTGTAAGTGCCCCTATTATTTTTATGGTGAATATGATACCTGGTAATTTAGACGATTTATCACATTATGGAACTTATTTAGCTTGGATTGATATGGGGCTTGTTGTATTAGCGCCTTTGTTAGTTTTAATTGTATATAAAATAAAAAGAAGGAATGGTAAAAATGAAGCACCTTCTTAAAATTATGATATGTGCTGTTTTGGCTAGTTGGATGAGTGGGTGTTCTGAGTTAGAAGAGATCGAAGAAAGGGGATTTGTGGTAGGGGCGGCTTATGATATTGTGAAAGAAAAGAAATCTAATCCGGTGATGAAGGGTACATATCAAATGGTACTCCCAAGTAAGTTAACGCCACAAGGTACTCAAGGCGATGGGGAGAGTAAAAATTATATTAATGTTAGTGCAAAAGCTGATAGTGTTTTTGAGCAAATACGAATTATTGCTAAAAAAATTAGTCGTTCCTTATTCTTTCCACATATACAAGTGATAATTTTTTCTAAAGAATTACTTTCAGGTCCGTATGTTTTGCAAAATACGTTAGATGTATATATTCGTGATCATGAAATGAGAAGGAATATTCGTTTGTTCGTTTCGAAGAAAAATGCGGAAGCCATTTTAAAACAAAGTGCAAAGCCTGAAAATTTACCGGCGAAATACATTGATATGTTAGCTGATCATCCTCCGAAAAATGCTCAAATGATTGAGGCGGCCAGAATTGGTGAAGTACAGGAGAAAATGATTTCAAAGCAAAGTTTTGCGCTACCTGTTTTAAGTTTAACGAAGCAAGGTGTTCAGATGGATGGAGCTGCTTTATTTCGTGGAAAGGATAATAAGTGTGTTGGAATGCTGAGTGGAGAACAAACGTTAGGAATGAACTATGTAATAGGTAAAAAAATTGGAGGTTTTTTTACTATCCGTAAAAAGGGCCAGATTATTACATATGAAATTCATAAGATACACCGGAAGATTAAAGTGTCTACGGCAAATGCTACAAAACCGAAGTTTGATATTCATTTATCTCTAGATGGGACCTTGGCTGAGTTGCATTTTAGTGATAATAAACAAATTATGAATGAAAATCGATTAAAGAAAAATATTGCGGAGGAAATGGAGAAACGTATCCAAAAATCAGTAAAACTTGTTCAAAAAAAATATAAGGTAGATGTATTGGGATTTGGTGAAGTATATAAGCGGCATAATTATAAAGAGTGGAAAAAAATAAGTAAGAATTGGGATCAAGGTGAAAATTATTTTAGTAACGCTGAAGTAATTGTTCATGTTCATCCTATAATTGAACATTCGGGATCGGCTTTACCGAAGAGAGTGAAATAAGGTGATGTAAGTTGTTTACTGGATTAGGAATTAGTTGCGCGATATTGATGGCGGTTCTTCCAGGAGCTATATACTTTATTCATAAAAAAATTACAACGTATGGAGCGCAGCCGTGGAAAGAAAAAAAGAAACCTGAATGATTTTCAGGTTTCTTTTATGCACTAAGCATATGGTGAAGGGGGATACCTTCTATGTATGCTTAGCTTTTATACAAGCCCTAACCAATGTACCAATTGTGTAGAGAGGAATGTAACAACAATGGCAATAACAGTAGGGATTGCAAACGATAAGAATGTCCATTTTGCACTTTTTGTTTCTTTATATATGTTAACCAGTGTTGTCCCGCATGGGAAATGAAGAAGTGAGAACAACATTGTGTTTAACGCAGTTAACCAAGTCCAACCGTGTTCTAAGAATAGATTTTTAATTTGATTAAAATCATCTATTTCAGTTAAAGCGCCAGTTGATAAGTAAGACATTAATAAAATTGGAATAACAATTTCATTAGCTGGTAGTCCAAGAATAAACGCTGCTAGAATAAAACCGTCAAGACCTAACATTTTCGCGAATGGATCTAGGAAGTTTACAAAGTGCATAAGTAAGCTAGTGTCACCAACGAAAATATTAGCAAGTATCCAAGTTAATACAGCGGCAGGTGCAGCTACAATTACAGCTCGTTTTAAAACATATATTGATTTATCGAGCGTTGAACGCACAATTGTATTCCAAATTTTTGGCTTGCGGTATGGTGGTAACTCAAGTGTGTAGTGAGTTGGAACGCCTTTTAAAGCTGTTTTTGATAGTACCCAAGAAACGGTTAATGTCATAATAACACCAATTACAACCATTCCAACTACGACACTTGCAGTAACAAATGTTTGCATGCTACCTGTATAACCAGCAGCCATAAATAGTGAAGCCATTAAAATTAACATAGGCCAGCGACCGTTACAAGGAACGAAGTTGTTTGTTAAGATTGCAAGCATACGTTCACGTGGTGATTCAATAATACGTGTCGACATAATGGCAGCTGCATTACAACCAAATCCCATTGCCATTGTTAAAGATTGTTTACCGTGTGCACCAGATCGCTTGAATAAGCGGTCCATATTAAATGCGACACGTGGTAAATATCCGTAGTTTTCTAATAGGGCGAACATAGGGAAGAAAATGGCCATAGGTGGTAACATAACACTAATAACAGCTCCGATACCACGGAATAAACCAAGTATTAAAATGCCATGTAACCATTCAGGTGCATGCATTGCTTGGAACCAAGATGTTAAATATCCTTCTGCCCAGCCGAAGAACTCAGCAAGCATATCAGATGGTACGTTAGCGCCTGCAATTGTAAGATAAAAAATGATAGATAAAATACCGAGCATAATTGGGAATCCCCAGATTGGAGATGTGAAAATTTTATCTAGTTTTTCGGAACGATATAATTTATCAGTATTTGTATATTGAACAGATTCTTTACATATATTTGCAGATGTTCGATAAATATCTCCGACAATATCATCTCGTATATCTTCTTTTGAGAGTGTTTGTGCATGTTGGATAATATAGTCTAATGGAAGAGCTTTACTGGCTGAGTGAGATTCCATTTATTACGACCTCCCTTACAAGCGGTTCGTTATGATGTTTTTGAAGTGTAGTTAAGAAATTTTTATCTCCATCTAAAATACGTAGCGCAATCCAACGTGCTGGATACGTATCACCGAACACTTTATAAATTTGTGGTTCTAATTCTTGAATCATATTTTCAATTTTTTCATTATAAGTAATTTTAATTGGTGTAGGAATGAGCCTTTTTGTTGCTACTTTAGTAATGACACTTAGTAAATGTCCGATACCAACTCGGTTTCGTGCTGAAATTTTAACTACCGGTACACCAAGTGATTTTGCTAATTTTTTTTCATCAATAACGATTCCCTTTTTCTCTGCTTCATCAATTAAGTTAATACAAATGACTACATCGTTTGTCATTTCCATCACTTGGAGTGCTAAATTTAAATTTCTTTCCATTGCAGTTGCATCTATAACAACCACAGTTACTTCTGGCTTTTCAAATATAATATAATCTCGTGCGACTTCTTCATCTGCTGAATTTGAATACAGTGAGTAAGTTCCAGGTAAATCTATTATTGTATATATATTTCCGTTATGCTCATATTCCCCTTCAGCTTTTAAAACAGTTTTCCCCGTCCAGTTTCCAGTATGTTGTTTTAAGCCTGTTAAAGTATTAAATAATGTACTTTTCCCGGTATTCGGGTTACCAGCTAAAGCAATGCGATGGTTACTCATCTGAAATCATCTCCTATTAATACCCCGAAAATAAGGGAACTTTCTTCACTACGCAGTGCAATAGTTGTGTTGCTTACTTGATAAGCGACCGGGTCTCCAAGTGGACTGCGTTGTAACACTTTAATCGTTGCCCCAGGAATAAAGCCTAAATCTAATAAACGTCGTTTCATAGTTCCTTCTAATTGTATCTTCTCAATTTGTACAAACTCTCCTGTTGTAAATTCGGAAAGTGGTTTTGTATTAGCCGATACCATAAAAGTTACCTCACCTCTATATTTTTAGTTTAAGTTTAAAAAGTTTCCCTAGGTAAACTTTTTGCTACTAATATAGTAGACTACATTGGATGATGCTGTCAATTAGTACTTTAAAAATATTCATTTATTTTTAGAATTGTTCCAATTTATTTGATTGTACCGAAAAATATTACTGAAATTCTTCTTAATGTAAATAAGGTAAGAGCGTAAAAGTTAAAAAATATAGGGGGATTGTAAATATATTTTTAACTTAAAGGGCAAAATAAAGAAAAATATTTACATTGGCTTTACATTGTTAAGAATAAATTTACAATACTGCGTGGTTAGTGTGGGTTTTGTTGGCTTTTTTAACTGTAAATGTTGGAATGTCTAGCTTTTGCGGGATGTTATCTCTATTTACTTAAACTTAAAAATTGCTTAACACTCACATAATATTGTTGTCCTACAATGAATTTGTGTTCGAAAGAAGATGAATTCGAAAAGTGATAATCCAAATGGGGGTACAAGACATGGTTATGAAAAAGGGTATTAAATTTTCTTTAGCGGCTTTAGTTGTTGCAGGTGCATTAGTTGGATGTGGAAAAGCAGAAAGTACGGATAATAAGGAAGCTGCTAAAGGAAACGATAATGCAAAACAAGAATTATCAGGTACGATTGCAGCGGCTGGCTCTACAGCTCTTCAACCTCTTGCGGAGGAAGCTGGAAAGAAATTCATGGAGAAAAATTCAAAAGTTTCTATTCAAGTTCAAGGTGGCGGTAGTGGAACAGGGATTAACCAAGTAGCGTCTGGTGCAGTACAAATTGGTAATTCGGATGTTCCGGCTTCAGATAAAATAAAAGATGCTGAAAAAGCGAAAGAATTAGTAGATAACAAGGTAGCGGGTATCGCATTCGCACTTGTCGTAAATAAAGATGTAAAAGTTGATAACTTAACAGTAAAACAAGTGCAAGATATCTTCACTGGAAAAGTAACGAACTGGAAAGAGTTAGGCGGGAAAGATGAAAAAATCAACGTAATTAATCGTCCAGCTTCATCTGGTACACGTGCTACATTTGAAAAAACAGTTATGAAAGATGCGAAAATTAATGATGGAACTGGTACTACACAAGATTCTAATGGTGCAGTAGAGCAAGCGATTAACTCTACTCCAGGTTCAATCAGCTATTTAGCAATGTCTTACATGGTTGGCGATAAAAAAGGTGCATTGCAAACTGTGAAAATTGATGGTGCTGAACCGAAAGTTGAAAACATCTCTGCTGGTAAATATCCATTCTGGTCTTACGAGTACATGGTAACTAAAGGTGAGGCAAAAGAAGCGACAAAAGCATACATTGACTATGTAAAAGGTAAAGATTTCGAAAAACAAGTAGAAGATATGGGTTACATTCCGATGTCTAAATTAAATAAGTAATAAAATTTTATGGGGCTGGCTGCAAGGCCAGTCCTGTTCATTTCAATCTATGAAGTGGGGTCTGTCCTGTGATGAAGGGGAAAAAACAAATTAATTACGTAAAGAGTGAATATATAGGAAGAACACTCGTTACGTTTTGTGGTATCTTTATTGTTTTTGTTACATTAGCTATTATTGCGTTTATTTGCGGCAAAGGAATTCAATCTTTCACGCAAAGTGGTATCTCATTATCTGAGGTGTTAACTTCGACAAAATGGAATCCAAATGCTGATCAAGGTACGTATGGTGCTGTCATCTTTATTGTTGGTTCGACGCTTGTGTCGTTAGGTGCTGTTGTTATTAGTGCGCCAATTGCTATAGCTCTTGCTATATTCATGAATTTAATTTCGCCAAAGTTTGGGAATAAAGTATTAAAGCCTGTTTTAGAATTATTAGTTGGTATTCCGTCAGTTGTGTACGGATTATTAGGGGTTACGATTTTAATTCCTTTATTACGTGATTCGTTTGGGGGAGTGGGCTTTAGTTTAATTGCTGGTATTATCGTCCTAAGTATTATGATTTTACCTACTATTGCTAGTATCGCCTCTGATGCAATACGTTCTGTTCCGTTTGATTACTTGGAAGCTTCTTACGGTCTAGGATCGACGAAATGGCAAGCGATTAGCCGAGTTATTGTTCCTGCTGCAAAACAAGGGATTTTAACAGGTATTGTTTTAGGGTTAGCGCGTGCTTTTGGTGAAGCGTTAGCGGTTCAAATGGTAATCGGGAACACGATTAAATTACCGGAAGGAATATATAGTCCAACAGCAACGTTAACGGGTATTCTAACAATGGATATGACGAATACATTGAACGGAACAGCTTGGAACAATGCGCTATGGACATTAGCGATGATTCTGCTTGTTATTTCATTCCTGTTTATTTTAGTAATTCGAGCGATTGGTCAAAGAGGTGAGCGATAATAATGAATGCAAGAACGGTAAATAAAGTTTGGACGGGTATCTTTTATGCGGTTGCAGCTTTAGTTGTAGCTTTGCTAGTGTTCTTAGTGTTTGAAATTCTGCAAAAGGGATGGGGATTTTGGGATCCTAATTTCTTGTTTGGAGAACCAAGTAATACAAGAGCTGGTGGTGGTATTGGTCCGCAGTTATTCAATTCCTTCTACATGCTTGTTATAACACTTATTATATCTATTCCTCTTGGATTAGGGGCTGGAATATATTTAGCGGAGTATGCAAAACAAGGCCGTTTTTTAAGTTTTGTTCGATTATGTATTGAGACAATGGCGTCGTTACCTTCTATTGTTGTTGGTTTATTCGGTTTGTTAGTGTTCGTTACAATGACAGGCTGGGGATACACAGTAATGGGTGGTGCTCTTGCTTTAACTATTTTGAATTTGCCTGGTTTAACACGTGTTTGTGAAAATGCGATTTCTGAAGTTCCTCATAATGTAAAAGAGGCGAGTCTTGGATTAGGTGCAACAAAATGGCAAACAATTGTCCGTATTATTATTCCGTCTTCACTACCACAAATTATTACAGGGATTATTTTAGCGGCGGGGCGTATATTCGGTGAAGCTGCAGCATTAATTTACACAGCTGGTTTAACATCTCCGATTTTAAATTCAGCAGCGGACTTCTCAAGTCCGGCGCATCCTTTAAATCCATTTAGACCAGCTGAAACGTTAGCGGTTCACATTTGGAAGTTAAATTCGGAAGGGATTATCCCAGATGCGAAGTTAATTGCGACAAAATCTGCAGCTGTATTAATTATTATGGTATTACTATTCAATATCATTTCACGTTTTGTAGCATCTGTATTACACAAGCGTTTTACAGGAACGAAAAAAAGTCGTAAAACGACGAAGAAGGTAAAAGCGGCATAGGTTACAAAAAAGAGCTCTCTGTTTATAAACAGAGGGTTCTTTTTATATTTTAATATTGAAGGGACGCATTATACGATTGTTGAATTTTAATTGAGTATGCGAAAAAGTGCTGGATTATATCGGTAGGTAGAGGGTCAAAAGGCGTTATCCTCATAATTGAAGATAACGCCTTTTGGGTTTAAATATCAGGTGTTTCTGTAGAAGTATTTATTTTTCTGCGGGAGCGTCTTTTTCTCCCGATTTTATCTAATAGTTCATACATAACAGGAACAACGACTAGTGTAAGGACGGTTGAAACAGCTAAGCCACCAATTACAACGACGGCTAGACTTTTTGATACCATACTTCCTGCTTGAGATTGCCCGAAGAGAAGTGGTAGCATAGCGACGATTGTTGTTATAGCTGTCATAATAATTGGGCGTAATCGAGTGGAACCAGCTTCTAGTAAAGCTTCTCTTGTTTCCATACCGTTTTCCCGATTTTGTTGAACTCTTTCTATTAATACAATAGCATTTGTAACGACAATCCCGATTAACATTAATGCGCCAATCAATGAATTTACATCAACAGGTGTTCTTGAAATAATTAATCCTAAAATACCGCCGACAGCAGCTAATGGTAAAGAGAATAAAATTGCAAAAGGAGCACGTGCTTGCCCGAATGTGATAACCATAATTAAATATACAATCCCAATTGCAATCCCCATAATTTTAAATAAGTCTGTGAAGTTCTCTTGCATAGATTCAGTAGCACCTGCGATATTTACTTTTGCTCCGTTAGGTAAATCTAAGTCGGTTATCGTCTTGTTTACTTCTGCGCTTACTTTGCTTAAATCTTCACTTGAAGCTTCTGCAGTAATTTGAATCGTTTCTTTCCCATCTTTATGGAAGATTTCCGTTTGAAGTTGTTTTTCTGAAATAGTTGCAACGTCTTTTAAAGGGATTGGCCCATTAATAGGTGATAGTATGTTTGTGTTTAGAATATCTGTTTGCTTGTTAATGGCTTCCTTCTTGTGTTCTATCATAATCGTTGCTTTTTCATTATTAATTGAGATTTCCCCGATAGGTGATTTCTTCATAAGGAATGCTACTTGTTGTGCTGCTAATTCTGGTGTTAAACCTAGTTGCTCAGCCTTTGTTTGATCGATATGAATTTGCCATTCTTTTTTAGATGCTTCTATATTTGTTTTTACCTTAGAGAGAGAGTCCATGCTTTTTAGTTTTGTTTCGACGATGTTAGCGGCCTTTTTTAAATTTGTTTCGTTAGTAGCTGTTACGTTAAATTGTAAGTTGTTTCCGCCGCCAGCGTCAGAGTAACTCGTTTTTATATAATCAAGTTCAGCTGGTTCGAAAGCTGTATGTTCTTTTTTTAACTCTTTAATATATTGGTCGATGTCAGATCCTTTTTTAAAGACTACAAATATAGTTGCAAGATTGTTTTTAGTTGTCTGTCCCCATTGTGCATCTTCTGCGCTGGATCCCATTCGTAAAATAACATCTGTTACATCAGGATTAGAGAGTAGTTTCTTTTCGAAATCAAAGGCTTTTTGTTTTTTAGCTTCAGACTCATAATCGGTTGGAAATGTCATGTTGACGGATAGCATTGTATCATCTTCAGACTTTATATTCGCTTTCGGTAGTAGTATGTAGGCAGCGATTGATCCTGCGAATAATAAAAAAGAAGTAAGTAGAATGATAAATTTATGAGAAAGAGCCCATTTTAATGTAGCGACATATCGTGGTGAAGAACTCGGCTTACGATGCTTTGTTTTTTTGAGTAGTAAAAAAGCCATAAGTGGAACAACTGTTAATGCAACGATTAAGGAAGATAAAATAGAATATACAACTGCTAATACCATAGGTAACATGAGTTTACCGATTACTCCTGATACGAGACCGATAGGTAAAAAAACTGCGACTGTTGTTAAAGTGGAAGAGGTGATTGCGACAGCGACCTCTTTCGTTGCATCAAGAATAATATCTTTAGAGAAGGTTTCTTTTTGTAAACGACGGAAAATGTTCTCGATTACAACGATACTATCATCGACGAGACGTCCCACGGCAACGGCTAAGCCACCAAGAGTTAGAATATTAAGTGTAATGTTAGATTGGTGGAGCAAAAACAGTGTTAATAAAATAGATAATGGAATACTGACGACAGCTATGAGTGTTGTTCGGAAGCTGCGTAAAAAGATTAAGATAATTAGAGTTGCAGCAATTGCCCCAAGGATTACTTCTTTTCCCATGCTAGTAACAGCATTTTCAACTTGTTCATGAGTTGAAGCTAGAAGTTTAATAGAAAACTGATCTTTATATTGCTTGCTTATATCTTTAATCTTTTTATCAATATCTTTTCCAATTGCAACCGCGTTTTTACTCGGCTCTTTCATGATGACTAATCCTGTTCCTTCTTCACCGTTTATGTGCGAGATTGTATCGTAATGTTGTTTTAGTTCAACTTGAGCGACATCTTGTAATTTTACTTGAGGTGTAACGTTGATATTTTTAATGTCATTTACATTTTTTATATCCCCGATGACACGAAGATTGTATTCTTCCTTATTAACCGTAATTGCCCCAGCGGGAGTGGAAGTTTCTTTTCCTTGTAAAACTTTTAATACTTGCTCTGATGTTACGTTTTTATCTTTTAGCTGGTTAGGATCAAGTAAGATGGATAATTCGGAAGTTGACTTTCCGAAATACATGACATTGGCAACACCATCAATACTTTCGAGTTGTGGTACGATTTCTTCCTCGATTTGTTTTTCGTCAGCTTTTGAAAATCCATTTTGCTTCTGGATGGTAATTTGAGCAAGTGGGATCATAGAAGTGTTTAATTGGCTAACTACAGGCTTAGTTACATCTTTAGGCAATTTCACCGTATTAATTGCTTTTTCAACTTCGCGTGCCGCGTCTTTCATATTTGCCTTGGATGTATATGCGATGTCGATGCGTGATAATCCTTCGTTTGTGGAAGAAGTGATGCCATCGATATGTTCTAAATTACGAAATTGTTTTTCGAGAGGATCAGTTACGTCCTTGGTCATCGTTTCAGCATCTAGCCCTTGAGATAATGTTGTAACAGTTATTGCGGGGTTATCGATGCTTGGTAAAAATTCCATAGGTAATTTAGAACCGGAATAAACGCCGAGTATGGAAATGAGAAAAACCATGATAATGATAGCGGCTCGGTTTTTTAATGAAAATTTTGTTAACCTATCCATAAGATAATTCCTCCATTAGTTTATTTATAGTTTTTTGGGCACTCCCTTACTATATAACAAAAAATGGATATTTTTCATTAATTAAATGTAAAAAAATTCTAACAATAATCTTAAGTTAATATTTCGAGAGGGATTTCGTTATTTGTGAAGGAAGATTCCTGATTGGTGAGAAAAAGCACTAATTAAAGTTTTGCTTTAGGATAGTTGTTTCGTTTCTTATAACTAACTTATTTTGTTACTTTACGTTTAAATGTGTACTTTTCCATCTTAAGTAGAGTCGTGGTTATTACGAAGTTTAAAAGGAAGAGGATTAAAAGTCAGGAACTTATTGTGAAATACCGCTTGGGTGATGGTAGTGTATAGTAACTTGTATACAATCAAAATAATTGTTTTAAGTAGAAAGGATAATGGTCCTTTCTATAGAAGAAAGTAGGGAAAGGGAATTTTTTTTGTGTTTTTTATAAAAAGCACTTGTTATTTCAAAATCATGATGGTATATTAATAAACGTCGCTGATGCGGAAACGCAGAAAACGACAAAAAAGAAATTAAAAAACATGGTTGACATCGAAAAATGAAGATGTTAATATGATGAAGTCGCTTCTGAGCGACGGACAAGTTCTTTGAAAACTGAACGAAACAAACAACGTGAAACGTCAATTTTTATTTTTAGATGCTAGACAAACTAACTTTATTGGAGAGTTT
>NZ_JAKUHD010000008.1:0-204849 GCF_022664325.1 Bacillus cereus group sp. BfR-BA-01310 | reverse complement strand
AACTAAAAGGCATGAGCCCGGTACAATACCGGACCCATGCCCAAAAGGTTGCCTAATGAAATAATCTGTCTAACTTTATGGGGTCACTTCACTTCTATTATAGTTCGAGCTCTCCCATACGAAGAAGCTCAACCACTGCTTGTGAACGTCCTTTAACACCTTGCTTTTGCATTGCATTATTAATATGATTACGGACAAACCTTCTTGTTACTACATAATGTTTCTTCTATTGAGGTATTCCATACGAAGAAGCTCACCTACTGATTGCACACGCTATAGTTCTTATCTCCAGCGCCATGCAATCGTTGTATCTTCCATATGAATAGCAGGAATATTAATCCCTAAATATCGTCGCTCACCCTCATCAAAAACAGACCAATTTTCGTCATCTAGAAATTCACGGTCTATGCTTTCAAAATCAAATGTACTCTCTTCGTCTACCATCTCGCGAAAATATTTTTGAATTGGTTTACTATTCTCGTATAAACGAATTGTTCCATACATCCATGGCATTTCTCCAAAAACATCTTTAATTTCACCTATTTCTATATCTTTAAAATACAATTTCATATTTACACCTTCTTATTCATGAATAGCAAAGATACCTATCTTGAATACCTCATCATGTTATAAAACAGTTGTTTTCAACGCTTCTTCAAGCATTGTATTGAAATCGTTATATGTTTTCATCACTGTACCTGATGGCTTATCCAGTTCTAAATAAGTACCCTCCGATAAGTTTTTACAAAACCACGCAATAAAGGATTCTTCCTTAACATATCTTCTATCTCAAAATCTGAGATACCTGCTTTTTAAGTTCAAGAACCTTTTCCCACTTCAATAGTTCACTTCAAAATATAAACAGAAAAATAGCCGACTCTTTTTATAAAAGTCGGCTTCTTCTATTTATAGTTCGAGTTCTCCCATACGAAGAAGCTCAACAACTGCTTGTGAACGTCCTTTAACCCCTAGCTTTTGCATTGCATTTGAGATGTGGTTGCGCACTGTTTTTTCACTTATAAAAAGTTCACCTGCAATTTCCTTCGTCGTTTTATCTTGAACCAGTAATTCAAATACTTCTCTCTCTCTCTTTGTGAGTAAAGGTTTAGATTGATACGCTTTTTCCTTCAACTGGTATAACCCTCCTTGCTTAAGCCAGAGCTGTGTATGTGTAAGTTGGGTGTTTATTTAGTCAAGATATTGTATGAACGAAATGTGCAGGTGGTGAATGAAAATGGGCTTTATTTCTTATGTTATTTTAGACTTTTATACTGTTTATGCACTCGTTTTATACATTTACTTCTCCGTACGCCATATTTGGTCTAGCAATATACTTACAACGGTACCTACAAACAAACCATTACCGAATATATTTTGCATAACAGAAGGCAATGATTGGAGTGCTCCAAACGGTAAAAACATAACGCCGCAGCCAAATAATACCGCAACCCCTAAAATCGTTACATTCCTTTCGCTAAGTTGTATTTTTTTATGTTATGAAACCCAATTCCAATTAACTGTACGAACGAAGCCATTAAAACTGCAGATGCGACCGCGGATGGCAGAGATGCTAGGTAGCGGATAATACTTGGAAACAGCGACATAACAACTAGTAGCACACATGCAAATAAGACCCCTTCTCAAAACGTCTAAACGATTCTTCTATACAAGATTATCTAATTTCACTTGATCTAAATTCCCCATAACGACATTCCCCTTATACATTACTACACATTTCTCCGTTTGACGAGCTACTGCTTCAGCGACACATGTTGCATTCGTTAAAACAAAACTTGCTTCATCCCCTACATTAGGCCACACTCGCTCCCCTTCATTATTTAACGTTTCTTTCCCTCCTGTAATAAAACGAAGAGCTTTTCCTAAAGATCTTTCATCACTCCAACCAAACCGTTCCGCCAATCGATTCGCTTTTTGAAGCATATCTCCCGTTCCAAACGGAGACCAATGATCTGTAATACTATCATTTCCTAATGAAACTTTAACTCCTTTTCGATCTAATAATGGAATTGGGATTACTTGTTTACCAATTGGAACAGTTGAAGTAATATCGATCTTTAATGCCGCTAATCTTTCTGCCACTTCTTCAGCTTCTTTATCAGTGACGCCTCCAAGTCCAAGTGCATGGCTAATCGTTACACGCCCTTGCCATCCTGCTTCCTCTGTTAGGCTTGCCAATCTCTTCATCGTAAACGTTCCAAGGTTATTTGCATCATGCAGATGAATGTCCACATCCGCATTAAACTCTACTGCAATATCCATAATTGTATGTAATGATTTTTCGATGTCATTATCTACAGTAGCTGGGTCCACTCCGCCAACTAATTGCGCGCCCATACGCATTGCATCTTTCACAAGTTGTACAGAATTACTGCGCAATAATCCATGTTGCGGAAATGCAACTATTCTACCAGACAACCGATCTTTATATGTTTCTAAAGCCGCTAATGTTGCTTCCAAATTACGAAGTCCAATAATTGGATCAACATTACAATGCGTTCTAATATTCGTTGCGCCATTTCGGAGCAGTAACTCTAACATATTTTCCGCCCTATGTTGAGCAGTTGCTAATTGCTTTGGCAAAATCGTTTCTTCTTCATTAAAACGTGTAAAAATATTTTCTGCTGGCATGCAAGCTTTCCAAGGCCCACTATAATACGTTTTATCGATATGAATATGCATCTCTTCGAAAGCTGGTAAAACTAATAAACGATTAGCATCAAAAATTAAAGTTCCTTCCTCTTGAACGATTCCCGATATAATTTTTTTAATTATGCCATCTTCAATAAGAAGACTGTATATCTCTGTTTCCGTTTGTGAAATTTTCGCTTCTTCATATGTATAACCTGTTTCAAGCTTTACATTAGTCAACCAATACAATGTCATTACCATTTCCCCACCTTATATTAGAAAATACGTCACACCCTCATTTTCATTTTAATATCAACTGAAAATCAAGACAATTAACAAGCTATGAACCTCTTCGAAAAAAATAATATAATCAAATGGTATTCCCGTAAATTCCCATATAGAATAAAAGTACATACGCACACATAAAATTTTCACAATGATGATATAAAAAGGGGAGGATCATTATATGTCGAAGAAATTATGTAAATCTGAAACTGACAAAATGTTATTTGGTGTATGCGGAGGTTTAGGCGAATATTTTGATATTAGCGCTACTCTCATTCGTATCATCTGGCTTATTGCCGTTCTATGTTTTGGAACAGGGTTTTTAGTTTATCTCGTTTGTTTATTACTCATGCCACGTTCGTACTAATAACATCATTCACTATACTTTAGCAGTGCATATAAAAAAATCACCTATAGAATTCTATAGGTGATTTTTTTATGAAGAATATTTCATCGTTAAATGCAATACCGCCACTTCATCCTCTTCATTTTTATAACTATGTTTCTTATTCGCTTCAAATTGAATGGAATCAAACTCATTTAGCTCATACACATCATTCTCAACTTGAATAGAAACTTTCCCTTTCATTACCGTTACAAGCTCAATTGCTCCTTCATGATGAGCTTCAGGCTCATATATACTATGCGCTCTTAAACAAGCCCGGTGCATTTCCATCCCCGTTTCTTTCGTGTAACGGAACATTGTTTCTAAGTGCCACGCCTGTCCTACATCTACTGCAAACCCTTCTCCGCAGCGTGCAACAGCTACAGGCTCTCCAACAACCATCAATCTCGATAAAGGGATTGATAACCCTTTCGTAATTTTCCAAATGACAGCTAATGTTGGATTCGTTTCACCTCTTTCAATCTTTCCTAGCGTTAATTTACTAACACCTGTCTTTTGGGCTAAATCTTCTAAACTTAATTTTTGTTCATTTCGAATTTGTCTTAA
Organism: Bacillus cereus group sp. BfR-BA-01310; assembly: GCF_022664325.1. Lineage (NCBI taxonomy): Bacteria > Bacillati > Bacillota > Bacilli > Caryophanales > Bacillaceae > Bacillus > Bacillus cereus group sp. BfR-BA-01310. Next base: position 200,963 of record NZ_JAKUHD010000008.1, on the reverse strand, counting down.
TAGCTGACCTACTTGCTGAATGACTTCTTTCGTTTGCATGTCCTCATTTTCTTTCATCTTTAAAAACCACCTTAAAGTATAAAATAGTTTACTTTTATTTAATTAAAGCATAGTATAATATACATAACCATTCAATTCTGAAAGGAGCGTTATACTTCATGCGCGCAATATTACTTGGTCTTTTATCATCGGCCTTTTTTTCTGCAACCTTTATTATTAACAGAGCAATGAATGTATCTGGAACAAGCTGGGCTTGGACTGCTTCCTTCCGTTTTCTATTTGCTCTCCCTATTTTATTCCTTATCGTTTTATTTCGCAAAAACTTGGGAGCTTTATGGGCAGAGTTAAAGAAACATCCATTTGCATGGATTGGGTGGGGCTCCGTCGCTGGCATCGGCTTCTATTCTTTATTAAGTTTCGCAGCTGTTTTTTCTCCAGCTTGGCTCGTTGCTGGAACTTGGCAAGTTACGATATTAGCAGGTTTACTTTTATCACCATTATTTTTCATTAAAATAGAAACAAAGTCTGGTACAAAACTTGTACGCGGAAAAATTCCACTGCGCAGTTTATATGTAGCATTATTTATTTTACTTGGTGTAATTTGTATGCAAACTACTGCGGCAGGTCATATTACAATGACTCAGTTCATTTCTGGTTTTTTACCCGTCGTTTTAGCAGCTTTCTTATATCCCTTCGGTAACCGAAAAATGATGGAACTTGTTGGCGGGCGTCTTGATACATTCCAACGTGTATTAGGAATGGCGATCGGAAGTCTCCCTATTACAATTTTACTTGGTATATACGGATTTTCCACTACTGGTATTCCATCATCAAGTCAAATGTTGCAAGGGTTTTTGTTAGCATTATGTTCCGGAGTTATTGCGACGATGACATTTTTCTTTGCTACTGACTTAGCAAAAGACAATCTTGGTTTACTTGGAGCTGTTGAAGCAACACAAGCTGGAACGATGGTCTTTACCGTGCTCGGTGAGATTATTTTCTTAAATGGTTCATTTCCTGGTGGTCTGTCACTGATTGGGATGATTATTATCATGCTAGGCATGGTCGTAAATAGTGTTTTAAACCGTTCTGTTCCAGTCGTTAAACAGAAAAAATTAGCATAAAAAAAGCATGATTCTTCTTTATAGAATCATGCTTTTTTACCGTCCCCCTATTCAGATTTATCAGAATAGAATTTCATTAGCTATTTATACTAAAACCTATGTTATAATACGTTTCATGTGCATTAATAGGAGGTAAATTATGTTAAAAAAAGCAATTGCTGAGTTTATTGGTACATTTGTACTTGTACTATTCGGAACTGGAGTAGCTGTCATTGGCGGCGGAATTGAAGGAATTGGAACATTAGGTATCGCTATGGCTTTCGGATTATCTATCGTGGCTATGGCATATAGCATTGGAACAATTTCTGGATGTCATATTAACCCAGCAGTATCGATCGCTATGTTCATCAACAAAAGAATGAACGCTATGGAACTTAGCTATTATTTATTAGCTCAAATTTTAGGTGGTTTATTAGGAACTGCAACGTTAGTAACAATTTTACGATCTGCTAAATTATCTTTAGATAATTTAGGACAAAATAGTTTTGGAACTCTTGGTTTATCTGGAGCATTTTTAGTTGAATTCATTTTAACTTTCGTATTTGTTTTAGTTATCGTTGCTGTAACAGGTAAAAAAGGAAGTTCTTCTTTAGCTGGACTAGTAATTGGTTTCACATTAGTATTAATTCACTTATTAGGTATCCCGTTAACTGGAACATCTGTTAACCCAGCTCGTAGTATCGCACCAGCTTTATTCGCTGGCGGAGAAGCAATTTCTCAACTATGGGTATTCATCGTTGCACCAATTCTTGGTGGTATCGTAGCAGCTGTTGTAGGAAAGTTTATTTTAAATACTGAAAAATAGAATTTTCAATATTTCCGAATAAAAAAAGGCGAGCCCTCATTATGAGGATGCTCGCTTTTTTATTCTTTAATTTTAGACTTCAAATTTGTAACTAATTGGTCTACCGTTACATTTGCAAGTACGTTTTCCATCGCTTCTTGCGCTTGCATTAAAATAATTTCTAATACCGATTGAATATTAGCTCCTACTGGACATTCAATGTTGGGATTTTCATGGAAAGAAAATAGGTGTCCTTCTTCTACAACTTCCACAGCTTTATATACATCAAGTAATGTAATTTCATCTAAATCACGAGCAAGTGTCGTACCACCTTTACCAGCTTGTACATCAACAAGTCCTGCTCTCTTCAACATTCCTGTAATGCGACGAATCACAACTGGATTTGTATTCACACTACCAGCAATCCATTCAGAGGTACAGCGAGAGTTTCGATCTATTGCAAGTAACGTTAACATATGAACACCTACTGTAAAACGACTACTAATTCCCATCTGCACACCCTCCTTTTTATTCATTCTATTAAAAGACAACTCTTATTATTATATACTATTTTTAATTTATACATAAAGAAAAAGCATGATTCCACTAGAAAATCATGCTTTTCTCTCCTTATTGACGCTTTATAAATTTCGCTAAATCTTTAAATTTCACTTTGCCGGAGTAATTCATTACACCGTTTACATAAATACGACTTGTAATAGCATTTAATATACCAATTGTCGCCAATAAAACTACTAATGTTATCGTAATTTCTAACATACCTGCTTCACCAGCTACAATACGCGAGAAGGTAACCATCGGAGTGAAAAACGGAACATACGAACTTACAACGACAATAGTACTATTCGGATCACTTAATGATTTAATACTAATGAAGAATGCAGCCATAATCAAAATCATTACCGGGAAAGACACAGCTTGTAAATCCTCTGTCTTAGACACAACAGCTCCAGCCGCAGCGTACATCATCGCATAAAGTAAATATCCCGTAATGAAATAGACAAGAAACATACTTATAACTTTTGCATCTAATTTTGTAAAGTCAATTGGAATCCCAAATAATGAGGCACTTTCTAAGTCGACCCAACCTAACAAATAAGGAATAAGATAACCACACGCCAGTATTACAAGTTGTAGTAACGCCGTTGAAACAACCGCTAAGATTTTCGCATACATCATCGTAAGAGGTTTTACTTTCGGAAGCATCACTTCCATTACGCGTGACGCCTTTTCAGATGCAATATTCATTGCGATTGTATTCCCGAAAGCAACAATAAACATATACAAAGCAAATGTAAAGAAATACGCAATTCCGAAAGAAGACGTACGGTCTTTTATCGCTTCTTGCTTTACTTGAATTTCTGCTTGTAATTGCTGTGCAATTTCCAGCGAAACATTATTTTTTGCAATCGTCACCATTGTATATTGTTGTTTTAAATACCCCGCCATAATTGCAGAAGTTGCTTGGCTTGGGAATCCATTATACATATATGTAACCGATGGGGCTCCATTCTTCTCCGTCACATGGAATAGACCATCTAAATCGCCTTCTTCTACTTGCTTATGCAGTTTATCAAAATCAGCCTTTGAACCAACCGTTATTTTTGCTGATGGTAATAACTTATCTAACTCTTCTTTTTGTATTTTGTAGGTGGAACTCTCTGTTACAACTGCAATTTTATCTTTATCCTTATTTTTATCTCCACCTGAAGTAAAATGATTAAATGCAAAAATACCAAACACAACTAAAAATAAAATCGCACTTGTAATTAATGATTTTTTAGATAAAAACGCTTCCCTAAAATAAAATGAAAATACATGAGAAAATTTACGCATCTTTATTTCGCCCTCTCTACAAAGATTTCGTTTAATGTCGGCTCTAACATTTTAAATTGTCGTAAGCTAACACCTTGTTCTTGCAACTGTTGCAAAATCTTTAGAGCTTCTGCATCGTCTTGTATTTTCACATAAAGAAGGCCTTGTTGTTTTTCATACGGAACATCTATAACTTCGAGCCCTTTTTCATTCTCTACTGTATCTTCAACCGTTAAATTACGAAAACCATATTCTTTCTTTATATCACTTAATTGACCTTCTACGACCGCTTCACCTTTTTTCAAAATACATACATGCTGGCAAAAAGCTTCTACTTGCTCCATACGATGACTTGATAAAATAATTGTCTTTCCCCTTTGTACTTGTTCTTCGATAATACTAGCTAGCATCCCAGCATTAACTGGATCAAGTCCACTAAATGGTTCATCTAAAATAAGAAGCTCTGGATCATGAAGAAGAGCAGCAATTAATTGAATTTTTTGCTGGTTTCCTTTCGAAAGTTCTCCCGCTGTTTTGAATTTATATTCTGGGATTGCTAATCGCTCTAACCAGTGATCAATTGCAAGATCCACTTCTTTCTTCGTCATTCCTTCTAATCTACCAAAATAACGTAGTTGATCTATTACTCTACTTTTTGTATATAATCCTCTTTCTTCTGGTAAATATCCAATCGTTACCCCGCTTTTACCAAATTCTTTTCCATCCCACGTAATAGAACCTTCATTTGGCGTTAATAAACCTAGTAACATTTTAATCGTCGTTGTTTTCCCTGCACCATTTCGGCCAAGTAACCCTAACACTTCACCTTTTGGTAACGAGATTTGCAAACCATTAACTGCTTTTGATTCTCCAAATAGTTTCGTTAAGTTTTGAATTTGTAAACTCAATGTATATATCCTCCCCTTCAATAGCATTCTCGCTTTCATAATATGATTGTTTAAAAAACAACATATAGTAACACCTTATTCCATCTTCTTATATACATTCCTTTTCTTCAGCTACTTAGTTTTTATCGCATCTTTTTTATGCATCTTATCTACTATAGGACAAACTACTATATATACAAAAGACAATATGCAAATGTTCATAAAAAAAATACAAAAAATATTATATTTTAATATATAATATTAATTGATTTTCTAACATCAAGGAGGATACATATGAAGATGAAGAGGGGTATTACCACTTTATTATCTGTAGCCGTTCTTTCCACATCGCTTGTAGCATGTTCAGGAACAGCTGAGAAAACAGTGGCAAAAGAAGAGAAAGTAAAATTAACAGACCAGCAATTGATGGCTGATTTATGGTATCAAACAGCTGGCGAAACGAAAGCGCTGTACTACCAAGGATACAATATTGGTCAATTGAAGCTTGATGCAGCTCTTGCAAAAGGTACAAACAAAAAACCTGCTATCGTACTTGATTTAGATGAAACTGTTTTAGATAACAGTCCTCATCAAGCAATGAGCGTAAAAACAGGAAAAGGCTATCCTTATAAATGGGACGATTGGATTAATAAGGCTGAAGCTGAAGCCCTTCCAGGCGCGATTGATTTCTTAAAATATACAGAGTCTAAAGGTGTAGATATTTACTACATCTCAAATCGTAAAACGAATCAACTAGATGCAACAATTAAAAATCTCGAGCGCGTAGGTGCTCCTCAAGCAACGAAAGAACACATATTACTACAAGACCCGAAAGAAAAAGGAAAAGAAAAACGCCGTGAACTTGTTTCTCAAACACATGATATTGTCCTATTCTTCGGTGATAACTTATCTGATTTCACTGGTTTTGATGGAAAATCTGTAAAAGATCGCAATCAAACAGTAGAAGAATCAAAAGCACAATTTGGTGAGAAATTCATCATTTTCCCTAATCCAATGTATGGTGATTGGGAAGGCGCTTTATATGACTATGATTTCAAAAAATCAGATGCAGAAAAAGATAAAATTCGTCGTGACAACTTAAAATCATTTGATGCAAAATAACAAAGAGGATGGCTTTCGCCATCCTCTTTTATTGCATATTTCTTGTTAAAGGTAAAATAAATACTTCTACACGTCTATTTTTTGCTTTTCCTTCTGGTGTATCATTTGGTGCAATTGGACGGTATTCTCCGTAACCAATTGCACTAAATTTTTCTGGTTGCAATTCTTTATTTTGAAGTAATACCTGCATAAAATTTACTGCACGCTGTGTACTTAACTCCCAGTTTGATGCAAACTGAGCATTTGCGATAGGAACAGTATCTGTATGACCAGATACTGTGATTTCACGAGGTGATGCCGAAACAAGTAGATTAGACATCTCTTTTGCAATCCCTAACGATTCCAACTTCACATCCGCTTTTCCTGAATCAAATAGGACATTTTCTAATATCGTTACCATTAACCCTTTTTCTGTTAAATCAGTTTTAAAAGAAGAAGATAATTGATTCTCAGCAATATACTTGTCAATACTTTGTTGTACTGCTTTTAATTCATTCATTTCTTGCTGCTTCACTTCAGCTTCAGCATTTTTTTTCATATTCTCAGATTCCAAACTACTTGCCGATAATTCCTTTTCTTTCTTCGGTTTTTGATCACTTAAAAACTCTTTATTTCCTGTTCCACCTGCTAGTTCACTGCGAAAAGCTACTGCCATCTGTTTAAATTTCGCAGCATCTATACTACTCATTGCAAATAAAACAATAAACAGCGCAAACAACAACGTTAGCATATCAGAATACGGAATTAGCCAAGTTTCATCAATATGCTCATCGTGTTTTTTCTTTTTACCTCTTCTATTTTTCTTACTCCGCATTTTTTTCCGCTCCTTTTTCTAGCTTCTTACGCTCAGTCGCAGAAAGCGCACCTAAAATGCGGTTTTTCATAATAAACGGATATGTACCTTCTTGTAACATTAATAAACAATCAATAATTAAACGTTTCTTCTCTAATTCAGCGGCAGACTTTTGCTTTAATTTATTTGCAAATGGATGCCATAACACATAACCTGAAAAAATACCGAAAATCGTTGCAATAAATGCACCTGAAATAGCATGCCCTAGCTTCTCAATATCAGTTAAATTTCCAAGTGCAGCTACAAGACCAATAACAGCACCTAAAACCCCTAATGTAGGTGCATATGTACCAGCTTGCGAAAAAATAGCAGCACCTTTTGCATGCCTCTCTTCAATTGCTTCTAATTCAGCTTCTAAAATTTGTTCTAAATCTTCCGCAGATACGCCATCAATAACAAATTTCATACCACGCAAAAGAAACTCATCTTCAATTTTATCTAATTGTTGCTCTAAAGACAAAATACCATATTTTCTACTCTCAGATGTCCAATGAACAAATAATTCTAGCAACTGTTCATAACTTAAATCTTTTTTATTTGAACCAAAAAGAACTTTAAATAATTTTGGAACCCTCTTAAGTTGATTCATCGGAAATGCAATACAAACTGCGGCAAATGTACCGATAAAAATAATTAATGCTGCGGCAGGATTCAATAAGGCTGTTACGTCAGCGCCCTTGACGAACATCCCTACTACTACCGCTACAAATCCTAAAATGAGCCCAATAATTGTTGCAAAATCCATTCTCATTCACTCCTAGTCTATACAAGAAGTCCTTTATTCTCGATAATCGCTACATCTTCTTATACATATATATTACATAAAAATGAATTTCATGAAAGATAAGAAATGAATTATGTGAAAAAATTCTACAATTTCACACATTTTCTGACATTTTCTTTGCATTTCTATTACGTTACGACTCTTATATTTCTTTTTCGACAAACTAGATTTATAATCAATAATGATACAAATTTTATTAAGAAAGGACTGTGATTACAGGGCATCATGAAAAAAATAGTAATTATTTCTGCCGCTACTATTGTAATCGGTATCACATCTTTCGCTTACTTCGGTTCTAAATCACCACTACAGAATGAGGCGAAAGCTGTCGAAAGTCAAAAACATAATAACCATCAAAAAGAAGAGATTCCTGCTTTTCCAAAAGCTGATCATAATGCAAAGAAACTAGATGATAATTTTTCCGTTGTAACAAATCCAGATTCTGATCTTGTATTGGTCAATAAACATCGTAAATTACCAGATGGGTACATTCCAGAAGATTTAACTAAACCGAACGTACCATTTACTAGTCCAAAAGATAAGGAGAAAACATTACTTCGTAAAGATGCTTCAGACGCGCTCGAAAAAATGTTCCAAGCAGCGAAAAAGGAAGGCTTAGAACTTACAGCAGTTTCAGGTTACCGTTCTTACAAACGCCAACAATCATTACATAACACATATATTAAACGCCAAGGAAAAGCTGAAGCTGATTCAGTAAGTGCAATTCCTGGAACAAGCGAGCATCAAACTGGTCTAGCAATGGATATTAGCTCAAAATCTGCTAAATTCCAATTAGAACCAATCTTCGGAGAGACCGCAGAGGGAAAATGGGTTGCAGAACATGCCCATGAGTTCGGATTTGTCATTCGTTATTTAGAGGATAAAACAAAGACAACAGAGTATGCATATGAACCGTGGCACTTGCGCTACGTTGGTAATCCATACGCCACATACATATATAAGCACCATCTAACATTAGAAGAGGCGATGGAGGACAAAAAATAAGAGAGCGAATCGCTCTCTTATTTTTCTTTCATTCTATTATTGTAGCAACTTCTTCTTCCATTCTTCAGGCCATGGTTCGCCTCTTCCAGTTTTTTTCGATGCTTGCACCATTGTTCCACGCCCAACTAAACAAACTTCTCCCTCTGCATTTTTGACCATATAGTGTAAATCTAAAGAAGAATTCCCAACCGCTCCTGCTTTTACATATACTTTCAACTGCTCATCAAAATAAATTTGTTTTATGAAATTGCATTGTAGATCTGCGACGACTATCATCGTTTCTGAAGATTCATGTGTCCATTCTTGCATAAATCCAAGTTCTTTAAACAATGCGATACGTGCTTCTTCAAAATATGTAAAAGCAACGACGTTATTCACATGGCCAAACATATCTACTTCACCAAAACGAACTTTAACAGGATTATAAAATGAAAAACCACTTTCCCACTGCTCAAAGTCTTCAATATAAGAAATTCTCTTCATTGTTCCCTCTCCTTTTCTTTTATAAATACACAGAATAAACAGAAAAATTAAGCTATAAATATTGCCTCTTCAAAATGAAGAGGCAATATTTATTAATAGTTATTGTCGCTACCAAAGAAATCTTTGAACGATTGAATTGTTGTATCACGGTTTAATGCTGCAATTGAAGTTGTTAATGGAATACCTTTCGGACATGATTGCACACAGTTTTGAGAGTTACCACAGTTTGCAAGTCCTCCATCACCCATAATTGCACGTAAGCGATCTGCTTTATGCATTTCACCAGTTGGATGCGAGTTGAATAAACGCGCTTGTGAAAGCGGTGCTGGTCCAATAAAGTCAGATTTACTGTTTACGTTCGGACATGACTCTAGGCAAACACCACATGTCATACATTTTGAAAGCTCATATGCCCATTGGCGCTTTTTCTCTGGCATTCTTGGACCTGGTCCTAGGTCGTACGTACCATCGATTGGAATCCAAGCTTTCACACGTTTTAACGCGTTAAACATACGACTACGGTCAACTTGTAAATCACGTACAACTGGGAATGTCTTCATCGGCTTTAAGCGAATTGGTTGTTCTAATTGGTCAATAAGAGCTGTACATGATTGACGTGGTTTTCCGTTAATCACCATCGAACATGCTCCACATACTTCCTCTAAACAGTTCATATCCCATGCAACTGGAGTTGTGTGGTTTCCTTTTGAGTCAACAGGATTACGACGAATTTCCATAAGCGCCGAAATAATATTCATATTAGGACGATATGGAATTTCAAACTCTTGTTCAAACTCTTGTGCATCTGGTCCATCTTGTCTCGTAATGATGAGGCGGATTGTTTTCTCAGACATGTTGTTTATCCCCCTTCTCTTCACCCTTAGCAGCTACATCATGTTTTGAAGAATAGTCACGTTTACGTGGTTTAATTAATGAAACATCCACGTCTTCGTAATGGAATGCTGGTGCATTTCCTTCTCCTTCAAATTTTGCCATCGTAGTTTTTAAGAAGTTTGCATCATCACGATTTGGGAATTCTGGTTTATAATGCGCTCCGCGGCTTTCATTACGGTTGTATGCCCCAATTGTAATAACACGCGCTAATTCAAACATATTTGCAAGTTGGCGTGTAAATGAAGCACCTTGGTTACTCCATCTTGCTGTATCGTTAATGTTTATGCGTTTGTAACGAGCCATTAACTCTTCAATTTTCGCATCTGTTTCTAGTAATTTTTTATTTTCACGAACTACTGTAACGTTATCTGTCATCCATTCTCCAAGCTCTTTATGAAGAACATATGCATTTTCGTTACCATCAAGCGTTAAAATATTGTTAAATTTCTCTGTTTCGATTAATTCATTTTGCTCATATACAGTAGATGACACAGCATCAGATGATTTAGAAAGACCTTTCATATACTCAATTGCATTCGGTCCTGCTACCATACCACCGTAGATTGCTGATAATAGTGAGTTCGCACCTAGACGGTTACCACCGTGCATAGAATAATCACACTCACCTGCTGCAAATAAACCTGGAATACTTGTCATCTGCTTATAATCAACCCATAATCCGCCCATTGAATAGTGAACCGCTGGGAAGATTTTCATTGGTAGTTTACGAGGATCATCACCTGTAAATTTCTCATAGATTTCAATAATTCCGCCAAGTTTAATATCTAGTTCTTTTGGATCTTTATGAGAAAGATCTAGATATACCATGTTTTCACCGTTAATACCTAGTTTTTGCTCTACGCAAACATCAAAGATTTCACGCGTTGCAATATCACGAGGTACAAGGTTTCCGTAAGCTGGATATTTTTCTTCTAAGAAGTACCATGGCTTACCATCTTTATATGTCCAAACACGTCCACCTTCACCACGTGCAGATTCACTCATAAGACGTAACTTATCGTCTCCAGGAATTGCTGTTGGATGGATTTGAATGAACTCACCGTTCGCATAATATGCACCTTGCTGATATACAGCAGATGCTGCTGTACCTGTATTAATAATGGAGTTCGTTGATTTTCCGAAGATGATACCAGGGCCCCCTGTTGCCATAATCACAGCATCAGCTTGGAAACTTTTAATCTCCATTGTTTGTAAGTCTTGTGCAACGATTCCTCGGCACACACCTTCGTCATCCACAACAGCTCGTAAGAAATCCCAACCTTCATATTTCGTTACAAGTCCTGCTACTTCATGGCGACGTACTTGCTCATCTAATGCGTATAGTAATTGTTGACCAGTTGTTGCGCCAGCAAATGCTGTACGGTGATGTTGTGTTCCACCAAAACGACGGAAATCAAGAAGTCCTTCTTCCGTACGGTTGAACATAACACCCATGCGGTCCATTAAATGAATAATACCAGGTGCTGCTTCACACATCGCTTTAACTGGTGGTTGGTTCGCTAAGAAATCCCCACCATAAATTGTATCGTCAAAGTGGATCCATGGAGAATCCCCTTCACCTTTCGTATTTACGGCACCGTTAATTCCACCTTGGGCACATACAGAATGTGAACGTTTTACTGGTACTAATGAAAACAGTTCAACATTTACTCCTGCTTCTGCCGCTTTAATCGTTGCCATTAAGCCAGCCAAGCCACCGCCGACTACTATAAGTTTCCCTTTCATGCTCTCCCACTCCTTACTGGTTTGCTAGCTGTGGATCGATGAACGCTAATAATGCACTCACACCTACATAAGATAGACCTAAGAAAATAGCTAATGTTACATAAGTAGAGATTCTTTGTGAACGTGGAGATACTGTAATTCCCCAGCTTATGCAGAATGTCCATAGTCCATTTGCAAAGTGGAAAATAGTTGAAACAACACCAACTAAGTAGAATGCAAACATAGCTGGATTGCTTAAAATATCTGCCATCATATCATAGTTTACCTCTTTACCTAACATTGCTTGAATACGAGTTTCCCAGACGTGCCAAGAAATAAATATCAGCGTAACGATACCTGAAATTCGTTGGAAGACGAACATCCAGTTACGGAAATAACCGTAAGATACCGCATTGTTCTTAGCTGTAAATGCAATATATAAGCCATATATAGCATGGTACAGTATAGGTAAAAAGATGATGAAAATTTCTAGCGCATACCGGAATGGAAGGAGCTCCATAAAGCCTGCAGCTTTGTTAAAAGCCTCTGCTCCTCTTGTTGCAAAGTTGTTTACTACTAAATGTTGCGTCAAAAAGACACCAACCGGGATGACCCCCATTAATGAGTGCCACTTACGAAACGTATACTCGCGGCCTTTCATGTCCCCATTACCCCCCTTGAATGTTTGACTGCTGTTTTCAGATTAGTTTACAACAATAATGTTTTTTCACTATTGGCATAAGAAAAACTGAAAAAATTATTCGAAATATTTCAGCATAATTTGATACCAAGTTCATTTTACTCCTATTTTTGTCGAAGCGTCAAGAAAACGTATACATAATTTGCATATAATTTGCCATTTCTTTTTTTCTTCTTATATATTCAGATTTCCCAAAGAAAAATCTGTTTTTATAAATGAGAAATGTTATATAATAATCCCTATAGAAAGAGGGGAATATTGTGAGCAAAAATACAATCGATATAACATCTTTAGAAGATGTTTCATTGAACGCCTTCGCTTATGAATTACTGCGTGAAGAACTACTACCTGATTTAATTGGTAATGATTTAGATGGAATTTTATACTGGTCCGGTAGAAATCTTGCAAGAAAATATCCGCTAGAAACCATTGAAGAAGTTATTCAGTTTTTCGAAAAAGCCGGTTGGGGCACTTTAAGCATCGTTGAGCATAAACGTCGTGAAATGCAGTTCCAACTTAAAAGTGCACTCATTGCTGAGCGTCAAAAACAAAAAAGACATTCTTCTTATCAATTAGAAGCTGGATTTATCGCCGAGCAAATTCAAAGACAAAGAAACGTCATTGCCGAGTCCTACGAAGAACAGAAAAAACGTTCAGACTCTATTACATTTCTTGTTAAATGGGATATAAAAGATCTCATTGAAGTGTAGCATTTACCTACAGTCAACTAAACTAGACATATACGTTTAGTTGACTTTTTTGTATATTCATTCAGATGTGTTTATTTCAAATCTTCAGAAATTATACCAAAAAACAGAAGACATTGTAAACTACAACGTCTTCTTATCTGTTAAATAAGTATAAATCGTCTCCGCTACATTTTTCGGCATACCTGCTTCGACAAATTCCGATATGGAAGCTTCTTTCATCTTTTTTAATGAACCAAAATGTTTTAACAATACCTTTTTCCGTTTATCACCGATTCCCGGAATTTCATCCAACGCGGATTGAATAACAGATTTCCCGTGTAATTGACGATGGAATGTAATTGCAAATCGATGCACCTCATCTTGAATGCGCTGCAATAAATAAAATTCTTGGCTATTCCTCGCAAGCATAACGGGCTCAGGTGGATCCCCAATAATTAAATGTGATGTTTTATGTTTTTCATCTTTGACAAGCCCTGCCATTGGAATATATAATCCAAGCTCGTTTTCAAGAACATCACTTGTAGCCGCGAGATGCCCTTTTCCCCCATCGATAATTATTAAATCTGGCAAGGGTAAATTTTCCTTTAATGCCCTCGTATAACGGCGCCTCACAACTTCCCTCATAGACTCGTAATCATCTGGCCCTTGGACTGTTTTAATTTTATATTTCCGATATTCTTTCTTCGCTGGTTTCCCATCGATAAAAGCAATCATTGCTGAAACAGGATTTGTCCCTTGAATATTCGAGTTATCAAACGCTTCAATACGATATGGCGTTTCAATACCGAGCTGCTTCCCTAAATTGTCAACAGCTTTAATCGTCCGCTCTTCATCGCGTTCAATTAAGTAAAATTTCTCTTCTAGTGCAATTCTCGCGTTTTTATTTGCTAATTCCACAAGATCTTTTTTCTTCCCACGCTTCGGCTGTGTCGCTTCAACTTCTAAAAAGCGCTCTACTAATTCTGAATCTATACTTCCTGGAACGACAATTTCCTTCGGCTTAAAATGACTACTGTTTTCATAAAATTGACCGATAAACGTTAAAAATCCCTCTTCTGGTTCATCATAGATTGGAAACATAGAAACATCACGTTCAATTAGCTTTCCTTTTCGAACGAAGAAAACTTGAACACACATCCACCCTTTATCAACTGCATATCCAAACACGTCACGATCCACTAAATCACTCATAATCATCTTTTGTTTTTCCATAATTGCATCAATATGAGCAATTTGATCTCGCAACTCTTTTGCCCGTTCAAATTCTAACTTCTCTGAAGCCTCATACATTTTTGCTTCTAATTCTGAACGAACTTCTTTATGTCCACCATTTAAAAACTTAATAATTTCATCTACAATTTCTTTATTTTGTTCTTCCGTTACTTCTTTTACACAAGGTGCTAAACATTGTCCCATATGATAATAGAGACAAACTTTATCCGGCATATTGGTACATTTACGAAGCGGATACATACGATCTAATAACTTTTTCGTTTCATGAGCTGACTGGGCGTTCGGATAAGGACCAAAGTACTTTCCTTTGTCCTTTTTTACATTTCGCGTAATGAGTAAACGCGGCTGCTTTTCAGCTGTAATTTTAATAAAAGGATATGTTTTATCATCTTTTAATTGAATATTATATTTTGGATCATACTTTTTAATTAAATTTAACTCTAAAATAAGAGCCTCCAAATTTGAGGAGGTTACAATATATTCAAAATCTACAATTTCTCCTACAAGCCTAAGTGTTTTCCCATCATGCGAACCAGTAAAGTACGAGCGTACACGATTTTTGAGTACCTTTGCTTTTCCGACGTATATAACCGTTCCCTGTTTATCCTTCATTAAATAACAACCAGGTTGATCGGGCAAAATTGCTAACTTCTCTTTTAAATGCTCGTGCACTCGTCTCCCTCCATTTCTACATGCTTATCATTTTTATTTTCATACGAAAACATACTATGCTAAAACACCCAACATACGTTCTTTTATTGTAACGGAAAGCGACAGAAAAAGAAAATATTATAAAATAAAAAAAGCTGCCTCATGGCAGCTTTTTTTATTAGAAGTGTTTAGAAACTAATTCTACTAACGCTTCTTTCGGTTTGTAACCTAACGCTTGATCAACCACTTTACCATCTTTTAACACGAAAAGAGCTGGAATGCTCATTACTTCGAATTGACGAGCAGTTTCTTGGTTTTCATCAACGTCAACTTTTACTACCTTTACTTTCTCGCCTAACTCTGCATCGATTTCCTCTAATACAGGAGCGATCATTTTACAAGGTCCGCACCAAGGCGCCCAGAAATCTAATAATACAACACCTTCGCTAGTTTCAGCTGCGAAGCTTTGGTCATTTGCATTTACAATTGCCATTTTATTTCCTCCTTCAAGTATATTCTACCAAGAGTATATCATTAACTTATATACGTGGCGAATATTATGTATCGTTATGTATTGTAACAAAAAAATGTTCCTTTATACTATATAAAAATACGGATTAAATACTAAAAAGATGAGAGACAGGGGATCTCTCACCTTTTTCTATATATAGGGGTACTTCACTTGGAACTCAAGGGTACTCAAATCATGAATGTACTTTTAACTTTTTAAACTCTTCTGTTAAAAGAGGTACTACTTCAAATAGATCACCGACAATACCGTAGTCAGCTACTTTGAAGATACTAGCTTCTGGATCTTTATTAATCGCAACAATTATTTTTGAGTTAGACATACCAGCTAAATGCTGAATCGCACCAGAAATACCGCATGCAATGTATAGGTCTGGCGTAACAACTTTACCAGTTTGACCAATTTGTAATGAGTAATCACAATACTCAGCGTCACAAGCACCACGAGATGCTCCAACAGCGCCGCCTAATACGTCAGCTAACTCTTTTAATGGTTTAAATCCTTCTTCACTCTTCACACCACGTCCACCAGCGATAATAACTTTTGCTTCAGAAAGGTCTACACCTTCTGCTGTTTTACGGACAACATCTTGAATAATTGTACGTAAATCTTTCACATCTACTGTAATAGAAGACACGTCACCGCTGCGAGACTCATCTTTTTCAAGAGTTGCAATGTTATTTGGACGCACTGTCGCAAATAAGATACCCTCTGTTACAATCTTCTTCTCAAACGCTTTACCAGAGTAAATTGGACGAGTGAAGATAACATTTCCACCTTCAACCTCTAAAGCAGTTACGTCAGAAACTAGACCAGCTTCAAGCTTCGCAGCTAATTTTGGTGATAAATCTTTACCAAGTGCTGTATGTCCAAATACAATTCCTTCTGGTTTTTCTTCAGCATATACAGCTAAAAACGCTTGTGCATAGCCATCAGATGTATATGATTTTAATTTATCATTTTCAACTGTCACAACGCGATCTGCACCGTAATGAATCAATTCATTTGCAAAAGAGGTAACGCTGTCTCCAACTAGAAGACCTACCACTTCACCGCCTTCTGCAATTGTTTTTGCTGCTGCTACCGCTTCAAACGAAACGTTACGTAGCGATCCGTCACGAACTTCACCCATTACTAATACTTTACGAGCCATAGATTTTCCCTCCTGCATATATAATTTCGTATTTTATTAGATTACTTTCGCTTCTGTATGGAGCAACGATACAAGTTCTTTTACTTGATCTTGCAGCTCGCCTTGTAACACTTTTCCTGCATCTTTCTTAGGAGGCAAATAGATTTCAATTGTTTTTGTTTTTGCTTCCACATCATCTTCTTCTAAATCTAAATCATCTAATTCTAATTCTTCTAGTGGCTTCTTCTTCGCTTTCATAATACCTGGAAGCGATGGATAACGCGGTTCATTTAAACCTTGTTGCGCTGTTACTAAAACCGGTAATGATGTTTCAATTACTTCTGTATCCCCTTCAACATCACGCTCGATTTTCACATTTGTACCATCAATTTCAAGCTTTGTAATTGTCGTTACATATGGAATATTTAACGCTTCAGCTACACGTGGACCAACTTGTCCAGATGCACCGTCAATCGCAACGTTTCCACCTAAAATTAAATCTACTTCTTTATCTTTCAAATATTCAGCAAGCACTTTTGCCGTTGTGAACTGGTCACCATTCTCAACATCATCTTCAATGTTAATTAATACCGCTTTATCGCAACCCATCGCTAATGCTGTGCGAAGTTCTTTTTCACTATCCTGGCCACCAACTGTTACAACAGTAACTTCTCCACCTTGTGCATCTCTTACTTGAATTGCTTCTTCAATCGCATATTCATCGTAAGGGTTGATGATGAATTCCGCTTCGCCATCGTAAATTGCACCGTTTTTAATTACGATTTTTTCTTCTGTATCAAATGTTCGTTTCATGAGTACGTAGATGTTCATTCCATTTACCCCCTTATTTTTCAGAAAGATTCTATCAATTTTAAAATTCTGTTAATTTATATTAAAAAAATATTTGGACTACCTACCACTAAATGAAGGCTTACGTTTTTCTAAAAATGCTGCTACGCCTTCTTTTCCATCTTCACCCGTAAATACTTCACCAAAAATCTGTGATTCACGCTGTACACCTTCATAATAATGAGACGATTTTGTTGTTTGTAATAACTCTAGCACAGCACGAATTGTTGCCGGACTTTTTCCAGCAATCTGCTTTGCAATTTTAAGCGTATCTTCTAAAAGTGATTCTTCAGAAAGTACCCCGTTAACAAGTCCCCATTTCAATGCCTCTGCACCAGTAATTGGTGTACTTGTTAACATCATTTCACAAGCTTTCGCTTTACCAACATAACGCGGTAAGCGCTGTGTACCTGCAAAACCAGGAATTAATCCAAGTGTTAACTCAGGTAAACCAAGCTTTGCACTTTCAGTTACAAAGCGCATGTGGCAAGACATAGCAAATTCAAGGCCGCCGCCAAGTGCCGCTCCATGAATTGCCGCAATAACTGGTTTTGAACATTTTTCAACACGCTCAAACGTAACTTGCCCAAGCTGTGCTAATTCTGTCGCTTGCTTCGCTTCAGTAACAGATGTAAATTCTTTAATATCTGCTCCCGCTGAGAAGAAGCGCCCTTCGCCATGCAGAACAACAACACGAATGTTATCATCCTTTTCCACTTGATCGATTAATTCAGTAACGTCATGCATAACTTGTGAAGACATCGCATTAGCTGGCGCATGGTTTAACGTCGCCACGGCGATATGATCTTCAACTCTTACAGATAGGAATTTCAACATGATCCCTCCCATTATTGACGATAACCACAAGCTGCAATAAGTAGCCCATGTACCGTTTTTGAAAGTGCGACCAGATCATACTTATGATCGCTCATTACCCAATTGGTCACAACTTCATCTACTGTTCCAAAGATCATTTGTCTTGCCACGCGAACATTTAAATCCGCCTGAAATTCACCTTGCTTTATACCTGTCTCTAAAATCTCATCCATAACTTGTAAGTAGCCTTTTAATACTTCATTTATCTTGAGGCGCAAGTCTTGATTGGACTGTCTTAGCTCTAATTGTGTAACGATAGCAAGAGGATCATTTTGCGACAACAGCAAGAAGTGCGTTTCTACCAACATAAATAACTTCGCTACAGCGCTTTCAATTCCTGCTATTTTTTGACGAATTGTTTCAACAAATTCTCCCATCTTCTCTTGGAATAAGGATATTAATATATCTTCTTTATTTTTAAAATATAAATAAATCGTGCCATCAGCTACCCCAGCTTGCTTTGCAATTTTAGAAACTTGCGCTTGATGGTATCCATTCTCCGCAATCACAATGACTGCTGCATCAATAATTTGATTGTATTTCGGTCTATTTTTCTTCACTTTACTGTCCCCTTCAAGAAGATGACTGAATGAATAGTCATTCATATTCTTATAATACTGACTATTTAGAAAAGTGTCAATCCTATTTTTTCAAAAAGAAAGGGCCTTAGCCCGTTTGTTCATCCTCATTCTTTCTCTTCTCTTCATCTATTAGGACACGTCGTAAAATTTTTCCAACTGTCGTCTTCGGCAACTCACTTCTAAACTCATATACTTTCGGGACTTTGTAAGCTGCTAAATATTTACGTGCAAACTGATCTAATTCTTCTTCAGAACATTCGACGCCTTCCTTTAAAACAACAAACGCTTTTACAGTTTCCCCTCGATACGGATCAGGAACACCGATTGTTACCACTTCTTGCACCTTTTCGTATTCATATAAAACCTCTTCTACTTCACGAGGATATACATTAAAACCGCTAGCAACAATCATATCCTTCTTACGATCTTTCACATAGAAAAAGCCATTCTCATCCATGTATCCTACATCACCTGTATGAAGCCAGCCATCTTGCAATACAGCCGCTGTTTCCTCAGGCTTATTCCAATACCCTTTCATAATTTGTGGGCCCTTTACAACAATTTCACCAATTTCACCCGGAGGTAATGCCTCTCCTGTTTCAAGTGACATAATGATTGCCTCTGTGTCTGGCCACGGCACCCCAATACTTCCCGGCACGCGTTTTTCCCACAAAAAATTCCCATGTGTAACTGGTGATGATTCCGTTAATCCATAACCTTCTACTAATTTGCCACCTGTAACTCTCTCAAACTCTTCCTGCACTTCTACCGGAAGCGGTGCAGAGCCACTAATACAAGCCTGAATAGAAGAAATATCGTATTCTTTTAGAAGTGGACTATTTAATAAAGCAATATAAATGGTTGGTGCTCCTGGAAATAGTGTGACTTTATGTTTTTTAATTGCTTCAAAAACCATTTTCATATCAAACTTCGGAATAAGCACCATCTTATATCCTTGCATAATACTTAAATTCATTACAGCTGTCATCCCGTACACATGAAAAAACGGAAGGACACCAAGGATTACTTCTTCCCCTTCTTTACAATTATATAACCAATGCGCTCCCATTAAAGTGTTCGAAACGAGGTTTTTATGCGTCAACATAACCCCCTTTGGAAATCCTGTCGTTCCCCCTGTATACTGCAAAAGGGCTAGATCATTTGCAGGATCACACGGTACTTCAACATCCGTATTTACTTCTCTTTCTACTGAATCCCAAAGATGAATCGTTTCACTTTCTGATACTTTCACAACTAAATTCGACTGTTTCTTCTGCACAAATGGATACAATAAATTTTTAGGGAAAGGTAAAAAATCTGCAATACGGGTTACGATAATATGTTCAAGCTTTGTCGTATTTTGAACATTCGTCACTTTCGGAAATACTAAATCCAGGCAAAGAATTACTTTTGCTCCCGAGTCACGAAGCTGATACTCCAGCTCTCTTTCTGTATAGAGTGGATTTGTTTGTACGACAATTCCTCCCGCAAGTAATGTACCATAATAACCAATTACAGATTGCGGACAGTTCGGCAACATAATGGCAACTCGATCCCCTTTTTCCACACCTAGCGTTTGAAGATAATTTGCAAATCTCTTCACCTTATCATGGAAATCTGAAAATGTAATATCTTTCCCTAAAAAGTGAAGCGCTTTCTTTTCTGGATAACGAGAAGCCATCTGTTCTACATATCCATGAAGCGGCTGAATATCATAAGAAATCGTACTTGGAATTTCCTCTGGATAATTTTTCAACCAAGGTTTTTCCACTCTCATTCCCCCTTCCAATATTTGCGAAAATAAATGAATGTTCATTCATGATGGTTGTTTTCATTATATTATAGTCATAACAACGTTACAATCATAATATTCTGACTTTTGTATAGCTATGCTTTATCTCATTAACTTCTTATTATATGTATAAACTCACCTAATCTTAAAAGAGTAAGAGAGTTATTAGTATTTAGCTTAGTCTTATAATCGCTAACAGCGCTCCTGGAGTAGCTGTTGATAATGTTGCAACAGCTACCAAACCAAATAATTGCAAACTAATGGCACTTCCAGCTGCAAGAGTTGTAATTATTGTTGCACTAAAGGAAGTCGTTGCAAGCAATGCTAACATGTCTCTTTTTCGTAATCCCTCTACTATCTCTATTTCTTTCATCCTTATCACCACCCTTTATTCCATTCTCTACTCACTAAGTATACGAATGAACTCGTCAGTTTCCTGACACTTCCACAAATATTTCCTAGTTATTTCTATATTGTAGCAATACTTAATTAAGTGTTCTTTATTAAACAGGGATTATATTATCTCTCACGAATTTAATCTATGAACGAAAATAGGGGGGATAACATGTACCAAACAATTGAAGGCTTTTTACAATCATGGAAATACGAGGCTGAGTCTACTCAGAAAATGTACGATGCATTAACGGATGAATCTTTATCACAGGAAATTGCGCCTGGACACTGGACTTTAGGACGAGTTGCTTGGCATATCGTTACTACAATTCCTGTTATGCTATCAGGGACAGGATTAAAGTTTGAAGGCGAAACGAAAGATTATCCTGTTCCAACTTCAGCAAAAACAATTGCAGATGGGTATCGCAAAGTGAATGCAGCTTTTGTTGAAGCACTTCAAAGTGAATGGACAGATAAAGACTTATCTACTATTAATGACTTCTTTGGTCGCCCTATGCCGAATTCTATATTTTTAATGACACTCATTAATCATCAAAATCACCACCGCGGGCAAATGACTGTTTTAATGCGACAAGCGGGATTAATAGTTCCTGGTGTATACGGTCCTGCAAAAGAAGAGTGGGCTGCCGCTGGAATGGAAGCTCCTAAAATGTAACAACAAAAAAAGACAAGGTGTTTACACATCTTGTCTTTTTCTGTAACTTGTTTCATGTGAAACTATTTTTTGCTAAATGGTTGTTTTATGAAAAAAACACGTTAAAATGAATACATATTATGAGGAGGGGCAACCAAATTGAATACAAAAAATAAAAAAATAGCTATGGGAACTCTTTTACTAACTTCTATTATTGGAGTTATCGGTGTATCCCTTTACTTCACATATTATGGTACTCCTTGGGGAAAACAAACAGCAATTGCGGAATCAAAAAGTTATATTACAAAATACTTCAATCTAAATGCGGAAGTCAAAAATACTTCTTACGATTCTAAAATGGATAGCTATGCAATCTCCTTTGAAACAAGTGCAGACGGAGAGTTTACTATCGAATATAAAAGTCCTAATAACTTTAACATTTCTCCAGAAGTTCAAGAATATTTAAGCAAACACTACAAATTTACAGAGTAGTAACGAAGCATACATATACAAAAAAGAGTTGGTGTAACGCCAACTCTTTTTTACTTATTCTTGTCATACCGTTGCATCTTCCCTCTCAATATTTTTAATTCCATAATAAGCAATCGCCATACCGATCGCTGCAAATGTGAATTGAAGAGGGAGAAAAGTCGCTATAGGAAATATTGGCTGGTTATTAATTGCGATTATTACAACGATAATAGATGAAACAATTGTAGTTGGCACCGAATGTTTACGCATTCCGAAATATAGAGGGATTAAACTTATTCCCGCAGTTGCAATTGCTAAAGGGACAAGGTTTACCCCTTCTTGAATCAATTGATCTACTGTAAATGGATTAGGAAGAATTGAAAAATAACTATCTATCCCAAAGAAAATTCCTACTACTAAAATGTTAGATAAAATAACTGTTATAAATGTTAATGTTGCTGTAATGGCCAACTTACTAATCATCATTTTCTTCCGGTTAATAGGATAAGAAAACATGAGTAGTATTGTTTTATTTTTATATTCATCAATTATTAACTTGGCTATTAGTACACCACCAAAAATAATAAATGTTCCTCTTACTGACACACTAGCCATCGACAAAATCGCTTGCGGATCCCTTATTTCTGGATCTCCTTCTATTTGAGCAACGAAACCAGCCAAGATTAATAGTGCCAGTATGGTGATATTTGCAATAATTGCTCCCTTCACATACCATCCAAGCTTAAACTTCTTCAGTTCTAGCTTCATAAGACGTAGCATTATGGTCCTCCTTCCATGTAAACCACTTAAAATTTAATTGATATAAATTGCAATTACTATTATTTTTTTCACTCTTCCTACCCCAGTTCGTTATTGTTTTAAGCTTGCTTCACGCCACATCGACCTGATCGACTTTACGATACGAAAGATAACTAATAAAAATCCCTAATAAACAGAGAGCAATAGGTATAACTATAAAATCATATAAACTCGTTTGAGTGTTGCCTGTACTAACGTTACTGTTAATTATCATCCCGATTATTACTGCAGAAGTAATCGTTGTGGGTGTCGATTTCTTTCTCATCCCAAAAAATAAAGGAATTAAACTTATACCAGATATCATAAATGCACTTATAAATGTAGCTGGAACGGTAGCTATTATTTCACCTATCGTAACAGGTGTTTCAAGTAGTCCCATCATTGGATTCACACAGAATATGAGCAAACTAATAATGAAAGTAGCGATAACCGTGCTCACAAAGCAAAAACTAAAAACAATTGCTAATTTCGCTCTCATTACCATTTTTCTTTGCAGTGGGTACATAAACAATAATTGCATTGTTTTATTCTTGTATTCATCAATTACTAAACGTGATAAAATGACCGAACTAAAAATAATGAATGTTGCCCTAATAAAAATGTTTGCTAAAGACATGTACTCCATATAGGTAGAGAACATCAAATCATCCTCTACTTTAGATCCCCATGCCATAAGACTTACCGCAGCAAAAATTGCTATAATACAAATAGCTACCCCTTTAAAATAACTAGATAAGTGATGTTTCTTCCATTCGAGCTTCACTAATCTAAACATATAAACCACGCCTCCATTACTGACATAATTGTCTCTATGCTAATAATATTCTAATTCCAGCTGTAATTACGCTTACTATTCCTATTACTAGTAAAATTAGAATCCACTTTCGTTCTGGTTTTCTATAATATAAAATTCCACTTATGAGTATTACAATCAATCCACTTACTAGATTCAGCAACAATCCACTAAGCATGAATTCCTTCTCCATCCATGACATTTAAGAAATACTCTTCTAAAGAGCTATGTTTCTTATTTATACTTTCAATTTCCACATCGTTCATAATAAGTGCTTTTGAAATTGCTTGCTGCGTCACCGCCACTTCATAAACACGAATCATATTTCCACTCATTATTTTGTAATTTTTTATACCAAGTTTATCTTCTAAAATATAAGCTGCACGTTTCACATCAGGAATAGTAATTTCAATGTACTCTGTTTGTTTTCCGTTAATACTCTTCATTGAAACTTCTTTTATTAGTTTTCCATTTTGAATAACACCAATTGTATCCGCCATTTGTTCCATTTCACCTAAAATATGACTAGAAACTAATAAAGTAATGCCATATTCCTTACAAAGCATTTTAAATAAATCTCGTAATTCTTTAATACCAATTGGATCTAAGCCGTTAATCGGTTCATCTAAAATAAGAAGCTCTGGTTTTGTCATGATTGCTCTTGCAATACCCAGTCTTTGTTTCATCCCTAATGAAAAATCTTTTACTTTTTTATTATCGATGCCATGCAACTTAACAAGATTCAAAGCATGATCAATTGCGTTCTTATCGTAATAACCCATGTATTCACAATGTAAATCCAGATTCTCCTTCGCCGTTAATTTATCATAAAAAATCGGATATTCAATAATCGTTCCCATACGCTTTAACAATTCATAAGATGTATCTGTTAACTTCTCACCGAAAATTTCAATATCACCGCTCGTCGGCTTTATTAAGTTTGTAATCATTTTCATAATCGTTGTTTTACCCGCACCATTCGGTCCTAAAAAACCGTAAATTTCTCCTTTTTTCACATGCATGTTAACGCTAGAAACAACTTCTTTCCCTTTAAACACTTTCGTTAACTGATTCGTTTTTAATATATATGTCATGTCACTGTCTCCTTTCGCACTACCTTATACCTCTATAATAGACAACGGAAATCTCTTTTTTCTTACCCGTTCCTTACAAATTCCTTACGCTGAAAAAAAGCTTGTAGAATCTACTTCTCTACAAGCTAAAACAGCATCTTTTTTAATACAACTGTAAAAATTGTTTTTTCATACGGCTTACTAGAAAGATGTATTTCTCCGTCCATCGCTTCCACAAGCCTTTTCGTAATCGTTAACCCTAAACCGCTCCCTTGGTACAATCTATTTCTTGAATCTTCAAGTGTGTACATACGCTCAAATACTTTATCAATATGAGATTCATCAATTCCTTTCCCTTTATCCCATACGTCTATATACACACTCGTTTCATCCTCTCTTAATACCATACCGAGCGCCTTCCCATCATATCCATAGGCAATCGCATTTGATATTAAATTGTTTAACACCCTTCCAATCACTTCTGCATTTCCAAATGCATATATATTTCTCTCTGGTATATCAATATGAACCTCGAATCCTTTCGAGGTTACTAAATCATAAAACGATAAAATCTTTTCCCTGCATATTTCATTCATGTTTATCTTCGTTATTTCAATTGCTTTATCACCAGATTCCAATTTTGCTAAATCGAAAAACTTATGAATCAGTTCCATTACTTCTAATGTTTTCACATGTACCTTTTGTAATAATAATTGCCGTTCTTCCTCATTAATCGTTTTATCTACATTTAACATTTCTGTATATCCAAGAATGACGGTAAGCGGCGTTTTTAAATCATGTGAGATGTTCGAAAGCATTTTTCTCATCGAAATTTCTACTTTCGCATGATCTGCATTCGTTTTCTGTTTCGCATCTAACAAATGATTAATAGTAACTAATAGTTTTTGCAGTTCCTTATCATCTGTCATAACTAATAGCTTCTCACCAGTTTTCTCTTTTACAATATCCTCTAATTTTTCATATGTATAACGTAAATTTCTACTATTATTTTTTCGAATTTTATATTGTACATAAATTATTATTAGCAATATAAAAATAACGGCCGTTAAAAAAGTAACCATACTACATCCCTTCCAGCTTATAACCGATGCCCCACAATGTTTTTACATACGCTGGGTTAGATGGATCCGTTTCAATTTTCTCGCGCAATCTTCTCATATGGACATTAATAACGTTGTCATCACCATAATATTCTTCATTCCAAATTAGTGAATAGATTTGCGCTTTCGTAAATACACGATTTTGGTTCTTTACAAACAGTTTTAAAATCTCAAATTCTTTTAAAGTAAGTTTAAGCTGTCTTCCCTTTTTCTCCACAGTAAAATTAATTGGGTCAATTATTAAATCACCAATCTGAATGGTCTCATCTTTTGATTCCACAGCTGAATACTTTGTAGATCTTCGAATAGCAGCTTTTACACGCGCTGCTAGTTCAATCATAGAAAACGGTTTACAAATGTAATCATCCGCTCCAAGACCTAAACCAACTGCCTTATCAACATCTGTATCCTTCGCTGACATCATTAAAATCGGAACGGCACTTTTCTCTCGAATGATTCGCACAACCTCTAAGCCATCTAACTTCGGCATCATAATATCGAGAATGATCAAATCAAATGAACCTTTTAAAAATGCGGTAACTCCTTCTTCTCCATCAGATGCGATTGTAACTTGAAAACCTTCTTTTACTAAATATGTTTCAACCATCTCTTGAATTGAGACATCATCTTCAACTAATAAAATATGATGTGACATATTCTCATCCCCTTTTTACAAACATTAACATTTCAATTGTATCGTAACGAATGAATGCTGGAAAGAATTATATGAATTTTCAAACCAACTTCCCTTCCTTCCTTAACAATGATATGATGAAATTCACTACTATTGTTCATAATTAACTTTATATAAAGGAGACTTATCATGTCAGAAAACAAAAAAGTAAGCTTAGCTGATTTAATGCGCGAACAACTTGCAAAGAAAAAGCAAGGAAATGGAAATGGTTCAAATAATACAAATCAAAGCCAAGCAACGAAAAAATTACAAAACCAACAAACGAAGAAAACAAACAACCAACGTAGACGTACAGGTGTGTAAATGAACGGGCAAAAACGATCTAACATCGCGCCAGGTCTTGAAGTTGATATTGTGTTAAAACAAGATCAACGAACTG
This sequence comes from Bacillus cereus group sp. BfR-BA-01310, assembly GCF_022664325.1. Taxonomy (NCBI): domain Bacteria; kingdom Bacillati; phylum Bacillota; class Bacilli; order Caryophanales; family Bacillaceae; genus Bacillus; species Bacillus cereus group sp. BfR-BA-01310. Next base: position 174,015 of record NZ_JAKUHD010000008.1, on the reverse strand, counting down.
GTAAGTTAACAAGAGGAATTGTAAAAGATATTTTAACGAATTCCCCTTCCCATCCGCACGGCATTAAAGTAAGATTGCAGGACGGACAGATTGGCAGAGTACAAAATATTATTCAATAAGAAAAGGAGCTCATTTGAAATTGAGCTCCTTTTCTTATTTTCATTACCCTTTAATTTTTTCGATGAAAACTACTTTTAAATAGTCTCCCTCTTTAAATTGATCAATTGTACGGAAATCTTCGGGTAAAGAATGTTCTTCTAATATTTTATATTTGCCGTTCATTTCTTTAAATGCTGTATCGATAAAGCCTTTAAATTTTTTCATATCGAATGCGCTACAATTTGTAGAAGCTACGATAATACCGTTATTTTCTGTAATGGCAATTGTTTCTTTTAATAAATTTTTATAATCTTTCGCTGCACTGAATGTATATTTTTTCGAACGTGCAAAGCTTGGAGGATCAAGTACAACCATATCAAATTTCATCTTTTTCTTAGCTGCATATTTGAAATATAGAAATACATCTTCTACAATAATATCTTGCGCTTCGTAATCAATTTCATTTACGCTGAACTGCTCAATCGTTTTACTTAAACTACGATTTGCAAGGTCAACACTCGTTGTTTTACTTGCACCGCCAAGTGCTGCAAATACAGAAAAAGCTCCAGTATAAGAGAACATATTTAAAACTGTTCTTCCTTTTGCATATTTATCACGAATTTGTTTTCGAACGTTACGCTGATCTAAAAATACACCAACCATCGCCCCGTCATTTAAATATACAGCAAAGTTTACACCGTTTTCTTTTACGATAAGTGGAAACTCACCGCGCTCTCCTGCTACAAAATCATCATCTTCAATGTATTTCCCTTTCGTATCAAAACGTTTTTTCTCATAAATCCCTTTGAAATTTGCTACTTTTTGAAGTGCTTCTACGATTTCATCACGGAAAGTATAAATCCCTTCACTATACCAACTTATTACGTAATAACCGTCATAATAATCGATGATTAAACCACCAAGACCATCGCCCTCACCATTCACAACACGAAATGCTGTTGTATCATTTGATTTATAAAAATCTTTTCGTTTATGTAAAGCAGATTTGATTTTACTTTCAAAGAAAGGTTGATTAATTTGCTCCTTCTCTTTTCTCGTTAAAATCCATCCATATCCTTTATTTTGTTTTCCATAATAGCCTTTTCCGATGAATTGGTTCTTCTCATCTACTACTTTGATGATTGTCCCTTCTTCACGTACATCATTTAAATTTTGAATAGCATCTTTTAAAATAAGCGGATATCCACTTTTAATTTCTTTTATAAACTTCGGTTTTATTTTTATAGTTACTTCAGATCGCATGTAATGTCTTCCTTTCCATTTGAATGCTTTCTAACTATAGTAAGCATTTAAAAAACGAGACTGAAAAAACAGCCTCGTTTCACTATACCATATTATTGCTTTGCTAGTACAACTAGCCTATCCTCTCGCATAACCGCTATATATTTACTAACTTTTGAAGTGAACATCTTACTATCTACAATAACTGAAAAAACTTATATAAAAGAGACTTTCTTTATTTTTCTACAGCAATTTCTTGCTTTTGAAACTTAGAAACTATATAACCAATTCCTATACCGATCATACCTGGAACTAACCAGCCAATCCCTACACTATATAATGGAATCTTATCTAAAATAGGTGCTAATGCGGCAATTTGAAGATTTGCATTGTGCAATCCATCAAAGAAGCTAATCGCGAACGCCCCTATAATACCGCCTACATACATTGCTAATGGAAGACGAACGTAATTTTCAACGAGTGATAATACGATAAGCACGATACCAATTGGATAAATTGCAATTAAAATTGGTAATGCTAATGCATTTAACTGAGTTAAACCAAGATTTGCTACCATAAATGCTAATACACAGAAAATGAAAACAACTTTTTGATAAGAAAGCTTTGGTAATAAAGAAGAGAAGTATTCGCCACAAGCTGCAACAATACCTACAGAAGTTGTTAAACATGCTGCTGTAATTGCGATACCAAGTAATAACGTTCCGTAATTGCCAAATAAATGAGTCACTACGTTTGTTAAAATAATTCCGCCGTTTGCTCCCATGCCAAGTGAAACACTAGAAGCTCCAAGGTAAGCAAGCGCTAAATAAACAAGTAGTAAGCCAAGTGCTGCAATAAATCCTGCAAAAATTGTTACTTTCGCAATGCTATTTTTATTTGTAATACCTTTTGCTTTTAAAGCATTAATTACAACATTTCCGAAAACAAGTGCTGCAAGTCCATCTAAAGTTAAATATCCGTCAATAAAGCCTTTAAAGAGTGGAGCACTATACGCTTCTGTCGGTGCACCAAACTCTCCAATTGGTGTCATAATTGCTTTCGCTACAATAATTGCAATGACAGCTAATAAAATTGGTGTTAACACTTTACCGATGCGGCCCACTAATTTCGATGGGTTTAAAGCTAAATAGAAAGTTACTGCAAAGAAAATAAATGTAAAGATAACAAGTGGATATGATTGACCAGCTACCTCACTTGGTAAAAACGGTGCAACACTCATTTCATAAGCAACAGTTCCTGTACGTGGTACACTAACAAATACACCTAAACATAAATAAATTGCAGTGATAAAAATAAGTGCGAATACAGGGTGTACACGTCCTGCCAGTTCATTAATATCTCCTTTTAAAGCTATAACAATAACCCCTAATAAAGGAAGTCCCACACCTGTTACGATAAAACCAAACAACGCAATCCATACATCCGTTCCAGCACCTTGTCCTAACGCTGGTGGGAAGATCATATTACCTGCACCGAAAAACAATGCAAATAACATTAAACTTATTGCAAACATCTCAGAAAACTTTAAAGACGATTTCATTTCTACTAACCTCCTATATAATTATCAGATTAACAAAATATTCTGAATTAAATTCCGTCACATTTCCTCTTTCAAGCATACTTCCCTATAAAAGAACGCAAAAAACACCCGTCCCTAACAAAGGGACGAGTGTTGAAATCGTGGTTCCACCCTTATTCTAATAAAATGAATTTATAACGAAATAAGCTCATTTTATAGCTCGTGTAAATTGATAACGGTTTTATCCGCCAAGAATTACAATGCATCATGCAGTTCACTCTTGAAGTTTAGAGGTGGTAAGTATGTCTTTCCGTATTAGGAAGCTCACAGCCTAAGGCTTCCCTCTCTGAGAATCGTAAAAAACAACTCGTGTCCTCATCATTACTTTTATAAAATATCTTGTCGAAACTTGTTGTTTTTTTATTATATGGGCTATTTTTTAAAAAATCAATAGTTTTATTTTTTCTGACAAAAAAATATAGGGGGAAAACATTCCCCCCTATATTTGCCCCATCAATCTTTCTAATTCTTCAGCTGTAATGTTCCGCCATTTTCCGGTTTCAAGTTCATTTAGCTCTATATTCATAATGCGAACTCGCTTCAACTTTGTTACTGTATACCCGAAAGCACGACTCATTCTACGAATTTGTCTATTCATTCCTTGTGTTAAAACGATGCGAAATGTAGATTGGTCAACTCTCGTCACTTTACATGGTTTCGTCATTCCATCTTTGATTTTCACTCCGCTGGACATCATATCAATAAACCAATCTGTAAACGGCTTATCGACCGTAACAACATATTCTTTCTCATGCTCATGATCACCGTGCAAAATTTGATTCGCAATCGTACCATCATTCGTTAATAAAATGAGTCCTTCCGATGCTTTATCTAACCGCCCAACAGGAAAGATTCGTTCTGGATAATTGATATAATCAATAATATTATCTTCAATATGATCCGCTGCTGTACAAGTAATTCCAACTGGTTTATGGAAAGCAATATACACTTTTTCTTTCTCTTCTTTTGCAACTACCTGTCCATCAATCGTTACAACATCACCTTCGTTAACGATTGTACCGTGCGTACATATTTCACCGTTAATCGCGACACGCCCTGCTTTGATGAGACGATCTGTCTCGCGTCTTGAGCAGGATTTTGCTTCGCTTATGTATTGGTTGATTTTCATGTTTTATTCCTTTTCTTATAGATTAAAAGCGTCAATCCATGGCAATATCATTATGCCAAGATTGACGCTCCTTTACTTCGCAAAAACAACTAAATAAATAACCCCAATCACCAAAAATATTCCGCAACAAGCTAACAATACTTTTGCAAGTTTGTCCATAAACATATAATGGTTCCCCTTTTGTTTGGTTGTTTGCTATTTTAATTCGACAACTGTTACACCTAGGCCTCCCTCACCCATGTCACCGTAACGGAAGTTTTTCACACCGCGGTGTTTCTTCAAGTAATCTTGTACACCTTGGCGAAGTGCTCCTGTTCCTTTACCGTGAATGATTGATACACGAGGGTAACTTGCAAGCTGTGCATCATCTAAATATTTCTCAACGCGCACCATTGCATCTTCATAACGTTCACCGCGAAGGTCAAGCTCTAATGAAACGTGATAATCTCTACCCTTCACACTTGCGACTGCTTTTTTCTCAGTTTGCTTCGGTGTATTAATGTATTCCATATTGGATTCTTTCACTTTCATCTTCAGAATACCAATTTGTACGCTCCACTCTGTATCACTTACTTTTTCAAGTAGTTGACCTTTTTGACCGAACGTTAACACTTTTACTTCATCGCCTGCTCGTAATTGTTGTTTCGGCGCTGTGTTTTTCACGTTTACTTTTTGTTTCTTCACAAGCTCTGGCGCTGCCCCTTCTAGACGGCTCTTCGCTTCAATAAGTTCATGGTCTTTCACGTTTACAAGCTGTGCTTTACGCAATTGACGAAGTTCTTGAATAATGCCTTCTGCTTCTTTCTTTGCAGCTTCGACTTTTTCTTCCCCTTCTTTTTGCGCTTTTAATAATTTTTCATCGCGCTCATCGTTAAATTCAATAATTTGACGCTGTAATTCACGATGAAGTTTTTCAGATTGCTTGCGAAGCGCTTCTGCTTCGTTCCAGTCACGCTCTGCGTTCTTTTGACTTTCTTCTAACTTCGCAATCATATTTTCAATTTTATTTGTATCTGTACTAATATGGTTACGTGCTTGATCGATAACTCGATCAGATAGTCCAAGGCGCTTCGAAATTTCAAAGGCATTACTACGTCCTGGTACACCGATTAATAATTTGTACGTTGGGCTTAATGTATTCACATCGAACTCAACACTCGCATTAATAACTTGCTCACGGTTATATCCGTATGCTTTTAATTCCGGGTAATGCGTCGTTGCAACAACGCGAGCACCGCGGTTACATACTTCATCCAAAATTGAAATTGCTAGTGCAGCCCCTTCTTGTGGATCTGTTCCAGCACCTAATTCATCGAATAAAACTAAGCTTTCAAAATCAGCTTTTTCTAAAATATCTACAATGTTCACCATATGTGAGGAGAACGTACTTAAACTTTGTTCAATCGATTGCTCATCACCGATATCAGCAAAGATATTTTTAAATACACAAATCTCTGACTCGTCCATTACTGGAATGTGAAGACCAGATTGCGCCATTAATACACAAATACCAACTGTTTTCAGCGTAACTGTTTTACCACCTGTATTCGGCCCTGTAATAACAATTGTTGTGAAGTCTTTACCGAGCATAATGTTATTTGGCACAATAATTTCCGGATCAATAAGCGGATGACGTGCTTGTCTTAAATCCATGTACCGCTCGTTATTTACGATTGGCTTCGTTGCTTTAATTCGCTTCGCATAAAAAGCTTTCGCAAAAATGAAGTCAAGATTGGCAACTACTTCTACGTTAGATAAAACGATATCCGCTTCTACTGCTACTTCTTCTGTTAACATCAATAAGATGCGTTCGATTTCTTGTTTTTCTTTCACTCGTGCTTCTTGAAGCGCGTTATTTAATTCTACAATGACTTGTGGTTCAATAAATAAAGTTTGTCCAGAAGCTGATTGATCGTGAACAATACCGCCATATACGCCGCGGTATTCTTGTTTTACCGGGATTACGTAGCGTTCGTTACGAATCGTTACAATCGCATCTGATAACATTTTTTGTGCATTTGAAGAACGCGTCATGTTTTCTAACTTCTCGCGGATACGGCTTTCCGCAGTACGAATTTGAGTACGAATACCACGCAGTTTATCACTTGCGCTATCGACTACTTCACCGCCGTCACCGATGCAATTTGTAATTTTCTTTTCTAAATCATATAAAGATACAATTTGAGCGACATGAGTTTCTAAAATTGGAAGCTCGACACCATTATCAACCATATCTTCAATGAAACGTTTCATATTGCGACTACCATACATCGTATTGGCAATATCAAGTAGTTCATTTGGGCTTAACATACTTCCAATCTTTGCACGCTTCACATTTGAGCGAATATCCGTAATACCACCTAATGGTGCACTACCTTTTAAACGAATGACTTTCGCTGCTTCATCCGTTGTATCTTGCATTTCTACAATTTCTTCAAAATCAGTGCTCGGCACTAAATTCTTCACTTTATCACGGCCAAGTGAAGAGGCTGTATGTTCAAGTAATTGTTCTTTTACTTTATTGTATTCTAATACACGCAACGTTCTTTCTAACATGTTGCAGGTCCCCCTTGTGTTACTTATTACGTTTAATATAGTCCAATAAACGTTCAATATCCCATGTGTTAATCACGTTATCTTTTTGAATCCAACCTTTACGTGCTGCTGCTACACCTGTTTCCATATCTTCTAACATTTCAAGTGTATGGGCATCGGTATTAATCGCTACTTTTACACCAGCATCTTGTGCTTGTTTTAATAATTTCGCGCTTAAATCTAAACGGTTTGGATTTGCATTTAATTCTAAAACTGTATTTGTTTCTTTTGCGAGTTCGATTAATAAATCTGTATCTACATCATAGCCCTCGCGGCGCCCAAGAAGACGCCCTGTCGGATGGGCAATCATTGTGACATGCTTATTCTCAAGCGCAGTGCGAAGACGTTTCATAATCGTTTCACGGTCTTGTGAGAAGCTAGAGTGAATCGCTCCAATGACATAATCTAATTCTGCTAATACTTCATCATCAAAATCAAGTGTTGCATCTGGTAAAATGTCCATTTCAATTCCACGTAAAATTGTAATGTCTGGATACTTTTCATTCATGCGCTCAATTTCTTTCGCTTGCTCGCAAAGACGCTCTTTCGTTAAGCCATTCGCTACTTTCAAGTATTGTGAATGATCAGTAATTGCCATAAACTTATATCCACGAGCGCGACATGCTTGTACCATTTCTTCAATTGAAAAAGCACCATCACTCCACGTTGTATGCATATGTAAATCACCTTGTATGTCAGAGAACTGAATTAAGTTCGGATACTCTTTAATTAATTCAATTTCTTTTCCATCTTCACGCACTTCTGGCGGGATGAATGGAAGACCGAAATGAGCGAAGAATTCCTCTTCCGTTTCAAAAGTTTTCACTTCACCGGTTTCCAAGTTTTCTACACCGTACTCACTAATTTTCTCGCCTTTATCTTTTGCAATTTGACGCATTTTTACGTTATGGTCTTTTGATCCTGTGAAATGGTGAAGAGTTGTAATAAATTCTTCTGGTTTTACAAGACGGAAATCAATTGAAATATCATATTCATATTGAAGACGAACTGATACTTTCGTATCCCCGCTCGCAATTACTTCAATCATATTATCAAATTGTAGTAAATGTTCACGTACTACAGCTGGTTCTGTAGTTGCAATGATGAAGTCTAAATCCTTCACTGTCTCACGAACACGGCGTAAACTACCAGCGCGGGAGAAACGAATCACCTCAGCAATATTCGACAATTTCTCCTCTATTTCCCCGGCAATAGGCAATACCATCGCAATTGGTAAACGCTCTGGACGAGATCCTACTTGATCAATTGCTTCCAATATTTTCTCTTCTGTTTTTTTACCGAAACCTGCTAAAGCTTGTACTTTATTTTCCTCACAAGCAGCTTTTAACGTTTCCATATCGACAACACCAAGCTCTTTGTATAACTTAGCTACCTTCTTCCCCCCAAGGCCTGGTAGTTTTAATAGCGGTAATAAACTGCTCGGTACTTCTTTTTCAAGTTCTTGTAGTACTTCAGATGTTCCCGATTCTATATATTCTTGAATAACTGCTGCCGTTCCTTTTCCGATGCCTGGAATCTTTGTGAAATCTTCAATTTCAGAAAGACTACGATCATCACTTTCTAGAGCTGCCGCTGCTTTACGAAATGCAGATATTTTAAATGGATTTGCGCCTTTTAATTCCATAAACAGGCCGATTGTCTCCAATAATTTAATAACTTGTTTTTTATTTACTTTCATCATTGCCCCCGCCTTTCTTTCATAGAAAAAAACTCCTCTTTCCGAAAAAAGAGAAGTTATACTCTGCTACCTGTCTGCCATAGTTCCTTCACCTTTTCAGAAAGAATCGGTGTATCGTCTATAATTATTTTGCTAATTGATGATTTTTGTAATGGTGTTTGCAATTGTTCAATTGGAAGAATTGTTCCAACAATAATTAAGACAAACAAAATAATATACACTTCTAAAAATCCGAGGATTGCCCCCGCAAGTGCATTCACTTGCTTTAAAACCGGTATTTCTGCAAACATATTTAACAAATTACCAAGAAATGAAAGTGCGATTTTTGTAATAATAAATAATACGATAAACGCAATTGCTTGATAAAATACTGTTTCAATATTATTTGCATCAATCCATTCTGGAACAGATACGTTTTTATCAAATGGATACGGAATAAATTTCGCAAGTGTTGGCGCTAAATCTTTACAGTACCAGTATGCAACAAGGTATGCGATAATAAAGCTTGTTAACTTTATAAGTTGCAAAATGAACCCTCTGCGTAAGCCAAGGAAAAATCCCATAACAAGCAGTAAAATGATAATAATATCAATCATGTTATTCCATTCCTTTTTTTGTCATACTTTCTTTCAGCTTCTCATGTTCTTCTATTAATTTTATGTAATCGTGTATGACGTTTACCGCCGTCAATACCGCTAGTCTACTCGTATCAAGCGAAGGATTCTTGGCATTGAGTTCGCGCATTTTATCATCCACAATCGCTGCTACCATGCGGATATGACTTGTACTTTCATCGCCAACAACTGAATATTGCTGACCATAGATTTCTACATTAATTCGACTTTTCTTTCCCTTTTGTTGTGACAACTCACCGGCCTCCAATCACGTACAGAATCCTAAAGTTTATCATACCATGAACCATCATAATATGGAAACAGAAAGAACAATCCGATATGATAAAAATAACAATATAAAAAAGGAGCGACCATCTTGTCAAATTCTATCGTATTACAAACAAGTTCTACAGTAATTGAAGACATGAAACAACAATATAAACAGGCGCTTAGCCCGAAAATTCCGCAAGGCGGTATCTTTATGGCAAAAGTTCCATCTTGCACGATTACAGCATATAAATCAGGCAAAGTGATGTTCCAAGGTGGCCGTGCTGAAGCAGAAGCTACTCGTTGGCAAACTGTCTCTCAAGCACCAAAATCAGCTGTAAAAAAATCGGCTAACTCACATCGTTATGCCCCGCCCTCTTCCATCGGTACAATGTCTATTGTAGGATCCGATGAAGTAGGTACTGGCGATTACTTCGGCCCGATGACGGTCGTTGCTGTATATGTGGACGCAAAACAGATTCCACTTTTAAAAGAACTTGGTGTAAAAGACTCTAAAAACTTAAACGATGCCCAAATTGCTGAGATTGCAAAACAACTCCTTCACGTTGTTCCTTATAGCTCTCTCGTTCTTCACAATGAAAAGTATAATGAGCTATTTGATAAAGGAAACAACCAAGGTAAACTGAAAGCTTTACTACACAATAAAGCCATCACAAATTTATTAGCAAAAATTGCACCTACAACACCAGAAGGCATCTTAATCGACCAATTTACGCAACCTGATACATACTATAAATATTTAGCGAAACAAAAACAGGTACAACGTGAAGATGTTTACTTCGCTACAAAAGGAGAAAGTGTCCATTTAGCAGTAGCTGCTGCTTCCATCTTAGCTCGTTACTCATTTGTAAAACAATTTGACGAACTAAGCAAAAAAGCTGGTATGTCACTTCCAAAAGGTGCCGGCAAACAAGTAGATATTGCCGCTGCTAAACTCATTCAGAAGCTTGGAAAAGAAAGACTACCTGAGTTTGTGAAACTGCATTTTGCTAATACGGAGAAAGCGTTTCGCTTATTGAAAAAATAACTACTTTTTAGTATCGACAGGATAGGGATGAACTAAACAAGGCGAAAAGAATTGAGTTCTTTTCGCCTTTTATGAATGATATGTGATTTTTGGTAAACCTTTTTCCATACAGTCACGCCAACTTCTTTTTAAAAATGGGATGATCCATAATAATGCTATCCCTAAAAAGAACAATGTTACGACGATCCCACTTGTTATACTCAAAGGATTAGTAGATGTACTAGCAGATTCAGATGGATTAGAAATAATAATAACGTCTTTAATTACTAATAATATATTGGATATCATATGTACGATAATAGGTAAAATAAGACTTCTAGATTTTATATACAATAGACACATGACTATCCCAAACAGAATAGCACTAAATGTTGCTTGCAAATGCAATATACCAAATATAATTGAAGAAATAATTACACTCGTTTTCATACTAAATTTCAAATGTAACTTACGCAATAAATAACCCCGGAACAATATTTCTTCAGCAATAGGTGCAATGAATGCCACCACAATGCAACGAATCCATAACTGTAATACATCTCCTGTTTCTTTCGTTTTTGCAACACTTGCAGTAGCTAATTCCACAGAACTAAAACTCCAAATAATAACAGCAAGTGCCATAAGACAGCCTAGTTGGAATACCAATAACATTACAACTGGCATAACAATTATTTTAATAGATATTACAGATGGTTTCGTGAAAAAAGTCTCATAAAAATTCACACTATGTTTTCTACAATATTTATAAAATAATAAAACCGGTATAACATACAAAACACTCAGTAAACCTATTTCCCGCTTTAACAACATCGATACTTCATTAAACAATGGTAATCTAATTACGCATTCCATAATAAGAAATCCCACTATTAAATATAGAAAAATATAACGAAATTTCAATTTAAACAATGAATTGTTTACCAAAATACTCCCCCTTCTCTTCAGTCACATAAAAGTTACATGAATTTCCTTTTACATCAGCATAACATATAAAAGCTTTTAAAAATACAAAAAATACCATTTAAGTAATGATATCCCTCAACCTTAAATTAAGATCAATATACTTCAATTTCCACCGATATCATTTCCTTTACTATTTATCGATCCCCACTTCGCTCAAGTACATCATTCCTTATTACGCAAAAAAGGAGAGCCCCCATGACTCCCCTTCTTCATATTCAACTTCGTTTCTGCTTCTTATTTGATGAAGGTACTTTATAAGAACCTGTTTCATGCGTAGTCGTTCCTTGTCCTTCCACTTCCGGAGAACCTAAGCTTGATCTAGAATGATCTGTTTTCACTTTCTTACTCATTACAATCACCCCCCAAGTTTACTTTTTACTTACGGGTAAAAAACTATTCAACATAACCATCTGAACATATACTGGCTACTCTTTTATCCTCCTGTTTGTTTTTCACTAATGTCCCATAGACGTTTTGCGGCATCCTTATCCAAGGCAGCTTCTGACATTTTTCCTATTTGCTTATCGGCATAGTAATAACCACCATGATCAGTAAATTCAGTTGATTCTGCTAGCCATATCAAAGTTTCAGCACCTTCCTCGGGCGTACGAGAGAAAGGTTTCATTGCTGCCATAGTTAAGCGAGCAACCAGACCATTGTCCTGGTTGAAATTCGTATCCACTAGCCCCGGGTCAAAGCTATAAGCACTAACACCCGTTCCCTCCAACCGCTGTGCCAATTCAGAGGTGAATAAAATATTAGCTAGTTTTGTTTGCGCATAACGCATTGTAGGACCACCCATGAACCTCTTAACACCACGATAAAGTTGTTCTGCATCTAGATCACCGAAATCAATTCCCTTTTTAGCCATTTTGTGACCGTGAGATGCGGTTGTAATGACACGAGCAGGAGCACTTTCTTTTAAACGCTCCAACAACAAACCTGTGAGCAGGAATGGCCCTAAATGGTTAACCGCCCAAGTCATCTCCAAACCGTCCTCCGTAAGCTTCCTTGTTTGAAATAAAGCGCCAGCATTATTTACTAATATATCAATTCTCGGACATCTTTCTAAAATATCAGTAGCTACCTGGCGTATAGATTGTTGGGAAGACATATCAGCCAAAAATAAATCTATCGTCGCATTCCCATTCGTTACATCCTTAATTTGGACTATAGCATCATTCGCTTTTGCTTCGTTACGTGCAATGATTCCTAGTTTGGCACCGCTTTTTGCAAATGCCTTAGCTGCCGCTAATCCAATACCGCTTGTTGCACCAGTGATTACTATATACTTGTCACGCAATGTCCACTTTGTATGACTTGGATTTTCCCCCATCGCCCCAAAACCCCTTCCCTATAAATGTTGCATTCGTTTTACTATATATGAAATGAGAAGGGAACTATGAACAACATCTTTTCCATTCTTGAAATACTTTATAAAATTTGAGTTCTAGTTACACCCTTTTCCAATAAAAAAAGCGAGAGCAGTTGCTCTCGCTTTTTTTATATCTTAAAACTCAGAAGAACCTGGAGTTCTTGGGAATGGAATTACGTCACGGATGTTAGCCATGCCAGTGATGTACATTAGGAAGCGCTCGAAACCTAGACCGAATCCAGCGTGTTTTGTACCGCCGTATTTTCTAAGTTCTAAGTACCACCAGTAGTCCTCTTCGTTCATACCTAATTCTTTAATTCTGTCTACTAAAACGTCCATTCTTTCTTCACGTTGGCTACCGCCGATTAATTCGCCGATGCCAGGAACTAGAAGGTCAGTAGCAGCTACTGTTTTTCCATCTTCATTAAGGCGCATGTAGAACGCTTTAATGTCTTTTGGATAGTCAGTTACGAATACAGGGCGTTTGAAGATTTCTTCTGATAAGTATCTTTCGTGCTCTGTTTGTAAGTCAATACCCCATTCTACTGGGTATTTGAAGTCAGCGCCTGACTCTTGAAGTACTTTAATTGCTTCTGTATATGTGATGCGACCGAAGTCAGAGTTGATTACGTTGTTCATGCGTTCTAGAACTGTTTTATCAACGAAGCTGTTGAAGAATTCCATTTCTTCAGGTGCATGCTCTAATACGTATTTCATTGCATATTTCAGCATATCTTCTGTAAGATTCATTACATCGCCTAATTCAGCGAATGCAATCTCAGGCTCAACCATCCAGAACTCAGCTGCGTGGCGAGTTGTGTTTGAGTTTTCTGCACGGAATGTAGGTCCAAATGTGTACACATCACGGAACGCTAGTGCATAAGCTTCAGCATTCAGCTGTCCACTTACCGTTAAGTTTGTTTCTTTACCGAAGAAGTCTTTTGATTCGTCAACTTGTCCGTCTTCACCTTTTGGTACGTTGTTTAAATCTTGCGTCGTTACGCGGAACATTTCGCCTGCACCTTCTGTATCACTACCAGTGATAATTGGTGTATGAACATGTACGAATCCACGCTCTTGGAAGAATTGGTGAATCGCAAACGCTGCGATAGAACGCACGCGGAATGTTGCTGAGAATGCATTTGTTCTTGGACGTAAGTGAGCGATTGTACGTAAGTATTCAAACGTGTGACGCTTCTTTTGAAGTGGGTAATCAGAATCTGATAAGCCCTCAACATCAATTTTTTCTGCTTTAATTTCAAATGGTTGCTTTGCTCCAGGTGTTGCAATTACTTTACCTTCTACTTTAACTGAAGAGCTAAGTGGAAGTTTTGCAATTTCTTTGAAGTTCTCTAATTCTGTATCGAAAACGATTTGAACGCTTTTGAAGAAGCTACCATCGTTTAATTCGATGAAACCAAATGCTTTTGAATCACGTAAGTTACGAATCCAACCTGATACTTGTACTGTTTGATCTGCGTATTTCTCTGTATCTCTATACAGACTTTTTACTAATGTGTTTTCCATAGTGAAATTCTCCTTTGCTGATATATTTAAATACAAAAAAACCTTTCATCCATAAAGGGACGAAAGGTTAAACTTCGCGGTACCACCCAATTTGTCATAAAGACCAACTTTAACTCGTATGTAATACATACTTCCCGGTTTGTAACAGGCCGGATTCCCGTCTAAGTCTACTCTTGAATACAAGCTTCAATTTCGGTTAGCAACTCCAAGGTGTTCTTCACATATACCGCCTCATCAGGCTCTCACCGCCCCTGACTCGCTTTGGATTATAGTATATACTACTTTTCCTTATCATCGTCTTTCATTTTGTTAAACTAAAATTAATGTACTACATTCGAGGGAAAGATGCAAGATGTCGGAAAATATATCAGCGATTTTTATCATATATCGACCGTAACTCGAAATATATCAGCGATTCAACATAGAATATCGACTTACCGACAGTAATCGACAACCGCTCTACTAAAAAAATTGCCGGAATTAATCCGGCAATTTTTTATTACTTACGTAACTCCGCACCAAATTTCTCTTCTACCGCTGTTAATACACGGCTATGTGCTTCTGTTACTTCTTCGTCTGTTAATGTACGTTCTGCATCGAAGTAGTTCATAGAGAATGCAAGTGATTTCTTGCCTTCTTCCATTTTCTCACCTTCGTATAAGTCGAATAGTGTTACTTCTTTCAGAAGTTCTCCGCCAGCTTCAGCAATTACTTGCTTCATTTCACCAGCTTTTGTTTCTGTTGTTACCACAACAGCCATATCACGTGTCATAGATGGGAAACGTGGAATTGCTGAGTAGTAAGTTTCTTCAACGTCTGCACCGAATACTTTTACAAGAGATAGTTCGAATACAAATGTATTTTTCACATCTAGTTGTTTTTCTGTTTCTGGGTGCAATTGACCGATGAATCCAATTACTTCGCCATCTAATAAAATGTCAGCTGTACGGCCTGGATGCATACCTTCACGTTTTGCTGGTGCATAAGTGATTTGGTTTGCAACGCCAAGTACGTCGAATAATCCTTCTAACACACCTTTAACAACGAAGAAGTCTACAACTTTCTTCTCACCTTGCCATGCATGGTGAAGAGCAAGGCCTGTCATAACACCTGCAAGATGTTGTTCTTCTTTCGGAAGTTCTCCTGCTACTGTTGGTAAGAAGATAGAACCTACCTCGTATAAAGCAACGCTGTCGTTTTTACGTGCAACATTGTATGAAACTGCTTCTAACAATTGTGGCACTAAGCTTAAACGAAGTTGGCTACGCTCTTCACTCATTGGAAGCGCAAGATTTACAGGTGCTTTTTCGTTCGGCTCAACCATATATTGTTTCGCTTTTTCAGCACTTGTTAATGAATATGTGATTGCTTCATATAAACCAGCGCCTTCTAGGAAGCGGCGTACTTTACGACGTTTCGTTTGAGCTGCTGTTAATTTACCACGTGTCATTGTTCCAGCTGGTAATGTAACTGGAATGTGATCATAACCGTACAAACGACCTACTTCTTCTACTAAGTCTTCTGAAATTGTAATGTCAGGACGGCGCGCTGGTACATTCACATGGAATGTTCCTTCTACTTCTGTGAATGGGAATTTCAAGTTTGTGAACATTGTACCCATTTCACTTGTAGAAATGTCTGTACCTAATACATGATTTACTTTCTCAGCTGTAACAGATACTGTACGCTCTTCTACTTGTAAGTTATCAACTTCTACTACACCTTCAAGCGCTTCTCCGCCAGCATATTTTGCCATTAAAGCAGCAGCGTGTTGAATTGCTTCAAATGTACGTGTTGGGTCGATTCCTTTTTCAAAACGTGCACTTGATTCGCTACGAAGACCTAAGTCTTTTGATGTACGGCGCACTGTTTGACCTGCAAAGTATGCAGACTCAATTAAAACGTTCACTGTATCGCTATCAACTTCAGAATCCGCTCCGCCCATTACACCAGCAACAGCTAAAGCTTTTTCACCGTTTGTAATAACAAGGTGGTGGCTTTGTAATGTACGCTCTTGATCATCTAACGTTTGAATCTTTTCGCTTTCTTTAGCTAGACGAACAACGATTTCTTTTGAACCTAATTTATCGTAATCGAATGCATGTAGCGGTTGACCATATTCCATTAAAATGTAGTTTGTAATATCAACTACATTACTAATCGGGCGAATGCCAGCTGCCATAAGGCGAGTTTGCATCCACATTGGTGATGGACCAATCTTTACGTTCTTAACCATTTTCGCAATGTATAATGGATTCTCTTCTTTCGCTTCTACACTTACAGAAATATAATCAGATGTTTTTTCAGCTGATTCTTGTAAGTTGATAGCTGGAAGTTTTACTTCACGGCCGTAAATAGCAGCTACTTCATATGCAACACCTAGCATGTTTAAGCAATCTGCACGGTTTGGTGTTAAACCAAGCTCAAGTACTTCATCATGTAAGTTTAAAATCTCAAGTGCATCTGCACCAACCTCAGCGTCACTTGGGAAGATGAAGATACCATCTGCGTATTCTTTCGCAACTAGTTTCCCATCAATACCAAGCTCTTGAAGAGCACAAACCATACCGTGAGAAGCTTCCCCGCGTAGTTTCGCTTTTTTAATTTTGAAGTTACCTGGAAGTACAGCACCAACTTTTGCAACTGGTACTTTTAAACCTTTTGCAATGTTAGCAGCACCACAAATAATTTGTACTGGTTCTTCTTCACCGATATCGATTAAGCATTTGCTTAATTTATCAGCTTCTGGGTGTTTTTCACATTCTAATACGTGACCAACCACAACACCTTTTACACCTTTATTTAATACTTCAACGCCTTCTACTTCAATACCACTTTTCGTGATTTTGTCTGCTAGTTCTTGTGCTGTTACATCTTTAATATCTACATACTCTTGTAACCAACGATATGATACGAACATATTTATCCTCTCCTTCCCTTACGCTCGTTTGAATTGTTGTAAGAAACGTACATCATTTGTATAGAAATGACGAATGTCATCTACGCCGTATTTCAGCATTGCGATACGCTCTGCGCCCATACCGAATGCGAAGCCTTGATATTCTTTTGAATCATAACCAGCCATTTCAAGTACGTTCGGGTGAACCATACCTGCGCCTAAAATTTCGATCCAGCCAGTTCCTTTACAAGTACCGCAACCTTTGCCGTGACACATCATACAAGAAATATCCATCTCTACAGATGGCTCTGTGAATGGGAAGAAACTTGGACGAAGACGGATTTCGCGATCTTCACCGAACATCTTTTTCACGAATACTTGTAGTGTACCTTTTAAGTCACTCATACGAATGTTTTTATCAATTACAAGACCTTCAATTTGCATGAACTGGTGTGAATGCGTCGCATCATCATCATCGCGGCGATACACTTTACCAGGACAAATAATTTTGATTGGGCCTTTTTCTTTATTATTTTCCATCGTACGTGCTTGCACAGAAGATGTATGTGTACGTAGTAACGTTTCTTCTGTAATGTAGAATGTATCTTGCATATCACGCGCTGGGTGATCTTTCGGTAAGTTTAATGCTTCAAAGTTGTAGTAGTCTTTTTCTACTTCTGTCCCTTCAGCTACTTCATAACCCATACCGATGAATACATCTTCAATTTGCTCAACAACAGCTGTTAACGGATGATGACAACCTGTTTCAACAGGACGACCTGGCAGTGTAACATCAATTGTTTCAGTAGCTAATTTTGCTTCGATTACTGCTTTTTCTAAGTTGCTAATTTTGTCTTCTAGACGCGTTTGAATCGCTTCACGTACTTCATTTACTAATGCTCCCATACGTGGACGCTCTTCTGCTGATAATTTTCCCATGCCGCGTAATACTTCTGTAATTGGACCTTTTTTCCCTAAATACGCTACGCGTACGTCGTTTAAGCCCTTTAACTCTTTCGCTTCTTCAATAAGCTCTAACGCTTTTTGCTTTAGCTCTTTTAAACGTGCTTCCATTTGGAACCCTCCTAATTTTAAAAATAAAAAAACCTCGCTCCCAAAAAGGGACGAGGTAAATTCGCGGTACCACCCTAAATTGACAGAACAAGTCTGCCCACTTCATTAGTTATAACGGCCAGCTTTGGCCGGAACGCCTTTACATATAAATGGTCCTGGCGTCAACTCCAGAGGTGAATTCACTTTCGTCTACCATAAGAATGCTTTCAGTCTACGGCACTCTCTCCCTATATGGCGATTTTGTAAGCTACTCTTCTCTATCAACGTTTTTCATTATTTAACTTTTATTATATGTTCATTACGAACATGTACTTCAACTTATTATAAGAAGTTTTTTATTTGTTCGCAACTGGGCTTTGTAAATAATACGTTAAAATCCCTGCTGCAACCGCAACATTTAATGATTCTGCCCCACCGTAAATCGGAATATACAAGTTTTGATCAGTTTTCGCAAGAATTTCTTGGCGTACGCCACTTCCTTCATTTCCTACAATTAATGCAAAACTTCCAGCCGGTGTTACTTCACCATATGGAACTCCATTTTCAAGAGCTGTTCCATATACAGGAACATTATGTTCTTTTAATTTGTCTACCCATTCTTCTAAGTTCCCTTTTACAATCGGTAAGTGAAAAATAGAACCTTGTGTAGAGCGGAGTACTTTACTATTATAAACATCAACGCAACCTTCTCCAAGTACAACGGCATGAATACCAGCTGCATCAGCTGTACGAATAATCGTCCCTAGATTACCTGGGTCTTGAAGACCGTCTAATAAAAGGAATTTCCCATCAGTAAGAGCTACTTCTTTCTCCTGTTTTTCACAAACAGCAAATACACCTTGCGTTGTTTCTGTTTCACGAAGTACTTTTACAATTGCTTCAGGCACGATATACATTTCAACATCATTAACTGTCCAATCTTTCGGAAGGTCTGTCTGATCTGAAACGATAAGTTCTGTTACAACTCCTGCCTTTAAAGCTTCCTCTACTAAATGGAATCCTTCTACAAAAAATAAACCTTTTTTATCGCGCTCTTTTTTCGTCTGCAGCTTTTTCCACTGCTTCACACGCGGGTTTTGTACTGAATCAATGTTTTTCATAATATGTATTTCCCTCTCTTCTTGTCTTATCATTATAGCCTATTTTTCATACATATTTACATAAAAAAGAACAAAAACTAACGTCAGTTTCAATTCTGAAGAAGAGGTGAAAATAATGAGTTTTAATTTACGCGGCGCTGTATTAGCGAATATATCTGGAAATTCACAAGACCAATTACAAGAAACGATTGTCGATGCAATTCAAAGCGGTGAAGAAAAAATGCTTCCAGGTCTTGGCGTTTTATTCGAAGTCATTTGGAAAAATGCTGATGAAAATGAAAAACACGAAATGTTAGAAACGCTGGAGCAAGGATTAAAAAAATAAACACTAAAAGGTCACCTTAGAAAAAACTAAGGTGACCTTTTATGTCTATAAAATTTTTCTTCTCCTAAACATTTCTACTTTACTAACGCTGATCGATGGAGTACAATGTTCAAAATACATTTAAACCGATCGATTTTTCTTCATATACACCATTAGATAAAAGGAGTGAATGTTTTATGCACCGTATTACGCTTGAACAAATTTTTAAACACCATATTACACAAAAATACGTAAATCGTTCTGGGATGGTCCACGCGATTGCTGTCGCTTACCATGCGTTTCACTTAGCCAAAAAGCATCACGCCTCAGTCGACGCTGCAACAAAAGCTGGTTTCCTTCATGATATCGGACATCATACATGGTATACAGGCGGAGAATGGGACTATGAATTGTATAAAAAGAATGATATACATGCAATTAAAGGGGCGGAAAGAGCTCATAAATTATTAATCCGATTAGGAGAACATCCGAAGCAAGCAAAAGAAATTTCTGTTGCAATTCTATTGCACACTGATTCTTTCTTAGTAGAACAAACACTTGAAAGAACACCTCTACAAAACATTATTAAGTGGGCGGATGAAGCAGACGAAGAACCAGGCGGAGCTCACCATTACCGAACTATTTCTTATGAAAAAGCCCTAAAGGCAATTCAGCAATTAGATCGATTGGTAGAGCGTGAATTACAAATAGAGCAAAAGAAATTGAATAAAACAACAGAACACATTTACCAATGAAAAAGAGGCATCACTACAGAGTGATACCTCTTTTATTATTTTACCTTAAAAAATACACAGAATTTTACGATAATTTCCCTTCACAGAACATCAATATAAGATTATTACTGTCTGTAAATAGTGGAGTCAAAAATATACCTTTTACTATAGTAATGACTTTTTCTTACATATATTCTATAATCTTTATATACAATTTCGATATATAAGGATAGGTGATTCACTATTATACAACAAGCCACACAACTAACTTACTCACAAAAACATCCTATGTCACTCTCACAAGTTCTATTTTCAATCGTTTTTGCGATTTGGGGAACAGGATTCCTGGCCGACCTTTTCATAGGCCTTCCTACTGTTATTTATACAGAAGGCCTAACCGATCCAAACCAAATTGCTTTAACCAAATCCCTTACTACTTCTGGAAGAAATTTATTTGTATTGTGCATTTTATTAATTTTAATTTATTCATACAAACCATTAAGAAATTTAATTGTCCCAACGCTAAACTTTACACCATTAAAAAAAGTAAGCACATATATATATATAATCCTTTTCTATGGACTATATATTGTTAGTAATATATTTATAATTACTAATCTTTTTCCTGATGCGGCAAAAGAACAGTCATCCGCTTTAAACCTAGAAATGTTAAAACAATACAAACTATTATTGCTACTAGGCAGCGCTATCTTTGTACCTATTTTTGAAGAACTTATAGTCCGCGGTATTATTCTTCACTTCCTACAACAGCGCTTCCCTTTTTGGATTGCAGCACTTGGGTCTAGCTTCCTCTTCGGAATAGGTCATACATATTCAACTGGTGTTATGTTTAGTATGTTCATCATGGGTCTATTTATGGCTATTTTATGCAAAAAGACAAATTCAATTATTCCAGCTATTTTATTGCACATGCTGAATAATACCCTAGCATTATTATAAAACTTCCATCAGTGGTGGATTCTTTATTCTCCACTGATTATTTCTCACTTAAAAATCAAATTTATTGAAGACACCCCCATCCCACCTTTTTACTATCAAGAAATAAAATCAATATATAAATAAAAAAGAAAGGGTTTTTCATATGCAATCAAATGCACAGTTTTCAGATACTCAAAAACAATCCATGTCATGGGGGCAGTTTATTCCCTCTGCTCTATTTGCATTTTGGGGCACTGGTTTTATAACTGGATTCCTTATACTCCCACTAATAATTTATAAAAGTTTTTTTGCAGATAAATCACAAATCGCCTTATGCGAATCTATTATAGATACGACTAGCATTGCACTACAACTGACTATTCTATTGTTCTTCATATTTAAATACGAGCCTGCCAAAAGGTTATTATTATCATCATTTAACTTTAGAGTATTAAAAGGATGGCGTACATACGCATATTTACTCATTTTCTTCTCATTAAATATCCTTTTCAATTTATTCGTATTAGAAAACGTATTTCCAGATGCATTAGA
Organism: Bacillus cereus group sp. BfR-BA-01310; assembly: GCF_022664325.1. NCBI lineage: Bacteria > Bacillati > Bacillota > Bacilli > Caryophanales > Bacillaceae > Bacillus > Bacillus cereus group sp. BfR-BA-01310. The sequence continues at coordinate 152,255 of NZ_JAKUHD010000008.1, read as the reverse complement.
AGAACAAACGGCTGCATTAAACTTACATATTTTAGAGCAATATCAAATATTATTACTTATTGGGTCCGCAATACTTACACCCATTTTTGAAGAACTTATTTTCAGAGGTTTTATGCTTCGCTTCTTCTCAGAGCGGTTCCCATTCTGGATTGCTGCAATTTTGACAAGTTTATTTTTCGGAGTCGCCCATACATACTCACTCGGGATAATGGTGAGTGCTTTCTTCGCAGGACTAATGATGGCCATTTTATACAAGAAAACAAATTCCATCATTCCAACCATACTATTTCATATTATAAATAATATGGTAGCATTTTTAGGATAAAGAGAGGTATCATCACGATACCTCTCTAACGTTCTCTACATCTATTAATTCGTATCGTTACTACTCATTTCTATCAAATTATACATATTTATTAATAATATCCAAAATAAACCTCATGTAGTAAAATATAACTTAATTAATATAAAGGAGTTTACATATGTTCAGTATTATTTGGATATTTTTTATGCCGCTTCTCTTATTATGTGGAATTGCTGGTGGTATTTTTTTAGTAGTAACAGGAATTATTCATCAAAAATTACTTGTTATCTTAATGGGGATTATTTGTTTCTCATTCGTTATAATGCCTTTTATTTTTTTGAGCAAAGGTATCAATGGAGAGGACATTCTTCACATTCCAACTGTTCTATATTGGATGCTTTTCTCTTTAGCTGGTCTATTAGCAGGAATGAATGGAGCACGTTCAAAAATTAATAGTATACGCAACATGGGATTCATTATTTTCTCAATAGGACTGTTCGCAACTATTTGTTATCAACTCATGTCTATGCCTGATTCATTTTTCATTCGTTAAGGAGTTATTATACATGGAATCTACCGGATTATTTATTTGGCTTATCTTAGCCCCTATTTTATTGTTATGTGAAATCATCGTTGGTATTTTCTTAATTGCTGCCGGAATTAAATATCGTAAATTACTTACCATTATAGCTGGATTGATTAGCGTATTATTTATCGTTGTTCCTATCATTTGTATAGGTAACGGAATAGATTTAGAGGGGAGTCTCCCAATTTCAGGAACTTTATATTGGTGTTTCTTCTCTTTAGCTGGACTATTAGCTATTATAAGCGGAAGACAAATATCAAGTATTCTTTCTATGGGGACGATTTTGTTTATAACAGGATTATGCTCCGTGATTGGTTATCATTTTTTATATCTAACTCTTTAAAAAGACAAAAAAGCAGGGAATTTAATTCCCTGCTTTTCTATTTGGTTTATTGCCTGATGGTAAGAAGAACGATAATACCCAAGCAACGCCTGCTAATATCGTTGCAATTAAGAAGGCATCGTTAATACCGTTAATTGCAGATAGCTTTGAAATTTGTCCGAATAATAGTTGCGTGCTCATCGCATCTCCTGCTTGAGCTGATCCGGCTAATGCCGCTAAGCTTTGGCCCATACCGTGTACTTTATCAACTAAAATTGGGTTTGACGTTGTTAACATATTGCCGTAATCCGCTACGTGAGCAGTAGTTTGTTGCGTCATAAGCGTGATTAATATCGCTGTTCCAATTGAACCAGCTACTTGTCTTGACGTATTTTGTGTTGCTGTACCGTGAGAAATTAATTTCATCGGTAACGCGTTCATACCAGCTGTCATAATTGGCATCATAATGAATGACATACCAATTGAACGTATAATATAATCCGTCATAATAACGCTATACGGTGTATCCATCGATAACGTTGTAAATTTATATGTCGCAAATGTTGTAATGGCTAATCCGACAATTGCTAACGGACGAATACCATACTTATCAAATAGTTTACCTGCAACTGGTCCCATAATTCCCATAATTAATGATCCTGGAAGTAATAATAAACCTGATTCCATCGGTGTAAAACCGCGAATGTTTTGCAAGTATACTGGAAGTAATAACATACCTCCGAATAAGGCCATCGTAACGATTGCATTGATTACTAAAGTAAAAGTAAATACTGGATATTTAAACACTTGTAAATCAAGCATTTTATTGTCCGTTGTTAGCTCTCTCCAAATAAATACAGCTAAACCAATGACACCGATGATAAGTGTTATAACAACTTCTGCACTAGTCCAGCCATTATTTCCAGCTTCACTAAATCCGTACAGTAAGCTACCTAGTCCAATACTTGAACTAATAACACCGAATACATCTAACTTTGTTTTAGACACTGGCTGGGCTAGTGTAAAGAATTTTAAAGATAAGAACGTAATAATTAAACCGACAACAAACATCCCATAGAACATTAAGTTCCAGCTATAGTTTTCAATTACCCAACCTGTTACAGTTGGTCCGATAGCTGGTGCTAAAATCATCGCTACCCCTAATAGTCCCATAGCTGCTCCGCGTTTATTAGGCGGGAATAATGTCATGAAGATATTCATACCAACTGGCATTAAAATACCCGCACCAACCGCTTGAATAACGCGGCCCGTCATCATCATTGTAAAGTTACCTGATGTAGCACAAATGATAGATCCTACAGTGAAGAATAACATTGCTGCTACGAATAATTTACGATACGTAAACCGTGAAACTAAAAAGGCACTAATCGGTACTAAAATTCCGTTTACAAGCATGAAGCCTGTAATTAACCATTGTGCTGTTGAAGTTGATACATTAAATTCGTTCATTAATGGAGGCAATGCAACATTAATGATCGTTTGGTTTAAAATAGAAACGAACATACCGAGAATTAATACAGCTACAACTGCCTTTACGTTTACATTCTCTAGAGGCATAGACATTTGTTTTTTCGGCACTTCTATTTCTTGTTTTACTTCTTCTTGCTTCCCTGTTTCTAATTCAACAACATTAGAAACTTCTGTTTCTTGTTTTGATTCAATTTCTTTCTCTACTGTTTCTATCTTACTTACTTCTATCTTACTTACGGCTGGGACTTGTTCTTCTCCCACATTCGTTTTTTTCTTTCGTAAAAGACGATTTACAAGGAAGAAGACGATTATACAAAATAGCGCATATCCTACAATTGCAATTGAGGACATCTCATCTCCCCCTTACTTATGAATACGAACTGACACATTCATTCCAGGAACAATATTTACTGATTTACTATGATCTAAAGAAATTTTAACTGGTACAACTTGCTTTACTTTCGTATAGTTCGCTGTTGCGTTACTTGATGGTAACATCGAGAATGTATTTGCTGTTGTTAATCCAACCTGTTCTACTTTTCCTGTTAACGTTGTATCTGGGTATGCATCTACATACACATCTACTGTTTGACCTTTTTGAACATCATCAATATTTGTTTCTTCAATGTTTGCTGTTACCCATAAATTATTCATATCAAATGCGTAAGCAATTGGGCTTCCTGCTCCAACGAACGCATTTGTTGTTGCGTTTGATTGTACAACTGTTGCATTTTGTGGAATCGTTACGTCTACTGTTTGCTCACCATTCGCTCCTGCTACAGTAACAGCACCTAATTTATCATTTTCATTGTAATTTTTACCTACTTCAGCTTTCCAGTCTGTTAATTTACCTGCTACTGGTGATGCAATTGGGATTACTTTCCCGTCAATCTTTGCATTGTCTGTCTTTAAATAATTTTCTGTTTGATTGTAATAGTAATAACCGCCAATACCGCCGCCAACTAATACAATTAATGTGATAATATTGATAATTACCATTCTTCGAAACTGATTCATTGCATTCCTCTCCTTATATCGCATATAATTTTTTTCTAAACTATTTATATCCTTTTTGTTTAGATTGCTTAATTGTTAATTATATTAACTTTTAACCAAAAAAATCACACCATCTGCAGTATAAACCTAATTTGTCTGCCTGCGAGCGGTGCTGATTTCTAAAGGACTATCGTTTATAATTATAAATAATTATTCCGAATCTACAACCGACAATTTAAACATATATGTTGTTTAAACAACATTACACTATATATGTGTTGTTTAAGTGAAAAAAATTAAACGAGGTGAAGTAAAAATGTCTATTAAAAATACAAATGATCCACGCGTGAAACGAACGAGACAACTCATACAGGATGCTTTTGTCGCTTTAGTAGGCGAAAAGGGCTTTGAAAGTGTATCCGTTCAACATATCGCAGAACGCGCCCCCGTAAATCGCGCTACATTTTATAGCCATTATCACGATAAATATGACTTATTAGAAAAAAGCATAGAAGAGATGTTAGAAAAGCTAGTCGAGGTGATTAAGCCAGAAAAGCGCAGTAAAGAAGACTTTCAGCTTACGTTTGATTCTCCACATCCGACCTTTTTAGCTTTATTTGAGCATATCGCAGAAAATGCTAATTTCTATAACATTATGCTCGGTGATAAAGCAGCCGGAAACTATACTTATAAAATGATGAAAGCAATTCAAACACATTTAACGTTAAGTTTATCCATTTCACAGCCTAACGACGAAAAGCTTATGGTCCCTCGTGATATTCTCATTAGTTATGTTACTGGTGCTCATCTCGGAATGATTATGTCATGGCTAAAAAAGGGCATGATCTATACCCCGCATTTTATGGCAATGCAGTTGACGCGCTTAATTATTTTAGGAGCTCATACGGCAGCAGGATTAGAAAGACCCTTTTAACATAAAAAAAGCGAAGGAAATTCCCCTTCGCTTTTTTCTATTAATTAAATGTAATGTTATGTACAGCCTCTTTATCAAGACGTTTAATAACTTCTACAATTAACTTCACTGCGTTTTCATAATCATCACGATGTAACATCGCTGCATGAGAATGAATGTAGCGTGTCGCAATCGTAATTGCCATAGACGGAATACCGTTTACAGAAATATGAATTGCTCCTGCATCCGTTCCGCCACCCGCTACAGAGTCATATTGATACGGAATTTGTAATTCGTCAGCAACATCAACAACGAAATCACGTAAACCTGTATGACCAATAACAGAAGCATCATATAAAATGATTTGTGGGCCATCACCCATTTTACTTTGTGCTTCTTTCGCCGATACACCTGGTGTATCACCAGCAATACCAACATCTACAGCGAATGCGATATCTGGCTTAATATAGTTTGCAGATGTTTTCGCACCACGAAGACCAACTTCTTCTTGTACAGTCCCAACGCCGTATACAACGTTTGGATGCTTTTCATCTTTTAATTGTTTTAATACGTCAATTGCAATTGCACAACCAATTCGGTTATCCCATGCTTTTGCAAGTAACATTTTTTCATTCTTCATTACTTGGAATTCAAAGTAAGGTACAACTTGATCTCCTGGTCGTACGCCCCACTCCATCGCTTCTTCTTGGCTAGAAGCACCAATATCGATGAACATATCTTTAATGTCAACTGGCTTTTTACGAGCTTCTGGAGGTAAAATGTGCGGTGGTTTGGAACCAATTACACCTGTTACATCTCCTTTACGCGTTACAATCGTTACACGCTGTGCAAGCATAACTTGTGACCACCAGCCTCCAACCGTTTGGAAACGAAGGAATCCTTTGTCATCAATTTGCGTAATCATAAAGCCAACTTCATCTAAATGACCTGCAACCATAATTTTCGGGCCGTTTTCTTCCCCAACTTTTTTCGCAACTAAACTTCCTAAATTGTCAGTAGAAAGTTCATCTGCAAACGGCTCAATATATTTCTTCATTACTTCACGTGGTTCGCGCTCGTTACCCGCAATACCGCGTGCATCTGTTAATTCTTTTAGCATTGTCAATGTCGCGTCTAATTTTGTCATTGCCAACACCCTCCTTTTTCTTCAGTCACTTCATTATACAATAAGTAAATTGAAATATTCAAAAATTAACTTAGTATCCTTGTGTTTGACGCTGATGATTTACTTCATTTTTATCTAAGTATGCTTTTTCAATTTCTTCTTGTTCAAATTCAAGCGCTTGTCCAAGGCGAAGATAGCTTGTAAATAATTCAATATAGTTCGTAATAGAAGGTTGATCTGTAAAACGAATTACTTTCGCATATGTGTCTAAGAAAATTTCTACTTGTGTTTTATTCGTTTGCGCACATTTATAGAATAAGAAGTTTTTATCAATTCCTAAATCGATTCCGATTGATAAAATAAAATGTAGGCCATCTACGTATTCTTCTAATATTACTTCACGTTCTGATGCTGGTTTATTGCTCCAATATTTAAAACAACGTGTTTCATTTGCAAGTTCTCCAATTTCTACAAGAAGAGCTAACATTTTTTCTTTTAACAATTTCTTCGGTTGTAAGTCATGCTCTTTCACAATACGATCGTCTAATTCTTTTTGTAATTTAAATAGTTGTAGTAAGTCCATTCTATTGTCCTCCTCCAACATCGCATTTTCCGCAACAATGTTGTTTCATCTCAAAGTTCATTATTATTTTTCGTTTCTTATTAACAAGTCAGCTACCTACATCTTTATAAAGATAGCTTGTCCTTAATTTGCAAATACGTTTCAATCATCATTCATAGATTATTCATCTGATGAAAGTTCCATATCATCTTTCCATTATAGCAGTGTCGTTTCTGCTAGGAAAGGTACACTTCCTCACGAATGAGTACAAATAAAAAAGCCAAGAGAATTCCCCTGACTTCATATGTATATTCTTCTATATTGCTATAACTTTTATATTGATTTTGTCATATCGATAACGACACGCCCGTAGATCTTTCCTGCTTTCATGTAAACGCCTCCTCGTTATCTTTCCAAAAGTTCTTACAAGCACATATTAATATACTGAGGTGCGAAATAACGCACTCAATTGTGACGATATCACGTAGGGAATTTTATTAATTATTGAATAATTATAATGAATACAAATAAAAAACCTTAGAAGAAAAATCTTCTAAGGTTTTAAACAATTAGTTAATGTTGTTTTTTGCAACTGTTGCTAATTCAGCGAAAGCTTTTTCGTCATGAACAGCTAAGTCAGCAAGCATCTTGCGGTTAACTTCGATGCCAGCATTTTTTAAACCGTGCATTAAGCGGCTGTAAGAAAGACCATTCATACGAGCTGCTGCGTTGATACGTGTAATCCATAATTTACGGAAGTCACGTTTCTTTTGACGACGGTCACGGAATGCATACATTAGAGATTTCATAACCTGTTGGTTAGCAACCTTAAATAATGTGCTCTTAGAACCGTAGTAACCTTTTGCTAATTTTATAACTTTTTTACGACGTTGACGAGTAACTGTACCACCTTTTACTCTTGGCATAATATTACCTCCTATTTGTTCTATATATCAGCCGAACTTATTTTAAGTTGTCAAGCATTTGACGAATGCGTTTGAAGTCACCAGCGCTTACTACACCAGCTTTACGTAATTTACGTTTAGCTTTTGTAGATTTGTTAGCGAATAAATGGCTTGTGTAAGCGTGAGAACGCTTCAGTTTACCAGATCCAGTCTTTTTGAAACGCTTTGCAGCGCCGCGATGAGTTTTTTGTTTAGGCATAGGTATTTCCTCCTCTATCTATTACTTATCGTTTTTCGGTGCTAAAACTAAGAACATACTACGTCCTTCCATTTTAGGCTTAGATTCAATTGTACTAACTTCAGCACAAGCTTCTGAGAAGCGATCTAAAACACGTTGACCGATTTCTTTATGAGTAATGGCACGTCCTTTAAAGCGAATTGACGCTTTAACCTTGTCGCCTTTCTCTAAAAACTTGATAGCATTACGAAGTTTTGTGTTAAAGTCGTGTTCATCAATTGTTGGACTTAAACGAACTTCTTTCATGCTAATTACTTTTTGATTTTTGCGCTGTTCTTTTTCTTTCTTTTGTTGCTCAAAGCGGAATTTACCGTAGTCCATAATGCGGCATACTGGCGGTTTCGCATTTGGAGCAACCAATACTAAATCAAGATTAAGATTTGCAGCTAAGTCTAAAGCGTCATTACGAGACTTGATTCCAAGTTGATCGCCGTTCGCGCCAACTAAGCGTACTTCACGTGCACGAATTTGCTCGTTAATCATCATATCCTTGCTAATAGTAAGCCACCTCCAAGGTTTTCTCAGAATACGTTTTGTAATTGTAGAACCCGAACAAAAAAAGTGCGGGCATACGGCACCCACACTTGTAATATCTTTAGTAAGAAATACATTTACCTGCTAACTGCGAATGCGTCCATCAGGTGAGAAGCGGGTGCTTCTACTTGTTCCAAAACCATATTCTATTATCCTTGATGAGTTTATCATAGGACATGACGTCTGTCAAGAAGACGCGATGTGTTTTACTAACAACAAGAAATATTGTAACAAACAACTAGCATACTTGCAATACTTTTTTATGATAAGTATTGTTTGGTTATTTTTTCTAGTTTTTCTTATTTATAATACATAAGAAAGCCGCGGTATACCGCGGCTCTTTCTTATCGTTTTCCTTCTACTTTAATCATGTCAACAAACGCATCTAATGCGATTGTTTCTGATTTTTGTTCGCCATATTTACGTACGTTTACGCCATTTTCAGTCACTTCATTGTCACCTACTACAAGCATGTACGGGATCTTTTGCATTTGTGCTTCACGGATTTTGTAACCAATTTTCTCTTCACGAGTATCTACTTCAACACGGATACCAGCACGTTGCAGGTCTTCTTGTACTTTCTTCGCGTAGTCTAAATGTACTTGCGGAGAAACTGGAATTACTTGCGCCTGAACTGGAGCTAACCAAGTTGGGAATGCACCTTTGTATTCTTCAATTAAGAAGGCAACGAAGCGTTCCATAGTTGATACAACACCACGGTGAATTACAACTGGGCGATGTTGTTTACCATCTTCACCTACGTAAGTTAATTCAAAGCGTTCTGGAAGTAAGAAGTCTAATTGTACAGTTGAAAGTGTTTCGTCTTTTCCAAGTGCAGTACGAACTTGAACGTCAAGTTTCGGACCGTAGAACGCTGCTTCACCTTCAGCCTCATAGTACTCAAGACCCATTTCATCCATAGCTTCTTTTAACATACCTTGTGCTTTTTCCCACATCTCATCATCAGCATAATACTTTTTAGTATCTGCTGGATCACGATAAGATAGACGGAATGAATAATCTTCTAAGCCGAAATCTTTGTATACTTCTAAAGTTAAGTTTACAACGCGTTTTAATTCTTCTTTAATTTGGTCTGGGCGAACGAAAATGTGCGCATCATTTAAAGTCATCCCGCGTACACGTTGTAATCCAGATAATGCTCCAGACATTTCATAACGGTGCATTGTTCCAAGTTCCGCAATACGGATTGGTAGTTCACGGTAGCTATGAATATCATTTTTATAAACCATCATATGGTGAGGACAGTTCATTGGACGAAGAACTAATTCTTCATTATCCATTTCCATTGATGGGAACATGCCATCACGATAGTGGTTCCAGTGACCAGAAGTTTCATAAAGCTCTCTGCTTCCTAGTACTGGAGTGTATACGTGGTCATATCCTAAGCTTGCTTCTTTATCAACGATGTAACGCTCAATAATGCGGCGGATTGTTGCACCTTTTGGTAACCAAAGTGGTAAACCTTGTCCTACTTTTTGGCTATTAGTAAATAGTTTTAATTCTTTACCTAATTTACGGTGATCGCGCTCTTTTGCTTCTTCAAGCATACGTAAGTGCTCATCTAATTCTGCTTTCTTAACGAATGCAGTACCGTAAATACGTTGTAACATTTTATTATTGCTATCGCCGCGCCAGTAAGCACCTGCAACGCTTAATAATTTAAATACTTTAATCTTTCCTGTAGATGGAAGGTGAACACCACGGCAAAGGTCGAAGAATTCGCCTTGCTCGTAAATTGAAATAACTGCATCTTCTGGAAGATCGTTAATTAAATCTAATTTTAGCTCATCGCCAACTTCTTCGTAACGACGAAGTGCTTCTGCACGTGGTACTTCATGACGAACGATTTCTAAGTTCTCGTTCACAATTTTTTGCATTTCTTTTTCGATTTTCTTGAAATCTTCAACTGTAATTGCTTCTTCCATATCGATATCGTAGTAGAAGCCATTTTCGATTACTGGACCGATACCAAGCTTAACATCTTTATATAAACGTTTTAACGCTTGCGCTAAAAGGTGGGCTGTTGAGTGGCGTAAAATATATAAGCCATCTTCAGAATCTAATGTAATAATAGAAACTGCACCATCTTCTTCAATTGGTGTAGAAAGATCGATCATCTCATCATTTAACTTTCCAGCCACAGCTTTTTTCTTTAAGCCTGGGCTAATAGAAGCTGCGATTTCTTCAGTTGTTACTCCTTTTGGAAACTCCTTCACAGCTCCATCAGGGAAAGTAATTTTAACTACATCTGCCATCACTGGTCACTCCTCTTTTTTTCAAAATAAAAAACACTCATCCCATAAAAAGGGACGAGTGTTGAATTCGTGGTTCCACCCTTGTTCCAATTAACTTTATTGTTAATTGCTCAAGTTCAACATAACGGTGTTGTCCGTTAGCAATTACTAGAAAAAGGTTCACTGCTAAAGTTTAGAGGTGGTAAGTAATAATCCCGTACTAGGAAGCTCACACCCTAAGGCTTCCCTCTCTGAAAATCGTAGAAAACTACTCATGTCCTCATCATAACATTTCGATATATTTCATTTATGTAGGTAATTATATGCTCAAAAACTTAGAAAATCAAGGGCGTTACCCTTATTTTTTAAATTTTTCACGTTGCGCTCAAATTCATGTAATCCATGTAGTTGTACTCGTTCTTGAAATACATTTCGCAAAGTAATAATCATATTATGATCTTGTTCTTTCGTATATAAATAAATCTTTTTCGGCGAGATGGAAAGAAGTGGTGCAATTACTTTCGTATCGATATATACATCCTTTTGCTTTAATAATTCTTCATCTATATATTGAACCAATTTCTCCTGTTTTAAACGTCTACCTTTATCATCATAGAAAATAAAACTTTCATCAAAAATAAGATGCACACAGGACAAACGCGATTTCCGGCTCCTTACTTGTTGGCGAAGTGTCTCAATGAACATTTGATATTCCTGCTCCATCTTATACTCATCAATTGCAACTTCAGCAAGCCGATCTACCATTTCCCTATATGTACGAAGACGAAAGCGAACGTATGATGAAAACGAAAATGAGAGCGGATCACAAAGCCAATCATTTAAAGACGACGCAATATAAGATTCAAATTTATGACGCGTTAAATCACTAGCTACCCCTTTTCTTCTTTCCTTTAAAATCTCATGTGCCATATGCAATATTTGATGACACTCTTCTTGTTCTTCATAAAAAAACTTTTCCTTTAAAATGGTATGAATCCATTCATTTTGTTTCACATTCATAATGAAATATAGTAATACTGGCAATAAAATCTTTTCAATATAATTCGATTCACATAATGGTATATGAATAACAACCTTTTGTTCGTTTAAATATACACTTGTTTCCTTGTATAAGAATTCCATTTTTTTCGTTAGTTGTCTGTATATGTGCACAGCATCATTTTTTTCTTCGAAGCAAATTTCAATCACTTTTGTCCCCCCTTTTATCCCCGCTCTAAAGGATTTAAAAACCCTATAAGAGTCCGATCCGTGGCAAAGTCTCTCAGCAGAAACAATCTTCTACCCTTAGACAACCCACTCGATACAACTTGCTAATTTCATATATATTAAAGGAGAGAGAAAAAAATGATACAAGCCAATTTAATTTTTTCATTGTATAATTTATTCATCACCAAAATAGGGTATACAAATTTTTGAATATAAGTTTGTGAAAATCGAATTACATTGGGGTTTTACCCGCGTAAAACCCGCTGAAGATTACCAAGAAATTATTCAAGAACATGCTAGAGACGGATGGAGGTTCCGGCCACCCTGAATATTTGGAGCTCATATTCGAAAAGAAAATATCACTATAATACAAAAGAGCAAGCTTCTCAGCTTGCTCTTTACTTATGACGACGGTTCTTTCCGCCAATTGGAATTGGTTTCGCTAAATATTTAATTCGTTCCATAATACGGGCTGCTTTCATTTCTTCGGCTTCACCGCGTTGTGTATACGTTAAATGATGTTCCAACTCCTTGAAATCAAAGTTAGACGTAAAGAACGTCGGTAAGTTTTCTAGCATACGGAATTGTAAGATTGCACCAAGCACATCATCACGTACAAAACTCGACATTGCCTCCGCTCCAATATCATCTAACATTAACACTTGTACACGTTTAACCGCATCAATCTTTTCCCCAATCGAATTATCTTGAATAGAACTTTTAATTTCACGTAAAAATTCAGGGAAGTATACGAGCATCGAACTTATTTTTTTTCGGGCAAGCTCATTCGCAATTGCTCCTAAAAGATACGTTTTCCCCACACCAAATTTACCGTACAGATATAAACCTTGTACTTTTTTACCCGGTTCATATGTGCTTAAAAATTCATTCGCTGCACCGATTGCATCGATACGTGCATCTAAATCTGAAGGGTCTAGGTTTTCCATAGTTGCCTGTAAAATATCAGTTGGCATATATACACTTTGAACAAGCTTTTCATATTTCTTCCGCTCATCATATGCTACTTTTCTAACGCAGCGATCGTATTGAATATCAATCATCTTACCTTGGATAACAAGCTTTGGCTCATATCCTTGCAGCATGTTTTTACATGACCCTAAATCTGGACAATCAGCGCACCCTACACTTTGCCCAATATATTCATATAACTTCACAAGACTTCGTTCAATCATCGAAGTCGTTACTTCACCTTTATGTTCGTCTATAAATTCTTTCACACGCGGATGTGCCATCACTTCTGCCTTTAAGACTTCATATCTATTCTTAAAGTTTTCATTCTCCATTAATTTCGCAAACGAATTTTGAATATGCTCCATTTCCTCACCTCAAAGAGCGTTCATTCTCTTCTATTAATCACGCTTATATTTTTTCAACACTTCTTCTAATCGTTTTCGTTCATCTTCTAACGTACTTGCATTTTTTTCCACACTCACGTCATTTTTCACAGTTTCTTTCGCTTGTTCTTTCGGCTCTTCTTTAAGCCAATCAGGTACCATTTCTTTACGCACCGTTTTCTTGGTCGTACGGCCTTTCTTCTTCGTCTCAGCCCACTCTTGATATTGACGATTCTCTTCTTTTGCTAGCGCCATTGCTTCGCCTACTGTACCAACCTTTTTTCGCGCCCAATGCCCAGCAATCTTCTCAACATACGTTTTAGCAAGCTTCATATCTGAGCGTAGCATAACGTAATAAATAAGTACATTCACAACCCCTGGCGTTAATTTTTGGTTTATCATTACATCCTCGACAATTTGCAAGTCCGCCTTCGTCGCCTCTGCACCGCCCGAAATCTCCTTCAATAGTTGTTTTGGCGAGATTTCCTCTAACTGCTTCATTAGCATCTCTTCTTGCGTAGATGGCTCTTTCTCTTTCATTGTACGAGCAGCATGAGGTTGCACCCTTTCACTTAATACAGGTAATGCTTGACCATTTTCGAATTGATACCAATCGCGTGCTCCCTTTCGAAGCCTTTCAATATCAATTGTTTGCATCTCTGTCACTGCGCCAAGAACGATATTTTGCATCGATAACACATCCACACCGTACACATAAGAGAGTGTAATGACACATTCTCGCACTTGATCTGTAATCGCCTTTTTAGGAACAAGCGCTGATAATCCTTCTACAAATAAAGAGAAATCAAAGAAATCATTCCAAACTTTCGGAGCATCCCCATTCTCATTACTTGGCATAGTTGTCGTTTTCGGGATACGAAGTTCTTCTTGCGCATACTCAAACTGACCTGGGTTAAATGAATCAAATACATCATTGAAGGAGCGCGTAACATTTTCATAAGAAGCAAAATCGAATTCTTCTTCTAAGAAATATTGCTTTACTTGGTTGTATTTTGTCCGACTCAATCGATTGTATAAAAAGATACTTAAAACAATATCATCAAAAAACTGCTTCGGAGATAAAGGTGGTTGCAATTCATATATAAACATTCGAATATCTTTTTCTTTCTTAATATATACATTTAAAAGCCCAATCGCCTCTAACTTTACTCGTTCCCCATATATTTCAGGAAGTTGCATTTGCATGGTCACCATAAGGGAGTGATGTGTATTCTCTTTTCCAAACACACGATCTTGCTCTAACTCTCCCCATAGCGTCATGTATAAGCTAAAAGCTCTACTACCTACTAGCGGCTGATACAACATCGTTAACACTTTCCGGTCGTAATTATGTAGCAACCCTTTCGCACTTACTTTATAACGATCAATCGGCAATAGCTCCATCCATGACTGTTTTTCCATTCTTGCTTTCCTTTCTCTCATCCAATCTAACCTATATTTCATTCGTTCTATCTTCATTATATAATTTCTTAGCGAAAAAGAGCTATTAGCTTCCGCTTCTAGCTCTCTTATCTCGTTTACTTACAGTATATAAAGAGAATGGATTACACCTTCTACTCTCTCTCTTTTTGCAGTATATCTTTTAATTCTTCAATAAATACATTTAAATCTTTAAATTGACGATATACAGAAGCAAAACGTACGTAAGCAACATCATCGATATCGCGAAGTTCTTCCATAACAATTTCACCAATCATATCACTTTTCACTTCTGATATACCTAAGTTACGAAGTTCACGCTCTACACTTTGCGTTACTTCCTCTAACTGCCTTAAAGATACAGGTCTTTTTTCACACGCTTTAATTAAACCGCGTAAGATCTTCTCTTTATTAAACTCTTCTCGTGTTCCTTCTTTTTTAACAACGATAAGAGGTGATTCTTCTACCCTTTCAAATGTCGTAAAGCGACTTAAACAACTCTCACACTCTCTCCTTCTTCGAATAGAGCGCCCCTCGTCTACCGGACGCGAATCTAACACTCTTGTGCCATTATGAAAACAGGATGGACAACGCAATTCATTCACTCCTTTACAATATACTCTTTATTTTTTACGATTCATCTACACGTGAAAATATATATACAATATTATATAACTCATTCTTCTACACTGACCACTCTAAGTTAATACATATCATGATCTTATTTTATATAAACTAAAAAAGAGGTGCATTATACACCTCTTTACATTTTAAATCAATTATGTTCTTTTTTAAAGAGCTTTTGTTTCTCTCTGCTTAATTTCGAAGCTACCAGTGCCTCGAGGAAGCTCGATGCTCTCACGCGTTTTCGCGTTTAAACCTTCTGCAATATATTCTGCAGCAACATTTGGATCAATACGATCCCCACAAGTATAAACATCAATACTTGCGTAACCGTGCTCCGGAAAGCTATGAATTGTTAAATGTGATTCCGAAATAATTACTACTCCACTTACACCTTGTGGTGCAAATTTATGAAAAGCAACCTCACGTACTTCAGCACCAGCTCTTAGTGCTGCATCCACAAATAATTGTTCAATATACGGCATGTCATTAAGCTTGTCGAAATCGCAATCCCAAAGTTCAGCGATCACGTGACGACCCATCGTATCCATAGTATCCATTCTACAGTTCCCCCTTGTAAATTTAATCTAACTGTTCGAATTGAAAACTAATTTGCAATTTGGCTTGCTCCACTACCACGGGGGAAAGTTAGTCCAGAGAGGTCCTAACCCTTTAAGTAGTGACTACGTACCTCAGCTCTTAAGTTTACGAGTGTTAGTATACTTTGTTTATTTTCATTTTGCAACAACAGTTTTTTCGATTTTCTGTCATATTTTCCTCTTTACTTTTCCCTAAAAAAAATAAACCATTCACAAATGCAGTAATCCCAATGGTTTTTGGTATGTCCACTTTTTGAAAATATACTCATATAATTTTTTCCCTTTTCAGAAAAAAATAAAAAAGAAGGCAAATATTTACTTGCCCTCCCTTTATTTCACTTAAATGTGTTGAACATTTTCTTGTTTCGCTAATTCATTAACAACTAACGTTACAAGATCTACAACACGACGAGAGTAGCCCCACTCGTTATCATACCAAGCAAGCACTTTCACTTTACGATCACCCATTACCATTGTAGATAAACCATCAATAATAGCTGAGTGTGTATTTGTATTAAAGTCGATAGACACTAAAGGCTCTTCGCTGAATTCTACAATTCCTTTTAATGCACCGTTTGCAACAGTTTTGAACGCTTCATTAATATCTTCAACTGTCACATCACGTTTTACGTCTACTACTAGGTCAACTAGAGACACGTTTGGTGTTGGTACACGAAGTGCCATACCATGAAGTTTTCCGTTTAAGTGTGGAAGAACTTTTGCTAGCGCTTTCGCAGCACCCGTCGTTGTCGGAATGATAGACTGTCCGCAAGCACGTGCTCTTCTTAAATCTTTATGTGGATTATCAATATTTTTTTGGTCATTTGTATAAGCATGAACAGTTGTCATTAAACCGTTTTCAATTCCGAACTGCTCATCTAACACCTTTACAACAGGCGCTAAACAGTTTGTTGTACAAGATGCATTTGAAATAACAGTATGTTTTGTAATATCTAATTGGTCATCGTTCACACCAACTACAATTGTTACATCTTCATTTTTACCAGGCGCTGTTAAAATAACTTTTTTCGCTCCAGCCTCAACATGAAGAATTGCTTTTTCTTTCGAATTAAATTTACCAGTTGCTTCAATTACAACTTCAACACCTAGATCTTTCCAAGGCAATTCCTTTGGATCGCGGTTGTTTAAAAGGCGAATCATTTTCCCATCAACTAGTAGGTGATCTTCAAATGCTTCTACTGTTCCGTCAAACTTACCATGAACTGTATCATATTTAATTAAATGTGCTAACGTTTCGGATGGATAGCTTGCATTGATTGCTACAATTTCGAATGCGCTTTCTTTTATTGCTTGACGAAATACCATTCTCCCAATACGTCCAAATCCATTAATTGCCACACGAGTCATAATATGTTATCCCCCTTGAATGCGTTATACTATTTATCTCCAATCCCAATAATAGTATAGCACAAAAAGGAGATATGTCACTAAGCATTTTCATTAATTTCACAATTTTTTAATCAATAATGTTCCATTCTTTCAAAATAGCAGCTAATTGTGTTTTCGTTTCAACAATTGTGCCATCATTATGAATTACTTCATCCGCCATCTTTACCTTTTCTTCTAGTGGCATTTGAGATTGAATACGTGCCGTTGCTTCTTTTTCTGAAAAATCATTCCGTTTCATTAAACGTTCTAATTGCGTATTCGGCGTAACCGCTACAACTAATACTCGATCAACGAGATTTGTTAATTTACTTTCAAACAAAAGAGGGATATCTAACACAACCGCTTGCATACCTTCTTTTATGTACATCTCCTTTTGTTCATTCATTTCTTCACGCACCGCAGGATGAACAATTTTGTTTAACTGCAATCGTTTTTCTTCATTATAAAAAACAACACTTCCAAGCTTCGGTCGATCAAGTTCTCCATCTTTTTGTAACACTTCCGTTCCAAAAACTTCTACAATTTTGTTATATGCTGGTTTTCCACGTTCTACAACTTCTCGCGCAATAATATCGGCATCAATGACTGGTATATGTATTTCTCGAAACATTTGTGATACTGTACTTTTCCCACTCGCAATGCCTCCTGTTAATCCAACTACAACTGTCATAATAATCCTCCTCATAATAATAGGCGCGAAACTAATGTTCCACGCCCATACTTACATTTTCCAAATTCCAATAATAATGAGTAAAACCCCAGGCAGGAATGTAAATTTTTGTAACCATTTCATATTCGATAAAACCGTACCGAGCTTCATTCCAATAAATAAAAATAAAGAACTCATAACCGCAACTATCGTCGCCATCATCACAGGTGCATACCCTAATAAAGATGCACCAATTCCAGCACCAAACGAATCCACAGAAAGAGCAATACCGAGAAGTAGCGCTTCTCCTGCGGAGATGATTCCTGATTTATCAAAATCCGCAACAGTCGGTTTTCGCAAAATTTGAACGACTAGCCCTAGCGAAGCAATTTCTAACTTCCAAACTTTCTCTTCTTGCTTCGGTTCTTCTTTTTTATCGCCCCGAAAAAACTGATATAACACCCAAATACCTATTCCAATAAGAACAAGCCCACCGATACGCGTTGCGATAACAGGTGAAAATATTTTCGCGATCATATGTCCAATTCCCATGGAAACGAGCATTACAGCTGCTGAACAGATCCCGATAATTATAATGGATCTTAGCGGAATTCTTACGCTTCTTAACCCATATGTCAGCCCTACACTACAGCTATCTAAGCTTAATGTAAAAGCTAATAAAATAAGAGATAAATAAAGGTACATCGGTAAGCTCCTCCCTTATACATAGCTCTGCTGTATGTATATGACAAATGCCTATCCGATGTTATCTCTTTTCTATATTCTAGGCTGGCAAATTGGGCAGTAATGCGTTCCTCTTCCACCAACCACTGTTTTTTCTAATATCGTGCCACAAGTTACACACGGTTCTCCTTTTTTCCCATATACATTTAGAAGCTCTTGGAACGAACCGATTTGACCTTGTGAATTAATATAAGTTCTAATTGTACTTCCCCCGCGTTTAACAGCTTCACCTAGTGTTGTGACAGTCGCCTCGTAAATTCTTTCGATTTCCTCTTCTGTTAAAGACGATGCTTCTCGTTCTGGATGGATGCGCGAACGGAATAAAACTTCATCTACATATATATTTCCAAGCCCTACTAAAAGACGCTGGTCTAATAATACAACTTTTATTTTACGATTTGTCTTTTGTAGTCTTTCCCTTAAGTACTGCGGTGTCAATTCAGCATCAAATGGTTCTGGCCCTAAATCTGCAAGAGGCATTTGAGCAAATTCTTCACCTTTCTTAAAGAGATGCATCGTACCAAACTTCCTCACATCTTTATAATGTAATTCAGTTCCATCTGTAAATAAGAAACGCACGTGTGTATGTTTATCGATTGGCTCATCCTCTTGATGAAGTAAAAACTTACCTTCCATACGCAAATGTGAAACAATTACATAGTTCGTTACATATAGAAGTAAAAACTTACCTCTTCGTTTTATATTTCCAATCGTCTCGCCTCTCAGCATTTCTTTAAAGATTTCTACATCGTCCGGTCGTTTCACTATTTTTGGATAAGTGACAATTACATCTTCAATTACTTTTCCCGTTACAAGATTTTCAAGTGTCCGTCTAACGTTTTCAACCTCTGGTAATTCAGGCATTTTATCCCTTCCTTATTTCGCGTCGTACCAAGTTGGGCCGTAAGAATAATCAACTTTTAATGGAACTGCCAATTCAATTGCATGCTCCATTACTTCCGGTACAAGCTTCTCTAATTTTTCCACTTCTTCTTTTGGTGCTTCAAAGATCAATTCATCGTGCACTTGCAGAAGAAGACGCGCTTCTAATCCTTCTTCTTCTAAGCGATCCGCCATAATAATCATAGCCTTTTTAATAATATCCGCCGCACTACCTTGAATCGGTGTATTCATTGCAGTACGCTCTGCAAAGCTACGCAAATTAAAATTACGACTCGTAATTTCTGGAATGTAACGACGACGATTTAATAACGTTGAAACATATCCTTTTTGCTTCGCGTCTTTTACAATGTCATCCATATATTCTTTCACACCTGGGAAACTTTCAAAATACTTCTCAATAAATTCTCCTGCCGCTTTTCGAGTAATCCCCAAGTTTTGTGAAAGTCCGTAATCACTAATACCGTACACAATACCAAAGTTTACAGCTTTTGCTTGTCGTCTCATATTAGATGTCACTTCATCTTTTCCAACGCCGAATACATCCATAGCTGTTTTCGTATGAATATCCATATCATGTTGGAACGCTTCAACTAACCCTTCATCTTTTGCAATGTGAGCAAGCACGCGCAATTCGATTTGCGAATAATCAGCCGCGTACATAATCCATCCTTCTTCTGAAGGAATAAATGCCTGACGAATCTTTCTTCCCTCTTCTAAGCGAATTGGGATATTTTGCAAGTTAGGTTCTGTTGAACTTAGTCGCCCCGTTTGCGTTAACACTTGGTTAAAGCGAGTATGAATTTTAGACGAATCGTCATGTACAACTTTTAATAACCCTTCAATATATGTTGAGTTTAGTTTCCCTAATTGACGATAGTGTAAAATTTTCGGAATGATTGCATGATGATCCATAAGCTTGTCTAGTACATCAGCTGACGTAGAATAACCTGTTTTCGTTTTTTTAATAACTGGTAAGTTTAAGGTCTCAAATAGAACGACGCCAAGCTGCTTCGGTGAATTAATATTAAATTCTGTCCCCGCTAGCTCATAAATTTCCTGTTCCATTTCCTTTAATCTACCTGCAAGCTCTTCTCCCATATTACGAAGACGCTCCGTATCAACTGTAACACCTTTCACTTCCATGTCAGCTAATACACGCGCAAGCGGTAATTCTAACTCTGTAAATAGTTCATATTGCTCATTCTTTTCTAACTCTTCTACGAATGTTTGCTTCACATCGTATAATACATGCACTTTACGAGCTACATGCTCAGCTACTACCTCTTGTTCTGGAACAGCACGCTTCGCACCTTTTCCGTAAACTTCTTCATCAGACTTTACCGCATGTGTTTCTTTCATTTTTGCTACAGCACGAAAATCTTTATCGGTATCAGCTGGGTCAAGTAAATAAGCGGCAATTAATAAATCAAAGTCAATCCCTTGAATATCTACACCATTCCACTTGAGAGCAACGATAGCACGCTTCGCATCAAATGTATGTTTCCTCATTTCTCCATTCGCAAGCCACTCTTTGAAAGCATCTGATTTAAGAGCGACGTCTGTCGGAATAAAGTAACAACCATTTTCATTTTGAATACCAAAACCTTGAATGTCCGCTTTATGATAGTTATCTTCTTGTACCTCTACAATAAGCGCACTATCTTGCTGAAGCATTTCTTCCGTAACTTCTTCCACAATATCAAATGTAATATCATCTAATTCAGCTGGCGCTGTTTCTTCTGGCGTAACACCTAACTTATTTAAAAGAGATGTAAATCCTAAATTCTCGAACATCGGAATAACATCGCTTGCTTCGTATCCTTTATATTCCATATCATCTACATGCACAGTAATTGGTGCATCCGTAATAATAGTCGCCAAATCTTTACTCATAAGAGCTTGTTCTTTATTTGCTTCTAACTTTTCTTTTAATTTCTTGCCACTTACTTGATCTAAGTTTTCATATACAGCTTCTACTGTTTCAAATTGTGTTAACAATTTAATTGCAGTTTTTTCACCAACACCTGGTACGCCAGGAATGTTATCTGATTGGTCTCCCATTAAACCTTTCATGTCAATAATTTGTTTTGGTGACAAGCTATATTTCTCAAATAAAGCTTCTTTCGTATATTCATCTACTTCCGTAATCCCTTTGCGAGGAATACATACGAGTGTATTATCTGAAACAAGTTGAAGTAAATCTTTATCTCCTGAAATAACTTTAACATGAAACCCTTGTTCACTTGCTTCTTTCGCTAACGTCCCCATAATGTCATCCGCTTCATAATTTTCTAACTCATAACGCGGAACATTAAATGCATCAAGTAGTTCACGAATAAACGGGAATTGCTCTGATAATTCAGGCGGAGTCTTTTGACGCCCTCCCTTATAATCACTATATGTTTTATGACGGAATGTTGTTTTTCCCGCATCAAACGCTACAAGCATATGCGTCGGTTTTTCTTCCTCTAATATTCTCATTAACATCATCGTAAAACCATAAATTGCGTTCGTATGTATACCCTTGTCGTTATTTAAAAGCGGTAGTGCAAAGAAAGCACGATACGCGATATTATTACCATCTACTAATACGACTTTTTTTTCCAAACTGCAAACCTCCCCATACAAATTTAAAACGATTTTTCCACAGAAAAAAACCGTTCCTTTCCTCTCTCTATATTAACATGACTAATAGAGAGAAGAAAAATAACGGTTTTTTCTATTATATATAAACAGACTTATATTGGCATAAAGGGAAGTGACGAGAATAGCGTAACTATTCTCGTCCAAAATTACTCCTTGGATGAAGGGGTTTTCATATATTATATTAACAGAACTTTATTAATATTTAATTAAGCAATTGTTAATATATTGTAAACATCCTTCGCCCTATTTTACAGTTGCCGATTTTGGTAAAACAACTGTAAATGTTGTTCCTTCCCCAACTTCACTATCCACTGTAATCGTACCTTGATGTGCTTCCACTAAATGTTTAACAATGGACAAGCCAAGACCTGTTCCACCTGTATTTCTACTTCTCGCTTTATCTACTCGATAAAAACGTTCAAAAATACGAGGGATTTCTTCTTTACTAATACCAATTCCAGTATCCGATACTTTTATATAAGCATTATATTTATCTTCTGCTAATTCAACAGAAACCACGCCTCCAGCTGGCGTATATACGATTGCATTATTAATTAAATTAATAAAGATTTGTTTTAAGCGGCTAGGATCTCCAATAACAGAAACTCGTTTCAATACATTCACTTGTAAAGAGATTTCTTTTTCTCCCGCTTTATTATCAAGCACCATGTGAATGTCCTCAAGAAGCCCCTTCATATCAACCGTACCCATATTCAACTTAAATCCTTGTTGCTCGATCTTTGACAAATCTAATAAATCCTCAATTAATCCTTGCATGCGTTCACTTTCTTTTAGAATAATATGTAAGAAATGTTCACAAAATCTTTTGTTATCCATCGCTCCATCCAAGAGCGTTTCTGAAAAACCTTTAATAGAGGTAATCGGTGTCTTCAATTCATGAGAAACATTCGCTAAAAAGTCTTTTCTCATTTGTTCTAATTTCTTTAGCTCAGTAATGTCATGGAATACGAGAACAATTCCCTTCCATTCATGGTTCGTCCCAATAATTGGCGCTCCATATACTTCGAAATGCTTTCGCTCAATGCCAAGCGGCAATAACATTTGTTTACGCACTTTCACTTCCGTCATAAAAATTTCTTCCACAAGTTCAATAATTTCCGTATGGTGAAACGATTCATAATATAAACGATTTAAATATTCTTCATCTGTTACGTGGAAAGTTTCCTTATAAGAACGGTTTACAAGGTTTATATATCCACGGCTATCAATTAAAATCATTCCGCTTCCCATATTTTCAATTAATGTGTGCAAACGATCTTGTTGCATTTCTTGTTCGAGTGTCATCTCTTGTAAATTACGAGCTAAAATATTAATCGCTTTACTCAGCATTCCAGTTTCATCTGAACGACTTTCATATGCACGCGCTTTATAATTCCCCTTCGCTAATTCAATCGCAACTTTCGTAACCGATTCAATCGGCCTAATATATTGCCCTGTAATTTTCATACCAAGGAATACAACTACGAGACAAGCGATGACAAATCCGATAATTAATAATCCCCACGTTTTTTGGTGAATGTCCCTCAAAGGTTCAATCGTACTTTTCACCAAAATATATCCTTGTTTCCCTGCTACATCCTGAACGAACACCGCATGATAAAATGCATTCTTTTGATCCGTTTCTTTCGTAATGACTTTATTTCTTTGGTTTGCTATTTCGGAAGAAAGTTCTTTAATCACCTCTTGACTAAATGCAGATTGTTGCCCACCGCTATATTGAACCTTCCTTTTTTCATCAACAAATAGAATAGAAGCTGGTATTTGTTCTTCTAACTTTTCAAATACATACGGCTTTTTTAAAACAGCATCAAACCCTTGCTCTTCTGCTAATAACGCAACATACTGCGTCTCTTTTACCATTCTCTCTTTAACATGATCTATATAGTAATTTTCAAATACAGTTTCTAATAACACACCTAGTCCAACTAGAATAAAAACAATGAGAGAAACAAATGTAAAAAGAAGCCTGGAGCGAAATTTATTCATCCCCTTTTGGCTCCTCTAATTTATAACCTAAACCACGTATCGTTTTAATGTACGTCGGTTTTTTCGTATTTTTTTCAATTTTATCGCGCAAATGGCTAATATGGACATCAACAATCCTTGTGTCACCGGCAAAATCATAATTCCATACAGCACTTAATAATTGATCACGAGTTAATACACGACTTTTATTTTTCGCAAGATAAACAAGCAGCTCAAATTCTTTCGGCGTTAACTCCAGCTTTCTCCCTTGGAAGTACGCTTCATAAAACTCAGGTAAAATTTTCAGTTCTGCAATCATGATGCTATCTTCATCTGACGCTTCTGAAACTTGTTCTTCCTGTTGTAATTTCGTACGACGCAAAATCGCCTTCACACGAGCAACAACTTCCCTTGGACTAAATGGCTTCGTCATATAATCATCAGCCCCAAGTTCAAGACCTAGCACCTTATCAAATTCATCATCTTTTGCTGTTAGCATTAGAATCGGCGTCATAACACGCTGCAATCGTAATTCTTTACACACTTCCATACCATCCATTTTCGGAAGCATTAAATCTAATATAATTAAATCTGGGCGTTCTGTAGTCGCTTTTTGAAGCGCCATTTCTCCATCCATCGCTGTTATAACTTCAAACCCAGCTTGTTGTAAATTAAATTCAATTAAAGTTAAGATAAACTCCTCATCATCAACTACTAAAATACGATTGTTCATTCTCTTCCTCCAAGTTATAGACTTGAAACCTTCTTCATCCTAGTATTTTCCCCGTTATTCTCATCATACTAGAAAACAGGTTCCCCCTCAATAAAATTGTCTATTCATGGATCCCGGTTATAATAAAATCGTTCCGAAAAATCGAAATAATTACAATTTCACTTTAGTGATCCAGTTGTTGTCCAAACCTTATAAATCATCCTATCTTTTTTATAACTCACTTCTGTACAAACTATAAAATCTTGATTTTGCGCTAGGAAAAACGAAAGAGCATATGCTATTTTATAATCTGGTGTTTCATATCCATCAAATACTCTCTCATACATTTCATTCGCGATCGAATCTGCCCATACTTCAGCTTCTCTCATCGTTTCAAAGATCGTGTCTTCACTTTTCCATCTCATTCCTCTAAAAACCACCCCTTCATTTGACTTCCATTATTTAATAATGCAATAATTAAATACAAAATTACTATATATAAATTTAAAATAAATGAGGTTTTATTATGCGACTCGTACTACCTATTTTATCTTTAGTGGTAACATGTATTCTTACTTTTAACATCTCAAACTGGGATACAATTAAAACTAACTGCTCAGATTTCGCCCAAGGATTCGTAGATGGATTCTTCAACTAAAAATAGCGCTAGCATCTCTTTAATACAGGGATGCTAGCGCTATTCATATTTTCATGTTTTAAAAATTATCTAATGCTTTTTCCATAATAGAGACAGATTTAAAAGGTGGTGTTACTGTTAATGAACCTTTTACAACTTTCTCTTCTTGTTCATCATAAGCTGATACAAGCATATCAATTGTATGTTCCTCCTCAGAAACAGCCACAACTTCAAAGTGGATTTGTAACGTTTCATAATGGTGAACAGGCTTCACGAACGTAAGGTCCTTCCTAATAATATGACTACCTGGACCTGGCAAATATTTCGTAACCGCCGTTGTAATCATCCCTGTTAGCATAATGCTTGGTACAATCGGCTTTTCATACGGAGTTTGGGATGCGTAATCATGCTGAATATATAATGGATTGGCATCATTCGTTAACCCTAAATACAATAACAAATCTTTATCCTCAATTTTTTCAGTGATAGATAGTTTCTCTCCTACTGTAATTTCATCCATTCTACGACCAATTTGAACTTTTTTCTTTAACATGTTACAACCCCCTCCGATTTTTTCACCTTATTATCCTACTAAAAGCGATACCTTATCCGAAAATTACTATGATGAGGGCAATGTATAGTATAAGTCTATGGTTTCATTATAGGATCCTACAAATGATAGCGTTTTCATATTATTTTAAAAAAACAATTCAGTAAATAGTAGAAAAAGATTCGGGGCCCCGAATCTTTTTCCGCCTATATTTAATTATTAAACAAGAACTTTCATAACGTTACGTACAGATTCTACAGAGCGATCTAACGCTTCTCTTTCATCTTCAAGAAGTTCTAATTCAATAATTTTTTCAATTCCGTTACCACCTAGAATTACTGGTACCCCTAAGTAAAGGTCACTATAACCATACTCACCTTCAAGGTACGCAATAGCTGGTAATACACGGCGTTGATCTTTCAAGATTGCTTCTGTCATTTCAACTAAAGATGCTGCTGGCGCATAATATGCACTACCGTTTCCTAATAAGCCTACAATCTCACCGCCACCTTTACGTGTACGTTCTACAATTGCTTCTAAACGCTCTTTCGGAATCAATGTTTCTAACGGTATACCACCTGCATATGAGTAGCGCACAAGAGGTACCATATCATCACCATGTCCCCCAAGAACAAATCCTGTAATATCTTTAACAGATAGATTTAATTCTTGCGCAATGAATGTACGGAAACGAGCTGTATCTAATACACCTGATTGACCAATAACACGCTCTTTCGGGAACCCAGCCTCTTTAAATACAGAATATGTCATTGCATCAACTGGATTTGTTAACACAACAATAATCGCATTTGGTGAATGTTTTGCAATGTCGCGCGTAATACTTTTCATAATTTTAGAGTTTGTTGCTACTAAGTCATCACGGCTCATACCAGGCTTACGCGCAATACCTGCTGTAATAACGACAACGTCAGAATCAGCAGTATCTTCGTAATCAGATGTACCAATAATGTTAGCATCAAAACCTTGTACTGGGCTCGCTTCTAACATATCTAACGCTTTCCCTTTTGTTGGATTTTCCAGCTGTGGAATGTCCACTAATACAACATCTGCAAGTTCTTTTTGTGCTAATAAGAATGCTGTTGTTGCTCCTGTAAATCCTGCACCGATGACTGAAACCTTTTTGCGTTTGATTGTCATAATTTACCCCCCGCTTTAATTATGCGTTTTTGATTATCGCTACATCCATGTTTTTAATAAGTTCATTAGCAAACTCAGAACATTTCACTTCTGTTGCACCTTCCATTAAGCGTGCGAAATCATATGTTACTACTTTTGATGCAATTGTTTTCTCAACTGAAGCAGTTACTAATTTCGCAGCTTCGTTCCATCCTAAGTGCTCTAATAATAATACACCAGAAAGAAGAACAGAAGATGGATTTACTTTATCTAAACCTGCATATTTCGGAGCTGTACCATGTGTAGCTTCAAAAATAGCATGTCCAGTAACATAGTTAATATTTGCACCAGGTGCAATACCAATGCCACCTACTTGTGCAGCAAGTGCATCAGAGATATAGTCTCCGTTTAAGTTCATTGTTGCAACAACATCGAACTCACGAGGACGAGTTAAAATTTGTTGTAAGAAGATATCTGCAATAGAATCTTTTACGATGATTTTTCCAGCAGATTCTGCTTCAGCCATCGCTTTATTCGCTACATCCTTACCATCTTTCTCAACAATACGGTCATATTCAGCCCAAGTAAATACTTTATCGCCAAATTCTTGTTCCGCTACTTCATAACCCCAGTTTTTGAAAGCACCTTCTGTAAATTTCATAATGTTTCCTTTATGAACTAATGTAACAGAAGAGCGTTTTTCGTTAATTGCATATTGAATTGCAGCACGAACAAGACGCTTTGTCCCTTCTTCTGAAATAGGCTTAATACCAATCCCTGAAGTTTCTGGGAAGCGAATTTTATTAACGCCCATTGCTTCTTTTAAGAAAGTAAGAACTTTTTCTGCTTCTGGAGATCCTTGTGCATATTCAATCCCAGCATAAATGTCTTCTGTATTTTCACGGAAAATAACCATATCAGTATCTTCCGGACGTTTTACAGGTGAAGGAACACCTTCAAAGTAACGAACTGGACGTAGACATACATATAAATCTAATTCTTGACGAAGAGCTACGTTTAGAGAACGAATACCACCACCAACCGGAGTTGTAAGTGGACCTTTAATCGCGATTAAATACTCACGAATTTCATTTAATGTCTCTTCTGGTAACCACTCGCCTGTTTGGTTGAATGCTTTTTCCCCTGCAAGCACTTCTTTCCAAACGATCTTCTTCTCACCATCATAAGCTTTTTCAACTGCTGCTTCTAGTACGCGAGATGCAGCTGCCCAAATATCAGGACCAATTCCATCTCCTTCGATAAATGGAATAATCGGATTGTTTGGTACATTCATAACACCATTAGTTACAGTAATTTTTTCACCTGTTGTCAATGTGATAACCCCCATGTTTGAAATTTCATATGTATGAAACTGAGGGATTAACCCCTCAGTTCAAACCGTTAGTCAAATTAAAATATTCTAATCATTACATCTTCCCAAAAAAGTCAGACTTTTGAAAGCGTATTTTCACTATCAAAATAGTGTTTTTCGCTTATCGTTGTGCTAGTGGAACATACACTTGGTGTGTCGGTCCATTATAATCAGCACGCGGACGGATTAAACGGTTATTTTCATATTGTTCTAGAATATGAGCTAACCAGCCTGACATACGGCTAATTGCAAAGATAGGTGTAAATAAATCATGGTCAATTCCTAAACAATGGTATACAGAAGCTGAATAGAAATCAACATTTGGTGGAAGACCTTTTTCTTTTGTTACAATGTCTTCAATTTTGATAGACATATTATACCATTTCTCTTCTCCTAAAAGCACGCATAATCTCTTAGACATTTCACGTAAATGTTTCGCGCGTGGATCACCATGCTCATACACACGATGGCC
This sequence comes from Bacillus cereus group sp. BfR-BA-01310, assembly GCF_022664325.1. Lineage (NCBI taxonomy): Bacteria > Bacillati > Bacillota > Bacilli > Caryophanales > Bacillaceae > Bacillus > Bacillus cereus group sp. BfR-BA-01310. The sequence continues at coordinate 123,500 of NZ_JAKUHD010000008.1, read as the reverse complement.
AAATCCCATAATTTTCACTTTATTTTGAAGAGCATTATGAATATATGATTCTACATTTTCTTCTTCGCCAATTTCAGTTAACATCTTCATTACATTTTCATTTGCCCCGCCGTGAAGAGGACCTTTTAACGCACCGATCGCTGCTGTAATACCAGAATATACATCCGACAGCGTAGCAACACAAACACGTGCAGTAAATGTAGAAGCGTTTAACTCATGATCTGCATGGAGTACAAGTGCTTTGTCAAAAGCCTCAATTTCAACTTCATTTGGCTCACGATTATTTAACATGTACAAGAAGTTTGCAGCTAATGATAAATCTTTTCTTGGCTCAACAACATCTAAACCTTTGCGAATTCTTGCATAAGCCGCAACTAAAGTCCCCACTTGCGCCTGTAATTTAACCGCTTTCAAATAATTGGATTTTTCATCCATTATTTCAGCGCTCTCATCATATAATGATAGCATGGAAATTGCAGTTCGTAAAACAGACATCGGGTGCGCAATATTTAAATCTACTTGTTTTAAATATGTTAAAATCTCACCTGGAACTTTATAGTATTGAGACACAGTTTCACTAAATTCCGCTAGTTCTTTTTCGTTAGGAAGCTTGCGGTGCCATAATAAGTACACTACTTCTTCAAATGTAGCATTCTCAGCTAAATCATCAATATTATACCCAACATAAGTTAATGTATCATCAATAATAGAGCTCACAGATGATGTTGTTGCTACTACCCCTTCTAAACCTCGAATAACAGTCATGACATTCTCTCCTTTTCCTGAAAATTCTCCCAATCTTGCTCCTTATATCTATTTGCTCCCCTTATAAATTATGAACGCTCGTTCACTCTTTAGGCAAGCAAAATGCACGATCATGCAAATTTATTGCGATGTTCCCCTCTTATTGTCCATTGCTTACATGGAAAGCATGAGCGTGAATGTCTCCCCGAATCCTCACGCTCAGAACAACAAGTTAGTGAGGAAAATTAATTCCGAAGAGTTTTATGATAAAAACAACATAAAACAATATCATTATAAAATTGTTTTATGTTGTTTTTATTTTATCTGGTGTAAAGTCTTTGCTGTTATGTAACTTTTCAAAGTTTCTAATCCTATTATAAACAATTATCTGACTTTTGTGAACAGAAAGAATTCAAAAATTTTATATTACTATAAAATTCCTCATTTAAACATTTGCATAATACTCATAACTGCATAGGCAATTCCAGCCCCAATTAATGGACCTACAGCGACCCCATTAAATAAAGCGACAGCTATAATTGTCCCAAAAACAAGTGCAGTTGTAATATGAGGGTCAGTCGTTAATAATTGCACTCCACCTTTCGCCAACAAAGCAACTGCTATCCCTGAAGCTAAGGCAATCCATGCATAATATGATTTCGCCGCTTCTCCAAGTTGTTTAAAGCCTATCTCACCCGTCGCAATTGGTACAAGCACCGCAATTGTAATAACCGTCACACCGAGGTTAATTCCTTTCGTTTGTAAATAAGGAAAAACTTTTTCTCCTAAAAACGTCCACTTCAATAAAAACAACACACCAACAGCTACAGTAAGCGATTGGTTTTTAGCAATTAGTCCTATAATAAGTAGTATGAATAAAAATAACGTTGACTGACTAATCATGATTGCACTTCCTTTCTGAAAATAATGAACTTGTTTCCAAACAAAAATACCTTTAAACCTATCGTTATACATGCTATATCGATGCGCATTTATCAATTATAATAAAGCAACAAATTAATTTTTATATGCGTTTCAAAATTACAAACAAGACTTTAACCAGAAAAAAACTAAAGCATGTATACACCGGCTGTCTCTCCTTTCTTTTCTAATAAGAAACAGGTAAAATAAAAAGGAGAGAAAATGAAGTTTTTACCATATCACCAGCAAGCTTTTACAGTCATTATTCCACTGCAAAAGCAGGCTAAATCCATCATTCCACTATAACATAAAGTGAAACTTTGATCAGTGAATCTCACTAGTTATAAGTTGAACGAATTAGGATAATCCAAATTGGAATGGGAGGTATACATCTTTGAACCGAAACTTGCTATATACGATATTACGACTCATATTTGTCATTGTAGCAACGGTAGTTGGGTTCTATGCCTTACTTTACATGTCAGGCCTTATTTACCCTTTTATTATCGCTTTTGCATTCGCTTATTTGATTAATCCTGTCGTCAATTTCCTTAATCAAAAACTACAATTTCCTCGTGCTTTATCGGTACTCGTTAGCTTAATTCTCGTGTTCGGGGCTATCGTCGGACTTGTTACATACCTTGTAACTGAAGCAATATCTGCCACAACATACTTACTACAAATTGTTACAGTGAAGTTTCCAGATATCGTTGCATTCGCCCAAGAATTTGCACTTAATCATATTATGCCTCTCTATGATGATTTAATCTCTAAATTTAATCATCTCGGAGAACCACAGCGATACACTATTACACAAAATATTCAAAACTTAGGTACCGAAGCAACGACACAAATGAAAGAACTTTTAACCGCCATCATAAGCGGATTAACAAATTTCATTAGTGCATTACCAACAACTTTAACTGTCCTTGTATTCGTCTTATTAGCCACTTTCTTCATTAGTTACGATTGGCATCGTCTTGCTCATAAAGCACGAAAACTCCTACCCAATCGTGTACATGGATACGGAAAAACTATTTTTGTCGATTTAAGAAAAGCTTTGTTCGGTTTTGTTAAAGCGCAACTTACACTCGTATCTATGACAACTATCATTGTACTAATCGGCCTTTTAATATTACGCGTGCCATACGCAATTACTATCGCGATTATTACAGGAGTTGTGGATTTACTCCCGTATTTAGGAACAGGAGCTGTCTTCGTTCCTTGGGTTATATACGTATTTTTCACAGGCGACACTGCATTTGCCATCGGTCTTCTCATCCTATACATCGTCGTGATTGTCCAAAGACAAATCATGGAGCCGAAAGTACTTTCGTCTAATATTGGACTTGATCCATTAGCGACACTCATCGCTCTATTTGTCGGCTTTAAGCTCTTTGGTTTTTTAGGATTAATCATCGGTCCAGTCACATTAGTACTACTTAATACATTACACAAAGCTCATGTATTCCATGACTTATGGAAATTCATCAAAGGCTCACCATCAAAATAATATTTTCTAATTCATACACAATAAAAAAATTAACTGTAATCAGTGGGAATTTCCCACTGATTATTCACTGTACTTTTTTGTACTAACTACATCCGAAAGAGAATTTCCTAAAAAAGGATAATTCTCTTGTTTTTTGCATAAAAAGCGCATGTTTTAGGTTGAAATTACATTTTTATTCTATTTACCCTATAATTATTACTTACATTTATTACTTTTTATGTAAATGAATAAATATACAAAACGAGGTAGGGGACCCTTTTAATCAGTAGTTTTCCTCCCCTCACCTATCTTCTTTACACTAATCAAACCTCGACAGAGGAAAGAACATTCCCTAAAGTAAACATTTAATTTACAAGAACAACTCTCTATCCCTATTGATTATCAGCTGACAACAATCTAACTTTCACAAAAAACTCATATTCCAACTGAAGTCTAAGCAGCCATAATTAACAAACAAAAAAAATAAAGCGTGGATCATTATGATCCACGCTTTATTTTTGAACAATAATAGTAGTTCTCTTTCTAAATTTCCAATCAATCCACTTCATAACAAGCGGTTTTAATAAAGTCCTCGTCGCAGGAACAACAAAGATAAAACCAAGTATATCCGTTACGTATCCCGGTAACACCAAAAGAATACCTCCTACGAATATAAAAATACCATCTAGAACCGCATCACCCGGCATTTCTCCTCTATTTAACCTAAATTGAATCTCTCTAAGCACTTTAAACCCTTGTCGTTTCGCCAAATACACACCTACAATACCCGTAAATACAATCATAGCGAACGTAGACCATAAACCTATTACATGACTCGACACAATTAATACCGTAATCTCAATCGCCGGTATTAAAATAAGCAAGCATAGTAACCACTTCATAACTCCACACTCCTTCATATTTCATTCAAAAGGCTCAAATATCGCCTCTCCCTCATCACATCTATCATGGCTTTATAAGCCTCTCACAACGCTCATATAAGCTCTACAAAAGATAAATAACCTTCGGCCATTAAACATTATAACAAACGTTTTCCAAAGCGATTTCAGGTATTTAAAGCTATCTCTACCCTTTTTTGTGTAAAAAAAAGAGAAGGACTCCGCTCCTTCTCTCCGTATTACTTCTTATAGCACTTCCGCATGTCCATTATAAACAATTCCGCGTGCTGCATCAACTGTTACTTCTTGGCCATTTTTTAAAGTTGTTGTTACGCCGTTTACACCAACGATAACAGGAATACCGATTGATACACCTACAACAGCTGCATGGCTTGTTAAGCCACCTTCTTCAACTACTAGAGCAGCAGCTTTTTCAATTGCAGGAATCATATCTTTATCAGTGCTTGTAGTAACAAGGATATCACCTTTGTTTACGTTCGCTACAGCTTCAGCAGCTGTTTTCGCTACAACTACTTTACCTTTTGCAGCTTTACGACCGATACCTTGCCCTTTAGCAACTTCTTCACCAACAACGTGGATTTTCATTAAGTTTGTTGTACCAGTTTCAGCAACTGGAACACCAGCAGTGATTACTACAGTATCTCCAAGTCCAATTAGACCTGCATCCATACCTGTTTGAATTGCAGTATCTAACATTTCGTCAGTAGAAGCTGCACGTTTTCCAGCCATAAACGCTTGAACACCCCAAACAAGTGCAAGACGACGTCCTACTTGCTCGTCAGATGTTACAGCTACGATTGGAGATTTCGGACGGTATTTAGAGATCATTTTCGCAGTATATCCACTTTCTGTTGGAGCTACGATTGCAGCTACATCAAGAGCAAGTGCTGTGTGCGCAACAGATTGACTAATTGCATCTGTAATTGTTGGAGTGAACTCTTTAATACGTTTTTTGAACATATCTTCATATTGTAATGATTTTTCAACACGTACTGCAATGTTAGCCATCATTGTTACAGCTTCTACAGGATATTGACCCGCAGCAGTTTCACCTGAAAGCATGATTGCATCTGTACCATCGAAGATTGCGTTTGCTACGTCACTTGCTTCCGCACGAGTTGGACGTGGGTTACGTTGCATAGAATCTAACATTTGCGTTGCAGTAATAACTGGTTTGCCTAATACGTTACATTTTTTGATTAGACGTTTTTGCACTAATGGTACTTCTTCTGGTGGAATTTCTACACCCATATCACCACGAGCTACCATTAAACCGTCAGAAACTTCTAAGATTGAATCGATATTGTCGATACCTTCTTGGTTTTCGATTTTTGGTACGATTTGGATATACTGAGCGTTATGCTCTTCTAATAATTCACGGATTTCTAATACGTCAGATGCTTTACGTACGAAAGATGCTGCGATGAAATCAACTTTTTGTTCGATACCGAAAACGATATCTTTAACGTCTTTTTCAGTGATACCAGGAAGCTTAATGCTTACGTTTGGTACGTTAACACCTTTTTTATTTTTTACAGTTCCGCTGTTTAATACTTTTGTACGGATGTTTCCGTCAGCTTTCTCGATTACTTCTAGTTCGATAAGACCGTCATCGATTAGAATGCGAGAACCTGGGTCTACATCATCATAAAGACCAGCATAAGATACAGAGAACTTCTCTGCAGTTCCTAATACTTGTTCAGTAGAAAGAATTACTTCTGCACCTGTTACAAGCTCAGCTTGTCCGTCTACGAAGTCATGTGTACGGATTTCTGGGCCTTTTGTATCAAGTAAAATACCAACTGTTTTACCAGTTTTCTTTGAAGCTTCACGAATGTTTTTAATACGAGCTCCATGCTCTTCATGGCTACCGTGAGAGAAGTTTAAACGAGCAACGTTCATACCCGCTTCGATTAATTGCTCTAATTTCTCAATACTTTCACTAGCAGGACCTATAGTACATACAATTTTAGTTTTACGCATATTGCACCTCCGAAAATTATGAAACCGTTCCCAAATATCTGACATTAAGTCAATTAGATGGATAATTCTTTAGATAATTGATACATTTCTTTATCGATTGTATGCTTTTGAGCTAACGCTTCGATAATGTCATGATCAACAAGTTTATTGTTTTGAATACCAACACAACGTCCGCCATTACCAGCAATTAATAATTCAACTGCTCTTGCACCAAGACGACTTGCTAATACACGGTCTTGTGCACTTGGTGATCCACCACGTTGTACGTGACCTAATACAGTTACACGAGTATCAAAGTTTGTTGCTTCTTCAATGTGCTTACCGATGTCAATTGCACTTCCAACACCTTCAGCTACAACGATAATACTGTGCTTTTTACCACGTTCACTACCGCGTTTCAGACGAGCGATAACATCATCCATGTCATACTTTTCTTCTGGGATTAAGATAGTTTCTGCACCATCAGCTAAACCAGCCCATAATGCGATATCTCCAGCGTGACGTCCCATTACTTCAATAACATATGTACGTTCATGAGATGTAGCTGTATCACGGATTTTATCAATTGCATCAATAACAGTATTTAAAGCTGTATCGAAACCAATTGTGAAGTCTGTTCCAGGGATATCATTGTCGATTGTACCTGGTACACCTACACATGGGAATCCTTGCTCAGTTAATTTTTTTGCGCCTTGGTAAGAACCATCTCCACCAATAACAACAAGTCCTTCAATACCATGTTTCTTTAATTGCTCGATTCCTTTAAGTCGTACTTCTGGGTCTTTAAACTCAGGACATCTTGCTGTATATAATTTTGTACCACCACGGTGGATAATATCGCCAACAGAACCAAGTTCTAATTTTTCAATATGACCAGAAATTAAACCAGCGTATCCATGGTAAATACCATATACTTCAATATCATGGAAAATCGCTTTACGAACAACTGCACGAATGGCAGCATTCATACCAGGTGAATCTCCACCACTTGTTAATACACCAATACGTTTCATTTGTACTCACCTCATAAAGATTATTTGCCTTATAATAAAATAACACGAAAAAATATAAAAACACAATGGAGAAGATGTGTCTTTTCATAATAAAAACGTGCATTCGCGAAGAGGAACGCACGCTTTTCTTATTTTATCCAAATGGAAGCGTTTGAAAACGAAACTTGCCCAATTTTCATATATTTTTCATAACGTTTTTCGATTAATTCATCTTTCGAAATTCCGCTTAATTGTTCAAAAGTTTTTCTAAGCATTAAATCTATATTTTCTGATTGTTTCAAAACATTACGATGCGCCCCGCCTCGCGCCTCTGGAATAATTTCGTCAATTACACCTAATTCTTTCAAATCTAATGCTGTAATTCTCATCGCTTCTGCAGCCTCTTTCGCTTTTCCAGCGTCTTTCCAAAGAATTGCTGCCGCACCCTCTGGTGTAATAACAGAATAAGTGGAATTTTCTAGCATATGAATGTAATCTCCTACTCCAAGACCTAGCGCACCACCACTACCACCTTCACCGATAACAATACAAATAACAGGTACAGTTAAACCGGCCATTTCAAATAAATTACGGGCAATAGCTTCACTTTGACCACGCTCTTCAGCTGCTTTACCAGGATAAGCTCCCTTCGTATCAATGAAACAAATAATTGGACGATTGAACTTTTCCGCTTGTTTCATTAAACGCAGTGCCTTTCGATATCCTTCTGGATGAGGCATCCCAAAATTACGACGAATATTTTCTTTCGTATCTTTTCCGCGTTGATGCCCAATTACAGTTACAGGCATTCCCTTATATTTCGCAATGCCGCCGACAATCGCTGCATCATCGCCAAATAGGCGATCTCCATGACATTCAAAAAAATCAGTAAATAAGTGCTCAATATAATCAAGCGTTGTCGGTCGTTCTGCATGACGAGCAATTTGAACACGGTCCCATACTTTCATATTGCCGTATATATCTTCCTCTAAATGTTCTAGCTTGTCTTCCAAAATACGAATCTCCTCACTGAAGTCCATCTGGCTGTTTTTCGTATAGTCTTTCAGTTCGCGAATCTTATTTCTTAGCTCAACAACTGGTTTCTCAAATTCTAGCTCTGCCATACAGCCATTTCCCCTCCTTGATGAACTTCTAAAATCTTACGGAGTGATTCTCTCATATCATCACGATGCACCACCGCATCTAATTGACCGTGCTCTAGTAAAAACTCTGCCGTTTGGAAATCTTCCGGCAGTTTCTCACGCACTGTTTGTTCAATTACACGTCTACCAGCAAATCCGATAAGTGCACCTGGTTCTGCAAGATTATAATCACCAAGTGAAGCGAAACTCGCTGAAACCCCGCCTGTCGTCGGGTGAGTCATAACAGAAATAAATAACCCTCCTGCATTACTATGCTTTTTCAAAGCTACGCTTGTTTTCGCCATTTGCATTAAACTTAATATCCCTTCTTGCATACGGGCACCACCCGACGCAGTAAAGATAATAAATGGAACTTGTAAGTCGTATGCCTTTTCAACTGCACGGGCAATTTTTTCTCCTACAACAGAGCCCATGCTGCCCATTCGAAAACGAGAATCCATTACTGCAACAACAACAAGCATGTCATCAATTGTTCCTTCACCAGTTACAACCGCTTCATTCAATTCAGTCTTCTTACGATCGTTTTCTAGTTTCTCTTCATATCCTGGAAACTCAAGTGGATTTAATGAAACCATCTCTTTGTCATACTCACGAAATGAACCTTCGTCCAATATACTGTCAAGACGTTCCCATGCATTCATTGGATGATGATATCCACAATTTACGCATACTTTTAAATTCTTAAGAAGCTCTTTCGTATACATGATTTTTTTACATTTCGGACATTTTGTCATAACGCCATCTGGTACATCTTTTCGTACTTGTTCTGAAGGTATTGCAGCGTACTTTTTCTTTTTCACGAATAAATCTCTTAGCACAATTTGACCCCCTTCGTTGAGAGCTAAGGTTAGCGTAAGAAGAAAATGGGGCTAACACCAAAGTTTGATGTTAGCCTTATCTTCTCAATCTGTCTAATAACCTCTCTCTTTACGTTTAACTTTAACCGCTATGCGGTAGAATGTTTGTCATAACGTGTCATGGTCATTTCGACAAATTTTATACATTACGAGTGAAACTGTATATTCTCTACTAATTCATCGTAAATTTTTAACGCATCATTTTCTTGTTTCACTTCCAAAGTAGCATACAGTTTTCTATACAATTCGATAGAATCTCCTGAAACTTCACAAGAAAGAGTTGCAACGTAATCATTTACGATCATCCAAATGCGATATAGTAAATAATTATCGACTTGTTCAATAAGTGTTTTAAAGAACGTTTGATGAAGCATCGGAATTGAACTTGCGTTTTCTTCAAGCACTTGGTGTAATTTACTTAGCACTTTAGAAAACGCTTCTTTCGGTAAATTACATACAATGCGAATCATATCTTTCTCAAGCAATCGTTTTGTTTGTAATAAATCACGAATTGTTTTCTCATCTTGCAGTAGAAACGGAGCAATTAATTGTACAAGACCGTTATCGTAAAAGTTTCGAATAAACGTCCCCTCACCGCGTCTTGTTTCAATTAACCCTACCAATTCTAAAGCACGCAATGCTTCTCTTACAGAGGAACGTCCAACGTTTAAACGTGAACTTAACTCACGCTCAGACGGCAAACGATCCCCCGCTACTAAACCATCCTCTTCCATAATGGAACGGATTTTTTTTACAATTTCGAGATATACTTTTGTATTTGATGATGTCAATGGGAATTCCTCGCTTATTCTTTACCAATCAGCGCTAATTGTTTTGTTTTCTCAGCGACTTCATTTGGATCTACTTGACGGCGAGCTACTCCTGTCTCCATTGCTGCTCTCGCAACGTAAGCCGCTACTTGAGGCGCTACACGCGCGTCAAACGGCGCTGGAATGATATGGTCTGCATTCAACTCATCCTCTGATACAAGCTCTGCAATGGCTTGTACAGCTGCCATCTTCATTTCTTCATTAATTTGTGTCGCATGTACATCAAGTGCACCGCGGAAAATACCAGGGAACGCTAGTACATTATTTACTTGGTTCGGGAAGTCAGAACGACCTGTTCCAACAACAGCTGCGCCCGCTGCTTTTGCCAATTCTGGCATAATTTCTGGAACCGGATTCGCCATTGCAAAAATAATCGCATCGTCATTCATTGTACGAACCATCTCCTCCGTTAATGCACCTTCTGCAGATACACCAATGAATACGTCCGTACCTTTTACAACGTCAGCTAAAGAACCTTCTATACGATTCTTATTTGTATATTTTGCAACTTCATCCTTCACGGGATTCATACCGACAGGACGACCTTCATAAATCGCACCTTTACGGTCACACATAATAACGTCACGTACACCATAGCGATATAAAAGTTTAATGATTGCAATACCTGCTGCACCTGCGCCATTTGCGACAACTTTAATGTCAGACATTTTCTTCCCAACTAATTTCAGCGCGTTCACAAGGCCTGCTACTGTTACGATAGCTGTTCCGTGTTGATCATCATGGAAGATAGGAATATTTGTCTCTTTTTTCAAACGTTCTTCAATAATGAAGCAATTTGGTGCTGCGATATCTTCTAAGTTTACACCACCAAAAGTTGGCTCCATTAATTTTACAGTTTCAACAATTTTATCTACATCGTTTGTATTTAAGGCAATTGGGAATGCATCTACACCAGCAAAGCTCTTGAATAATACAGCTTTACCTTCCATTACTGGAAGAGATGCTTCAGGTCCAATGTTACCAAGACCAAGTACAGCCGTTCCATCTGTCACAACTGCTACCATATTTCCCTTCATTGTATATTCATATACCTTACTTTTATCGTCATAAATTTCTTTACAAGGCTCTGCTACCCCTGGAGAATATGCAAGACTTAAATCTTTTGCATTTTCTACTTTTACTTTTGATACAGTTTCTAATTTTCCTTGATGCACTTTATGCATGTGAAGTGCTTCTTCACGAAGTGTTGACAAACTATCCACTCTCCTCAAATTATTCTTGCTGATATCAATTTCTCCAAGTGGTCTGACCACGAACACTACTACTATAATAATCGAAGTGTAGGGAAATTGTCCATTATATTTTCACAACGACATTTTCGTCACCGACAATTTCACGAAGTGCTCCTAAACATTCTTCACTTGGATGAATTGATAAACTTCGAGATAATTGTACCATTTTATGTTCCTTTTCATAATAAATTAGTACTTTCGCAAAACCTGAATAGTCAAACAATGTTTTTGTAACTTGATTTACAAGCTTTTTTTCATACTGAGACGGCAACTTCACGTAAACAGACGCTTCTTTCATCTCTTCATAAACATCCATTTCTTCTAGCGGATATAGTCCATTCACAATCCATTGTAACTTATGATTTCTTTGCTCAATCGTGCCATCAACTAAAACAATTTCTCCTTCTTGTAGCCTGTTTGAAAAATGTATATATGTTTCCGGGAAAAGAACAGCTTCCATTTCATCATTTTGATCACAGAATGTAATAAACGCCATCTTTTGTAACTTTTTCGTACGAATAACTTTCACACTTGTTATATATACGATTGCCCTTTGTACTTTTTTCTTATGTCGCATCGCCTGAGCAAGAGATGGAATTTCTAATTCTTTTCCTAACTTCACATACTGCGCTGTCGGATAGCTAGATAGATAAAAACCGAGTGCTTCCTTCTCTTTATTTAACTGTTCAATAAAGGATAGCTCTTCTCCTTGTACGTATTTTGATTTCGGAACAGCATCTCCTAAATCACGTGCAAGGTTTGCGTACTCTAACGCCCCTTTAAGACTTTTCCATAAAGTCGTCCTCGAAACACCAAAATCGTCAAAACATCCAGACCAGACGAAAGCCTCTAAATTTCGCTCTGTGACAAACTTTGATGGCATACGAAGACAAAATTCAAATAAATCTTCGAACATTTTGTTCTCTCGTTCTTCCAATAACGCCGTCACTGTAGCCATTCCGATATTCCGAATCGAAAGTAAACTATAACGAATCGCATTTCCTTCTATTTGGAAATTGTAACCACTTCTCTGAAGAGACGGCGGTAAGACGTGAAAACCTTTCCGCTTCGTTTCTCGTATATACTGCACAATCTTATCTTCATTACCAATTGCACTTGATAATAATGCTGTCATAAATTCCAGCGTATAATTTGCTTTTAAGTATGCAAGCTGATATCCGATCATACTGTAAGCTACAGCGTGACTTCGGTTAAAACCGTAATTCGCAAATCTTACAATTAAATCGTAAATTCGTTCTGATGATGTCTCATCGTATCCGTTTTTCAAACAACCTTGAACAAAATGTTTACGTTCTTGATCTAAAATATCACGATTCTTTTTACTCACTGCACGGCGCAGTAAATCCGCTTCTCCGAGCGAAAATCCAGCTAACTTCGATGCGATTTGCATAATTTGTTCTTGGTATACAATTACGCCGTATGTTCGTTCTAAAATCGGCTTTAAATCTGGATGTAAATATTCAATTCCTCTTTTTCCATGCTTCGATTCAATAAAGGTTGGAATTTGTTCCATCGGTCCTGGTCTGTATAACGAGTTAACAGCGACTATGTCTTCAAATTCATTCGGTTTTAACCCGCGAAGTACATTTCGCATACCACCTGATTCAAGCTGGAATACACCTGTTGTATCCCCTCTCCCTAACAATTGAAACGTCTTTTCATCTTGAAGAGGTAGATTTCTTATATCAATTTGTTCCCCCGTTTTTTTAACGATAAACTTCATAATATTTTCAAGTAACGTTAAATTACGTAAACCTAAAAAGTCCATCTTTAACAGGCCAAGTTCTTCTAATACATCAGCTGGATATTGCGTAACATAAACATCGTTATGCCCTTCTTGGATTGCTACACTCCCCGTTAACGGTTCTTGGCTCATAATAACGCCAGCTGCATGAATAGACGTATGCCGCGGTAATCCCTCTACACGTTTTGCAATTTCAAACACACGCTCATGCAAAAGATTCCCTTGTATAAACTCACGGAGTGATTGTGATTCCTCATATGCATCTTTTAATGTTATACCAAGCTTTGATGGAATAAGTTTTGAAAATATGTCAATATCTCTTGGCGGTAGCCCCATTACACGAGCAATGTCTCTAATTGCAGCTTTTGCTGCAAGGGTTCCGAACGTTACAATTTGTGCAACACGAAGCTGACCATATTTATCTTTCACATATCGAATCATCTCATCACGTCTTATATCTGGAAAATCAATATCAATATCTGGAAGTGTCACACGTTCCGGATTTAAAAACCTTTCAAATAATAAGTCATATTCAATCGGATCAATATCTGTAATTTCCAATACGTAAGAAACGAGCGAACCAGCTGCTGATCCACGTCCTGGTCCTGTTAAAATATGATTTTCATGTGCATATTTCATAAAGTCCCATACAATGAGGAAATAATCACTAAATCCCATGCGGGAAATAACATTTAATTCATGATCCAAACGCTTTATATGCACTTCTTTCGGCACGCCATATCGTTTCTGCAAGCCTTCTTCACAAACACGGCGCAAGTACATATCACTCGTCTCGTTAGATGGAACAGGAAACTTAGGTAGTTGATTTACCTGGAAAGGAATCTCCACTTGGCAACGCTCCGCGATTTTTATTGTGTTTTGAATCGCTTCCTCAGTATGAGAAAATAGTGCTTCCATTTCATCCGACGACTTTAAATAATACTGATCCGTTTTCATCCTCGGCCTATCTGGATCAGTCATTTTCGTTCCACCCTCAACAGATAATAAACATTCATGAACAAGTGCATCGCTTTGATTAATGTAGCGCACATCATTTGTTGCAACGACTGGAACGTTTACCTTATTAATAAATTCAGGCAGTTTTTCTTGCAAAAGCAGTTCATCTTGAATCGCGTGATACTGTAAACTTATATAAAAATTGCCGAACATATTTTGATACGTGCGGGCTACTTCTTCAGCCTGACTCTCTTTGTCTTCTAATAATAACTGTTCAATTTCCCCATCTTTCCCTGGTGAAATCGCAATTAATCCTTTCGCATAATGAGCAAGCCATTTCTTCGGAATACCCTCTTTTGACTTCGTCATAATACTGCTAGAAATCTTTAATAAATTTTGATAGCCTATTTCATTCTCAGCGAGTAAGACGAGTGGATAAGACCTTTCTTCCTCTTCACTAAAAATAGAGGCTGTTAAGCCGATAATAGGCTGTATACCATTTTTCTTGCATGCTTTATAAAACGGAATAACTCCATACATGACATTTTCATCCGTAATGGCCAGCGATGAAAATCCAAGCTCTTTCGCCCGAATGACAAGCTCATCAATTTTACAAGCACTCTTTAATAAACTAAAAACGGTTTGACATTGTAAATGCACAAACTTCACTGTTGTACCCTCTCTTTACCTATTTGACTACTTTTATTATAGGTGATGAGGAAAGCGGAAATCAAAACATACTTCTCATACTTTGTCCATATATATGAAGAAGAAAGGGGAATGACGATGGATGTAAGAGAACATACTTTTTTCTCTCTGCTTATTATTAGTTACTTTATTGCCTTTGGAGTTATACTTGGTGGTTCATTAATTGGTGGATTTGGTGCATTTCTCATCGGAAAACCAGCTCTAACTTATATTAATCAATTTGCCCAAAATTTAAGAATTTGGGCACTCGTTGCAGCAATTGGTGGAACGTTCGATACCTTTTATAGCTTTGAAAGAAGCTTCTTTGGCGGAGATATGAAAGATATCGTAAAACAAATTCTCCTTATTTTTTTCGCAACTGGTGGTATGCAAACTGGTCTTATTATTATTAAATGGCTTACACAGGAACATGTATGAGAGTACCAAGTGCCAATACAGCAAAAAGGTGGTATTTAGTTTTAGCTGGTGCTGCTGTTGGAGGGGTTTTGAGCTGGTTTATTTTTTTGTACATATACGGTGTTTTCCAGCAAGAACAAGCTAGTAAAATAGCAGAACAAAAAGAAATTATAGAAAAGCAAGAAGCAAAACTCCATGTCCTTCTCGAAGATCAAGAGAAATTGAATACGGAAAATAAGCGGCTCTTAACAATTCAAGAAATCAAAATAAAAATTATAAATCGAGAAAAATATGACTTAGACAACCTTACACTCGAAAATATGACCACTTCTATCCATAACGATCTCCAACATCTTTTAACGAAAAACATTCAAAGCATCGCCAAAAATAAAGACCTACTCAAAAAGGTAATCGAAAATAAAACGTACAAACATTACGATCGTATATATCGCTTTAAAGTAGACACAGTCTCTTTTGATACCGTACTTGAAATTAGTATTGATATAGAGAAAGAAAAATAAACGAAAAGAAGGAGGGATTCTACACCTCTCCTTCTTTTCGTTTTAACATATAAGCTCTTATCTGCACAGCTCACGTAAATCAGCAAAAAGACGATCCGCTTCTTCCCAAGAAGATGCTTTTGCACCAGAAGCCATCGGATGTCCTCCACCGTTATATTGCATTGCTAATTTATTAATAACCGGTCCTTTTGAACGAAGACGAACACGAATAACATCGTCTTCCTCTAAAAATAGAACCCACGCCTTTAATCCATCAATATTACCAAGCGCTCCGACAACACCAGATGCTTCAGAAGGAAGTACATCAAACTTTTCTAATACCTCTTTCGTTAATTTAATGTACGCTGCTCCTTCTTCTACCATCGTAAAGTTTTGTAAAATATAACCGTTTAAACGAGCAATTTTCTCTTTCGTCTTATACATTTCATTGTATAAATCCGTGAATTTCACGTCCATATCAACAAGCTCACTTACGTAACGAAGTGTTTTCGCTGTTGTATTTGGGAATAAGAAGCGGCCTGTATCTCCAACAATACCCGCTAAAATAAGGCGAGCTGCTTCCTTTGAAATCGTTAATCCTTTATCTTTTCCATAAGAATAAAACTCATAAATAAGCTCACTTGTAGAGCTTGCTGTCGTATCCACCCACGTAATATCTCCGTACGGATCTTCATTCGGATGATGATCAATTTTAATTAACATCTTTCCTTTTGTATAACGCTGATCACAAACACGCTCTTGATTTGCTGTATCACAAACGATAACAAGTGCATCTTCATATACACTATCTTCAATATCATCCATTACTCGTAAAAACGATAAAGAAGGCTCGTTGTACCCAACCATATAAATATTTTTCTCTGGAAACGATTCTTGCAAAATTGTACCAAGTCCGCACTGAGAACCTAACGCATCTGGATCCGGACGCACATGACGATGAATAATAATTGTATCAAACTCTTTAATTGCTCCTAAAATTTGTTCATGCATATGTATAATCTCCTTTTCATTCAACTTCTTCACTTTATCCCGCATTAACGTGTAGTAAGACTCCCACCTCAAAATACATTGAAACCAATGAGACAAAGTTAAGCGGCGGATCAACTGCACGTAAAAGCCCGATTCGTTCAACTAATAATTAGTGTGGGGGAAATATCCCCACACTAATTAAAGTTTCACTTTATCCTCCATTATAGCGGAAAATATTTCATACATGCGAACAATTGCTTTATAATAAAAGTTAGAAAGTTTAGATATTTCTTTATTCTCCACTATTTTATATAAAGCGATGGGAGTGTGCATTATGCCAGTATTAGTTTTCTGTATTATCGTCTCATTTATGTTGTATCTCTTCTATAAAACAAAATTCTTTCGTACAAACCGTCCAATGGAGAAAGGTTGGCTCTCAGGGAAATCCGCTATGGCACTCGGCTTATTCGTCCTATTCTTTGGGATAAACCAATTTTTTTTAGAGCTTTCAACTGCCCGCATCATCGTTGGTGTTTTGTTTATTTTATTTGGCACTGCGAGTACATTTAATGGATTCCGCCAATATAAACATTTTCTACCATTAGCAGTAAAAGAAGCTGAATCTTATAAAACAACGTAAAAAAGCATCAATATTGTGATGCTTTTTTACGTCCCTTAATCTTCAAAATCATACTTGCAACAAACGCAGAAGGTATATTAAATAGATTGCCTTGTACGTGAAAATGTAATTGTTCTTCTTCAAAGGACATCTGTTTGTACAGTTCTTGCTGAGATAATCCTGTTCGTTTCTTTTTTTCATTTAATCCTTGTAAATATAAGTATTGAATTGGTATCATCACAAGAAAGTAAAAGAGTGCGATACCACCAAAAAAGAGTAATTCTGATGACATATTGCATCCCCCTTCCGACATCCATTATCTTACAATCCGATTATAACATAGTATATAATCTAAAAGAATTAATATTCTGTTATTTCTCATTATATAATTGTCTCTCCATATAACCCCTCTCCTACATACCAAATAAGCATAATTTTCCTACTCCTACTCAGCCTTATACATATTCTACTAAAACTCGCTTACATCTTTAGCGATGGACAACACCTATAAAACAAAAAAGATGGAACAAATCAAAGCGATTTGTTCCATCTTTTTATTTGTCGATCAATTGCACCATAAGCAATGCTTTTCCAACAACATTACCTTCATGATGCACTTCTACATCAACCTTACCAAATTTACGCCCAATTTCTAATACTTTCGGATGAACTGATACAACATTATCAATTTGAACTGGCTTTACGAAATAAATGGTTAAGTTCTCAACAATT
Organism: Bacillus cereus group sp. BfR-BA-01310; assembly: GCF_022664325.1. Taxonomy (NCBI): domain Bacteria; kingdom Bacillati; phylum Bacillota; class Bacilli; order Caryophanales; family Bacillaceae; genus Bacillus; species Bacillus cereus group sp. BfR-BA-01310. Next base: position 105,678 of record NZ_JAKUHD010000008.1, on the reverse strand, counting down.
AAGTCACTCTTCTTCTGCGCACGAATGACGCGATTCGTTGCTTCGGTCACAATCGTTGCGAATACGCCGTAAGATAACGTCCCGATCGAATTGGTCATTTGTGGTGTCACTGAAAATTGGTATAGATGCTCATTTTTCGCTTCTTTCGGAGTCATAAATTGATTCGTTACAATATCATCAATTGTTTCACCAACTTGCGGTTGACGCTGAATCATTTGCAGCGCCTGAAGTACATCTTGGCGGCTAATAATTCCTTGTAATTTATTTCCTTCGTCAACAACAGGAAGTAACTCAATACCTTCCCACACCATCATACGTGCCGCAGCTGCGACAGACATTTTTCCATTTACCGTAATTGGATGCTTTGTCATTACTTTATCAATTGGTGTTTCTTTCACAACACCAATCATATCTTTGGAAGTTACGATACCTAGCACCTTTTTATTTTCATCAACAATTGGATAACGTCCATGCATCGTCTCTTCATTATAGGCATGCCATTGCTGTACTGTATCACTTGGCTTTAAATATAACGTTTCTTCAATTGGTGTTAAAATATCTTCAACGAGTACAATTTCTTTCTTAATAAGCTGATCATAAATAGCACGGTTAATTAACGTTGCGACCGTAAATGTATCATAGCTACTCGAAATTATCGGTAGCTTTAACTCGTCTGCTAATTTCTTCACATGATCTTCCGTATCAAATCCACCCGTAATTAACACCGCAGCTCCAGCTTCTAATGCTAGTTGATGTGCGTTCGTACGGTTACCGATAATAAGTAAGTTCCCTGCTTCTGTATAGCGCATCATCGCTTCTAATTTCATAGCCCCGATTACGAATTTATTTAATGTTTTATGTAGTCCGTCTCTGCCTCCAAGCACTTGACCATCGACAATGTTAACGACTTCTGCATATGTCAGTTTTTCAATATTCTCTTTCTTCTTTTGTTCAATTCGAATTGTTCCGACACGTTCAATTGTACTAACATATCCTTTATTTTCTGCATCTTTAATTGCTCTGTAAGCTGTCCCTTCACTTACACCTAAATCTTTCGCAATTTGCCTCACAGAAATTTTATGCCCTACTGGCAGGCTATTAATATGTTCTAAAATTTGATTATGTTTGGTAGCCAAATGGTTTCACCATACTTTCTTTTCCCTAAATTCTTCATGTGTTGTATTTTCAGTATACTATATTTTCAAAACTGTTACACTCTCTCTTTGTATGTCTGTACTATTTTTTTTATAACAAAATGCTCCTTACATTACACTAATCCTTCCATTACAACAATGTAATGGTATTGTCATCTCGTTCGATAGCTTGTCCACACGCTTCCATATACAATTAAGACAAGAAATGAAACAAAGGAGCGAATAAATGATAAAAAAATTTTTAGAGGTTGTAGGTGCTGTATTTTTAGCTTTCGTAGATGGAAAAAAGGTTGCAATTGAATTGAATGAAACACCCGAACAGCCACTCCCAAAAAGAAAAAAATCACCAAAACAAGCGCAAACTTTAAAAGCTGTGCTACACACGTAAAAAACCCTTCACTTGTTTGTTCAAATGAAGGGTTTCTTTTTTATAGTGTAATACTTTCTCCAGCTTCTAATACTTTCCCTGTACAATTTTGTAGTTTTTCTACAAATTGATAAGGGTCTTGTTCAATAACTGGGAACGTATTGTAATGCATCGGTACAACTGTTTTCGCACCTACCCATTTTGCAGCTAAAACAGCATCTTCTGGCCCCATTGTAAAATTATCACCAATTGGTAAAAATGCTAAATCAACGTTATTAAGTTCTCCAATTAACTTCATATCAGAGAATAAAGCAGTATCTCCTGCATGATATACAGTTTTCTCCTCTGCCGTAAACAAAATACCAGCTGGCATACCTGTATATGTAATTGTTTTATTTTCTTCATCAATATAACTAGAACCGTGGAATGCTTGCGTAAATTTCACTTTACCGAAGTTAAATTCGTGTGAACCTCCAATATGCATTGGATGTGTATTTACACCTTGCCATCCTAAAAATGTCGCTAGTTCAAACGGCGCCACAACAACCGCATTATTTTTTTTTGCTAGCGCTACTGTATCGCCGACATGATCACCGTGTCCGTGCGATAAAATAATCGCATCAACTTTTACATCTTCTGCTTTTAAATCTGTTTTCGGATTCCCCGTTAAAAATGGGTCAATTAAAATAACCTTTCCATTCGTTTCAATCTTTACAACTGAATGCCCGTGATAAGATACTTTCATCATTCCATTCCTCCCCTATTCACATTCACACTTTTTATTCTACATGATTTCTTAATTCCCTGTCTTTTCTAACATCTATTTACTTGTCATAACGCTTTCATCCGATGTAAAGTTATATTTGTAATTAAATATCTCGGGGGTGCCTATCGATGAATGCTAGATTAGAAAATTTAATGCAATGGCTAAAAGAAAAAAACGTAGAAGCTGCGTTCTTAACTTCTACACCAAACGTCTTCTACATGACAAACTTCCACTGCGAACCACATGAAAGACTACTTGGTATGTTTGTATTCCAAGAAAAAGAGCCTATTTTAATTTGTCCTAAAATGGAAGAAGGCCAAGCGCGTAACGCTGGCTGGGCACATGAAATTATCGGATTTACTGATACTGACAAACCATGGGATATGATTGCAAAAGCAATTAAAGATCGTGGTATTGATGCAAATGCAGTTGCAATTGAAAAAGAACATTTAAACGTAGAGCGCTACGAAGAGTTAACGAAATTATTCCCGAAAGCGGCTTTCAAATCAGCTGAAGAGAAAGTTCGCGAGCTTCGCCTAATTAAAGATGAAAAAGAACTTTCTATTTTACGTGAAGCAGCTAAAATGGCAGACTATGCTGTTGAAGTTGGTGTAAATGCAATTAAAGAAAACCGCAGCGAGCTAGAAGTATTAGCAATTATTGAGCATGAATTAAAAACAAAAGGCATCCATAAAATGTCATTCGATACGATGGTATTAGCAGGTGCAAACTCTGCTCTTCCACACGGTATTCCAGGTGCAAACAAAATGAAACGCGGCGATTTCGTACTATTTGATTTAGGTGTAATTATTGAAGGTTACTGCTCTGACATTACACGTACAGTAGCGTTTGGTGATATTTCTGAAGAACAAACTCGCATTTACAACACTGTACTTGCTGGACAACTACAAGCAGTTGAAGCATGTAAACCAGGCGTTACACTTGGCGCAATCGACAACGCTGCTCGCTCTGTCATCGCAGATGCAGGTTACGGAGACTTCTTCCCACACCGCCTTGGTCACGGACTTGGAATTAGCGTACACGAATATCCAGATGTAAAAGAAGGCAACGATTCTCTATTAAAAGAAGGTATGGTCTTTACAATCGAACCAGGTATTTACGTACCAAACGTAGGTGGCGTTCGTATTGAAGATGATATTTACATCACAAAAGACGGATCAGAAATTTTAACGAAATTCCCGAAAGAATTACAATTTGTGAAATAATAAAAAAGGTAGCGTGATCGCTACCTTTTTCTATTTCTCTACTATTTCAAGTTTCTCTACAATCATTTTTGCTGGATAACTTTCAAGTACTTGAGAAGACCATACTTTTATTTTATCCCCTGTTTTTAATTGATCATAGGCTCTTTTATCATTCAGCCTCAAAATTGTATCTGATGGATGTTCTTTATTTATTTGTTGTTCTATATAATTTTGCAACTCTACTTTTGTTTTAAACGTTTTATCACCGACAAAAAATACCGTGTCATTTCTTAATATGATATACCCTTCTTTAGGTTCTTCTTTTACTCCTACTTGCTCTACTGTTTTCGTAGTACACGCTGATAATATTATTAGAAATAAAATACTAATGAAGAAGAACGTGGCTTTCCTCATAACGATCCCCCATATCGAGTCATTCAAAAGAACTTATTTCTTGTCTATTTCTTCCTTCCATTATACTATTAATATACAGAATTTTCTAAAATAGGAGGGTTATATGTTACAACAGCAGTTAGAAGAAATTCGTAATAATAATTACATAATCAACAACACACTTCATATTGATTCTTTAAGTTCAAGTATGCTTCAACATATCGGTGTTACCGATAGCTATTTAAGAGACAAACTCATTTACTCTACTTTTTATCATCTAATCAAGAAGGACTATATTTCACACACCCACTTACAGAAACTATTCTCAGAAAGCATCAGTGAAAAATATTTATTTTATAAGGTTCACTTAGATGACGATGATGCTGTATTTACCCGAGCATTTACGACATTATTAATTGCGCTCATTATTGATGCTGATACAAAACATCATTTCTTATCACAGTCTGATATTTTAAATGTAAAAGATAAATTAATTCTATATATGAACAAAGAACATGACTTACGAGGATATGTTCAAGACCGTGGCTGGGCACATAGTATCGCTCATGTTTCAGATACATTTGAAGCGCTTGTTAATAATCCTAAACTGGGAACTTCACATTACGGAGAAATACTAACAACTTTATTAAATAAAGTTTGTGTCCATTCCATCTATTACAAGTATGAAGAAGATGAACGTATCGTTTGTCCAATTGTCGCAATGCTGCAAAATGGTCTAGAGGAAGAAGTACTCATATTAGCCCTTCGTGATCTAGTAGCTCAATTGCAAGTTCAAAAACCGACACTACATATTAACTCGTACGAATTTCTATTCGGAAATATAAAATCTTTCTTACGTAGCTTATTTTTCAGATTACGTACAATGTCTATATGTAAAGAAACTGAATGCGAAATTGAAAAATTACTACAGGGGCTTCGCCAATATTATTAAAAAAGAAGGCTCTTAAAAAGTGCCTTCTTCTATCTCACTAATATTTATTTGAAATTTCACGATCCAAACTGAGAAGAGGTGGACAAGAAACGCAATCACCATACATGCTCCACTTAAAAAAGTTAATATAGGATGCGAATACACGTGCCCTAAACCATAGGATATCCCCACGAAAAACATTGTTATGTAAATATAAATTGCTCCATGTATTTGCCTCATATAAACCTCCTTTTCCCATATTATAACATAAATTTTCTGATTATTCACATTAATTAGTTGTAATCAATATTTCTCAACTGTTACACCTCTTACAGCCGCCTTAATATATGGCGCACCTTGTAAACTTTGTAAATCCTCTATTTTTCCGGTTACGACTACACCGTATATTGGTAGATCTTTTGGTTTTGTGTTTTTTATTTCCTTATACGAATCTTTCGCATTATCCATATGTCGTTCATCTTCTGCTAATGTTTTCATTGCTCCCATAAATTCTTTTGAATGCCTCTCAAAATCCATTTTCATTTCTTCTTCTTTTTTAGCATAGCTTCCTGTAAATCCATAGACAAGAGTAGATTTTTCAGCATTTAAAACAGCACCCGTTTTCGGATCTGTTAAACCAACATATTCATCTCGTTTCTTTTCATTGTATGTATCTACCCAAAACCAAACTGGTTGTACACCTTTTGGTAGTATTCTCATGATTTCATCCATCGTATACGCTTTATCAAACGATAGAGCCACTTCCGCGACTTTATTTTTTAAATCCCCAATTTGATTTAAATCATTCGCATAATTTACATACTTCATGAACGGCAAATAAAACCTCATTTCGCGTTGCATCGTTTGTATATTGTAGTCCTGCAAAGTTTCAGCTTCGTCTATATTCGATAGTTCTTCCTCTAAATGCGTATTTCCATTATGACTTCTTGACATATAGCCCCATACATCATATTCATATATTTCATCTATCCACTTAACCGGTTGACCCGAAATATTTTTATACGAACTATACATAATAGAATCGCTCATTAAACCCATATTTAATTTTCTATGAGAATAAAATTTTATGTTAGGCCCCGTTACAGTTTGCTCTGCAAATACTCTTTTTTCCATCTCATTAAAGTTCTTTTGTTTTAAATATACTATTAAGGTGAAAGATCCAACGATCACTAAAGTAGATGCAAAGATTGAGATGACAAAATTTCTAAAAAGCTGCTTCCTCTTCGCCCTCTTCATCAAAGTCTTCATCTGCTTATCATCCATATTCAAATCAAAGTCTTTCCGACTCATTAGTTCTCCTCCTATACAATTTTTTAAATTGATTTCTTGCACGGTACAAACTTGTTTTCACTGTTTCTTCTTTCATACTTAATAAAATGGCAATTTCCTTATAAGATAGTTCATACTCATATTTCAACAGTAAAATATGACGATAATCCTCTGTCATCGTCTCCAATATTTCTTGTACCTCGCCTTGTAGTTCACTTGTCAAAAGCACTTCATCTAATGACTTTTGACCTATAAGAACAACTGATTCAATCGCAATTGGATTTAATCTTTTTTCTTTTCGGTGTAAATCTCGGTGCTGATTGATCGCAACTCTAAATAGCCAAGGAGTTAAATGTTCTAGCGGTATTTCCCCTATAAGCAATAAAGCTTTATACAAAGTATCTTGCACAATATCTTCCGCTTCTTTTCTATCTGCTCCAATCTTAATTAAGTATCCAAATACAGCTTTTGACTTTTCTATTAATAATGTTTCAAACGTATCATGACTCATTCGGCTCTCCTTTCTATATACTCAACGTTTGAGAGCGTAAAATGTATACAGCTTTTCTAAAAAAAAATTTTCATAATAAAAAGCACATCTGTTTTGATGTGCTTCTCCCAAAAATACTATTCTATTATTTCATCGCTTCTTTCACAACATCTTGAATCATAACGACTTCCGTCTTCATATCGACAGCCGGATCATCCTCATCAATACATTCATACCAAAACGCTAAATGTTTTTTATCAATTTCATGATGAGAATTTTCGACAAGAGTACCACCTTCTCCTTGCACAGAATACCAATATAAGTACTCTTCTCCATCTCTTATTTCCCGGAAAATTGTCTCGACATACATTTTTTCGTCGTTTAATGTCAAAAGCACTTCTTTCATATTGTCATTAAGAAGCTTCATCCATTCATCTACACGATGACTTTTACCTTGCTTTACTTTAAATCTCGTTAATTCCACATTCATTTTTATTCCCCCATTTTCTTACGCACAAATAGATCATATTCTACTGGATTATGAAAACTTATTTTACTAGCTAACTTTTGCGAAGGAATATTATCCACATTACAATCCCAGCACGGTATAATATGATTTTGTATACAATGTTCAATGAAACTTGTTGCGACAACTTTAGCTAATCCTTTCCCTTGATATGCCTCATGCGTAGCAATATCAATTTCAGCAAAACCATTCCCGCTAAATATTGAGACGCATTCAGCTATGATTATCCCATCTTGTTCTATACAAAAACCAAAGCCACTATTTAAAAACGCTTCTTTTGATCCCCAATATTCTTTGTAATATTCCTCTGTAAATTCATTACTTCTTTCTATATTGCTTTTATCAATACGCTTAACTTCATATGTATTTTTGTTAAAATCTTGTTTTCTTTCTTCAAGAACTTCTCTTTGAAATTGAAATGTCATTCTTGGAATTTTCCGGAGTACATTACTAAAACGCTCTTCAATAATCATTTCCCACTCTTTACTCGAAGTGAACAGTGTAAATCGTTTCTCTGTTTTTTCAATAGCTGTTTCAATATATGAAACTAAATCTTCGTTAAAACTTCGGTCATAAGTGTCGCCAAACAAATAATAAATGCCGTTAGCTGTAACGATTAGTCCTGCTGTTAATTTCTCATTTGTAAAAATTTCACCATCTATGATTTGATCACAAACTGCATACGCAAAAGTTGTTGTTCGTTGATTCCCTTCTAAAAGCGGAATTACTTTATCGTATTCTTCAATCTCTAACCTTCTCATACGACCTCCACAATTACTGTATCCGCCTCTACATTTTCAAAGCAAAGATTTACCGTTCTCTTCAACGCTCTCGTTCTATGAATTGTACCTGCTGGAATTAAAATAGAATCATTTGACTTTAAAACTGCCGTCTCTCTATCTTGAAAATCGATCAGTAATTCTCCCTCTAACACAATGAATAATTCATCCGAATTAGAATGATAGTGCCAATCATATTCACCAGCAAATACAGCAATTCGTAAACAATGACTATTTACATTTGAAACGACGAAGTTCTTATGTTGGTCTTTAATATCTTTTGTTAACTCTAATAGATTTACTGTTTCCATAGTTCTCCCCACCCAATCCCCTCTATCGACTTTCACTTTCCGTTTAATTCCAAATTATCACAAAAATATACATTGCAACAAGCGATATCTCTCGTAAAGTTTTGTTTACTTTTTGTAAAGTTTTATTTACTTATTTCCTAAAAATGGATATAATAAATGTAACAAATTTACAAAAAGGAGACTTTGTATATTTGATACAAAATAAAGTAAAACAATTCCGCGTCGTTAGAGGCATCACCCAAGAGCAATTAGCTTCCTCTGTTCAAATCACTAGACAATCCCTCATCGCTATCGAGAAGAATAAATACAACCCAAGTTTAGAATTAGCATTGAAATTATGTGAGTTTTTCAACTGTAAAGTAGAAGATTTATTTCAATTAGATAAAACTAGGGAGGAAATAGAATGAAAAATACTTTTAATCAAGAATTCATTTCACATCTTACCATTTTAGTGTTAGGATCAATTTTTCTTTATTTCAATAGTAATGATGAAGAAACGATTCGCTCTGTCCTTCTATTCGCTGGCGTATACATACTCTTAGCCTTGGTACTATTTGTAGTGAAACGAATATTCTTTAAGAAAAAAAAGAAAGAGTCCGAGAAATATCCATTACCTGAGATAGATGAACGAATTGAGAAAATGAGTTTAAAACTTATGGCGCAAATTTTCGGCCTCTCTCATTTAATCGGCTCTGCGATACTATTTATTTTATATATCACTGACAAAAATTCGACGATACGAGTTGAGTATGCCCTGTATTACTTGTTTGGAATTCTTTTCTTCACAATGATGTTCGGCTTGAAAATTGTGAAGAAATTAGATAATTAGTTTAAACAAAAAGACCCTTCCTACAAAGGAAAGGTCTTTATTTTATTTCTATTATGATAAAGCAGGAGCTTTTTCAAGAAGCTCTTTCGCATCAGCATATTGTAAGCCGTGCGCTTCTGCAACTGCTTCGAATGTTACATATCCATCTAATGTGTTAATACCTTTTAGTAATGCAGAGTTGCCTAAGCAAGCATCTTTGTAGCCTTTGTTAGCAATTTGTACTGCATATGGTACTGTTACGTTTGTTAACGCAAGAGTTGATGTGCGTGGAACCGCACCTGGCATATTTGCAACTGCATAATGAACAACACCATGTTTTTCATAAGTTGGGTTGTCGTGAGTTGTAATACGGTCAGTTGTTTCGAAAATACCACCTTGGTCAATCGCGATATCTACAACGACAGAACCTGGTTCCATTGATTTAATCATTTCTTCTGTTACAAGTTTTGGTGCTTTTGCACCTGGGATTAATACTGCACCGATTACAAGATCAGATTCTCTAACAGCTTCTGCAATGTTGTATGGGTTAGACATTAACGTTTTTACTTGATTACCAAAAATATCATCTAATTGACGAAGACGTTCTGCACTCAAGTCAATGATTGTTACATCTGCACCTAAACCAACTGCAATTTTTGCTGCGTTTGTACCAGCTTGACCACCGCCGACAATTGTTACTTTACCGCGTTTAACTCCTGGAACACCTGCAAGTAAAATACCTTTACCGCCTTTGTTTTTCTCAAGGAATTGTGCACCGATTTGCGCAGCCATACGGCCTGCAACTTCACTCATTGGTGCAAGTAATGGTAAAGAACGATTCTCTAATTGTACTGTTTCGTATGCAATTGATACAACTTTGTTATCAATTAATGCTTTTGTTAATTCTGGCTCTGGAGCTAAATGTAAGTATGTGAATAAAATTAAACCTTCGCGGAAATAACCGTATTCACTTTCAACTGGCTCTTTTACCTTCATAACCATATCTTGATTCCATGCTTCTTCAGCAGTTTCAACAAGTTTTGCACCAGCTTGTACGTATTCTTCATCTGTAAAGCCTGATCCTACACCTGCTCCTTTTTGAACAAAAATTTCATGACCATTTTGTACTAAATGTACAGCTCCCGCTGGCGTCATTGCCACACGGTTTTCATTGTTTTTAATTTCTGTTGGAATACCGATACGCATTATTAGTTCCCCCTTGAGTTATGAAATGACCCCTGAATCATTTTTTAAAGCGCTTTCTACGCTCTTATATTTTAACATAATATCTCAATATTTGACAAAAAATAATACAAGTTTTCCGATAGAATTTCTTCCGCATAAAAGGACAGTATGATTCTTATATATGAAAATCACCTGTCCAATTACTACAACTACTCATTATTTGAGATGTTTATGGATAACATCAACCGCACCTGTTACTTCAATAATTGTACCGGTAATCATGTCCGAATCTTCCTCACATAAAAACGAAATAGTTCTTGCGATATCTTCACCTGTTCCGGATCTACCAATTGGTGTGTTACTATCTTTTAGCTTTCGTGCTTCTTGAATCGTCGCTTCTTTCATTTCACCAATTATATCACCAGGACAAACCATGTTCGCAGTAATACCATATTCCGCTTCTTCGTAAGCTACTGTTTTCGTTAATGAAACAAGCCCTACTTTCGCAGCTGCAAAGGCTGAACGATAAATCCATCCAGGCGCGCTATCTGCTCCTTGAAAACCGTAGTTAATAATACGACCAAAGTTCTGTTTTCTCATAATCGGCACGACAAGTTTTAATAAATGAAACACCGCTGTTAAATTACCTTGGATCATTTCATTCCATTCGTCTTCTTCGTAATCGACTAATTTTTTCCGTTCAAATACATACGGACCAGCATTATTAATCAAAAAGTCAATTTTGCCAAAACGGCTCATCGCTTCTTCTACTATTTTATGTAAATCTTCCTTTTTCGTGACATCAGCTTGCACGAACTGTAGACGTTCTGCCATATTTTTATAAGTTTCTTTCATTATTTCCATAGCACATATATCACTATGATACGTTACTGTTACTGAATATCCTTTAGCCAATAACTTTTCTGTTACTTGCTTTCCTAAACCTTTCGTACCGGCTGTAATGAGCGCGTGTCTCACAAAACTGCCTCCTTTTAAATTGCTATACTTCATATGTAACAAGTTCTCGCTCCAATTACAACTAAAATGAACTAAAACAGAGTTTTCAAAATTCTGTAACGTTTTAGCAAGCACATTACCATAATTTGTTTTATAATTAAGTTGTAAACGGTTATGAAAATGAATTGGGAGGAATCTACTATGAATAATACATATACAAATATTTTAATTGCAGTGGACGGTTCCAAAGAAGCAGAAAAAGCCTTTAAGAAAGCAATTCAAGTCGCAAAACGAAACAATGCAACATTAACAATTGCTCATATCGTTGATGTGAAAGCATATTCCGCAGTAGAGGCTTATAGCCGCGCTATTGCTGAGCGTGCAAACCTCTTTGCAGAAGACTTATTAGAAGACTACAAAAAGACTGCGGTTGAAGCTGGTCTTGAAAAAGTGGAAACTGTATTAGAATTTGGTAATCCAAAATCTAAAATCTCAAAAGAAATTGCCCCAACACATAAAGTGGATTTAATTATGTGCGGTGCAACTGGTTTAAATGCTGTAGAACGTTTCCTAATTGGTAGCGTCTCTGAACATATTATTCGCTATGCGAAATGCGATGTCCTTGTTGTTCGTGGTGATGAGGAGCAAGGTGATCTTTAATTTATAAAGTGAAACTTTAATCAGTGGGGGTTTTGTCCATCCCCCACTGATTATTAGTTGAACCAATCGGGCGTTTACGGGCAGTTGATCTCGCACCTAACTCCCTCGCATTCGCCGAATTTTGAGGTGGGAGTCTTACTGCCCGTTAATGCGGGATAAATAAAACACCAAGTCCACATGGGCTTGGTGTTTTTCATTTCACATATCTTACTATAAATACAAGACAAGCTACAATGAACGTTTTCTCTTTTTCCGTTCTATTTCTTTTTTATCTTTTACTTCTTGTACTTTCTTTTTTCTAGAAATCCATAAAGAAATACAGCAATCTACTACAAATAAAGTAAAAATAAATATTGCTATATGTATTTTTGTTACATTCTCAAATGAAAATATTTCTGGGAATGCAACGTGTAATACAATTAGCGTGTACAAAATTAACCCTATAAAATAAATACGTCTCATCTTCCATTCCTTTCTTATTTCCTAACATTAGGTCAACATACATTTTTTAGAAATAGACGGACAAAATATATGTGTTTAAAAAAGGAGGATGCTTTATGGAAGATTATGAACGAATCATTTTAGATGTAAACGGAAAAGAAATCGAAATGTTAAATACAATTCGCTCACACTTTAAAGAAAAGCATGGGGTTGAACTAAGTCACGGAGCGCTACTTCGAGATTTGATGGATATTGAGTATATTCGAATTACGGAAGATCGACATAAGTATGATTAATCGATGGATAATTAAGCCTAGAACATATTGTTCTAGGCTTAATTATATTCACATGTAAAATGTTATAATTAGGAAAAACATGTATGGAGGATGCTCTACTATGGAATCTGAAAATATCTCAAAACACTTTCACACATTACATGTACAAAGAAACCAATTCCTTCCTAAACTTCATTCACTTTCACAAGAGCAACTATGGTATAAGAAAGAAGACGCAAAATGGTCTATTGGTGAGCACTTTTATCACTTATATTTAATTGCAAGGATGCTAAAAGTAGCGATTAAATTCTCTTTCGCTCTTATCCCCTATGCCAAATTAAGAAGAAATACCCCATTTGCAACTGAAATACATGACATTTATGCCGAATATAAAGAAAAGCATGGCAAAGGAATGAAAGCCCCTTGGATTTTAATCCCTTCAAAAAAAGTCTATTACGCTATGAATGTAAATGAATTAGAAGAATTACTTTCACGTGAAACAAATGAAATAAAAAAACTAGTTCAAAATATAGAAGAAAATATTGCAGGACATATCGTATTTTTAGATCCAATTGCTCACTATCCTAACCTTATTCAATCTATTCAACTATTAGCAATACATGAGAAGCATCATTTTATCATTATGAAAAATGACTATAAAACGCTCGATGCATCTCTAAAAATATAAAAGACTGCTAATATTACTTTTTAGCAGTCTCTCTTATCTATTTAAGTTCCTGATGCTTCCCACCCATACCACCTGGCGCATTGCTATCTTGGTGTACAGTTAGTTCATTTGTTTTAGCATCTTTCGAAACTCTATATGTATACGATTCATTTGGTTCATCTTTAAACTGTACATTCATACCGTAAGAACCGTTTTTACTATAAAAGGCCGGTTTTATGTATGAAATATCACTTTCTTTATATCCTTTTTCTTGCAGATGCCACATCGTTGCAATAATCGCTTCTTCTCGCTTCTCTTGTTCACCAACAATCATATATTTGTCCAAAAGGAATACTTTAACATTTGCAAGTAAGCTAATTAATAGTACAACGATAAATATTGTTCTTTTCATAGATTCCCCTCAATTATTATTTTTTACTATATCATAACTTGAATACTAAAAAAAAAGAAAGTACGCCACCCTTTAACAGAATGGCGTACTTTCCAACTTAATTTGTAATAACCTCTTTAGTTAAACTCTTCGCTTTCTCCAAAGCTTTTTCAATTTGTTCAAAGCCTGTTCCACCAGCACTGTTACGGCGCTTTACAGCTGCATACGGTGAAAGAACCTCATATAAATCTTCTTCAAATAACGAACTCATTTCTTTATATGTTTCAAGTGGTACATCTAATAAATAGATTCCTTTTTGTGTGCAATGTAGAACTAACTTCCCAACAATTTCATGAGCTTGACGGAATGGCAGTCCCTTGCTTGCTAAATAGTCAGCAATTTCTGTTGCGTTAGAGAAATCTTGCGTCACAGCTTGCCCCATTTTTTCTTTGTTTACAGTCATCGTTTCAAGCATGCCCGCCATAATATGAAGGCATCCTTCTACTGTTTTCACTGTATCAAACATTCCTTCTTTATCTTCTTGTAAGTCTTTATTGTAAGCAAGCGGCAATCCTTTCATTACAGTAAGCAAGCTAAATAAATTGCCATATACTCTGCCTGTTTTTCCGCGGATGAGTTCCGCCATATCGGGATTTTTCTTTTGCGGCATAATGCTGCTACCTGTCGCGTATTGATCGCTCATTTCAATAAATTGAAACTCTTGGCTACTCCATAAAATAAGTTCTTCGCAAAAGCGTGATAAGTGCATCATGAGCATAGATGAGTTACTTAAAAACTCCAGTATGAAATCACGATCACTTACCGCATCTAAACTATTTTCATAGATTCCATTAAATCCAAGGAGCTCCGCACTATATTCTCGGTCAATCGGAAATGTTGTGCCAGCTAGTGCTCCTGCTCCTAATGGTGAAATGTTAATACGCTTTAACGAATCTTCATAACGATTCACATCGCGCTCTAACATCCAAAAGTAAGCAAGAATATGGTGCGCAAATGAAATCGGCTGGGCACGCTGTAAGTGCGTATAGCCAGGCATAATTGTTTCAATGTTATTTTCCGCTTGATGAACAAGAACAGTTTGCAATTGTTTGGTAGCTTTTATAATATGTTCTACTTTTTCTTTTAAATATAAGTGCATATCTGTCGCTACTTGATCGTTACGGCTTCGGCCTGTATGAAGTTTCCCTCCTACTTCGCCAATTTGTTCAATTAACATTTTTTCAATGTTTAAATGAATATCTTCTGCTTCTACCGAAAATTGAAGCTTATTCTCTTTTGCTTCTTGTAATAAATACTGAAGCCCTATCTTGATTTTCTCCGCTTCCTCTTTCGTTACGATGCCTTGTTTTGCTAGCATTGTAACGTGTGCGATACTACCTTTTATATCTTGGTTAACCAATTGCTTATCAAAGGAAATAGAAGCTCCGAATTCTTCTACCCACGCTTCCGCTTCTTCTGTAAAACGTCCGCCCCAAAGTTTGCTCACGCTTCCACCTTCTTTTGATTCACTTGGCTATATACTTTTGTAGGTAAACCGAATAATGAAATGAAACCAACTGCTGCATCATGATTAAATTCATCATCGACAGTATACGTTGCTAATTTTTCATCGTATAAAGAGTATTCAGACTTACGCCCTTCTACAATTGCATGACCTTTAAATAATTTCACACGCACTGTACCTGTTACATGTTTTTGTGTTTCTTGTAAGAAAGCATTGAGTGCTTGTTTTAAAGGTGAGAACCATAAGCCGTTATAAATTAATTCTGTTAGTTTTTGCTCAATCATCGGTTTGAAATGAGCAACCTCTTTCACAAGTGTTAAATCTTCAAGTTCTTTATGCGCTGTTATTAATGTCATTGCTGCTGGGCATTCATATACTTCACGAGATTTAATACCGACAAGGCGATTTTCTACATGGTCGATACGTCCCACGCCATGTTTGCCAGCAAGTGCATTTAACGTTTTAATTAATTCAGAAAGCGAATATGCAGTGCCGTTTAAAGTAGTCGGTACTCCTGCTTCAAATCCAATTTCTACAAACTCTGGTTTATTTGGTGTATCTTCTAATGCCAATGTCATCTCGTATGCATCTTCTGGCGGCGCTGCCCATGGATCTTCTAAAATTCCACATTCGTTGCTGCGTCCCCATAAGTTTTGGTCGATTGAAAATGGGCTATCTAAATTAATCGGAATTGGTACATCGTTTTCTTTTGCATATGCAATTTCTTCTTCACGTGACCATTTCCATTCACGCACAGGCGCAATCACTTCTAAATATGGATTCAATGCTTGAATAGAAACTTCAAAACGAACTTGGTCATTTCCTTTCCCTGTACATCCGTGTGCAACTGCAGTTGCACCTTCTTGTTCTGCGATTTCTACTAATTTCTTCGCAATAAGTGGACGAGATAATGCCGAAACGAGAGGATATTTCCCTTCATACAACGTATGGGCCTGTAATGCCATCAATGCATATTCATTCGCGAATTCTTCTTGAACATCAATCATATACGATTTAATTGCTCCTACTGAAAGTGCTTTTTCTTTTACAAATGCTAAGTCTTTACCTTCCCCTAAATCTAAACAAAGCGCGATAATATCATAATTCTTCTCTTGTAACCATTTAATTGCAACGGAAGTATCAAGACCTCCGGAATATGCTAACACAACTTTTTTCTTCTCCATTTTGCATCCCCCTAAAGAATAAATATTCATTTTCTTTTATAATAATTCAAACTTTAACACCTTTTATAAAATGTATCAAGGGGCATTTTAAATTTTTTTCAAACAATTTCGTCGAACTTCTTTCTGTTTTTATGTACAATATAAGCAGGAAAATGGGGGTGAACTTATGGAAAAGTATTTCTTATACGATGAACATCTAGGAATTGAAATTCCGCATTTACAAGAAGACTGGGAAGACATCCCCGAAAAAATGCAACATGCTATTTTACTAAGATGGGAACAAGTTCGCGGGAAAATTCCTGATCGCATAAAAGAACTCGAACACTATATTAATGCAAAACAACATCATTTAAATAACGAGGAAGACTTCGAAATTTCTTGCAAACTTAATTCAGAAATTGCCGATCTCGCTTCCATCATTAATGATCTTTGGCTTTGGTATCGTCTTACCCAAAATGTATCTGAGGGAAAAGCACACCAATAAAAAAAGCATGCCCCTCAATTACTTTGGGTCATGCTTTTTTGTCGTAACACGATTTACAATATATTTCTTGCGCTGTTTTTGCTAAACATACATCAAACGGGCCAACTAATATACTTCTTTCTTTCGGCAACTTCACAAAAGCAACAAGCTCTTCTTCGTATTCAATCTTTTTCTGACATGAAACACATTGTAATTCTTTTCTTTTAAACATGTCTTTTAGCATATCTCCACTCTCCCTTTCATCTATCTATATCAATATAATCTCATAACAATTAAAATTTGTAAAAAAATGACACATCCCAAAATGAATTATTCATATACTATGTACAAAAGGAGGCTTCAAACTTATGCGAGCTTTCATTATTATCGCTTTAACTTTTTTAAGTGTGATTAGCTGGGATGCATTTTTTAAAGATAAAAGTGATAAGAACAATACAACTGAATAAAAACCCATCTTTTCTTACTTATTGGACAAACTTTAAAAACAGTCCAATCTTACGGAATAGCTTAGGCTTTTCTACAAAAATATTTAAACATAACAATTTTTGTAGATTCCCTCCGTTTATTGTCGGTTTCCATCCGCATACATTTTTTGAAAGTATGATATAATAATATAAATCTTGAAGGAAGGGATTTTGATATCATGATCGCTCGAAGGAGCATGTGGCATCGTATTGACGAATCATACACGTAGCGTATTTTTCAGCTCAGATACTTTAGTCTAGCGAAAAAAATACGAGAGTGGGGAAATTATGATTGCCCGAAGGATAATTTGGCAAAAAAAAGACTCTTCTTACACATAGCGTTTTGTTTAGGACTTAATTGTTACTAGCTAAACAAAACAAAGAAGAGCAGGATTGCTAAATGACGAATCCTACTCCACGTTTTGTTTAGTCGTTTTAAGACTTAAACTAAAACGAAGGTAGGGAGAATTGATGGACGAGAGGATTATTCGTTATTTCTTCAGCGACATATAGCGTAGTTAGTTTTTTCGTAAACTAACTGAAAGCTACATGTGAGCTCGTAGTTAGTTTACAACACAAAAAGGACTACTAACTACGGAAAGAAGGAATAACGATGAGGAACATCCAAAGTCGACAAATTATTAAAGAAATTTTTATGGTTTTAATCGGTTCATTTATTTTAGCAGCAGCGCTATATCACATTCACTTCCAAAACCACTTAACAGAAGGTGGCTTTGTAGGTATTGCACTATTCATCCAAAATTTTTATGATATTTCACCATCTATTTCAACTGTAATAATGGACATCCCAATTATTTTACTATGCGCTTCATTTTTAGGTAGAAAAATGGTTGGCTATTCATTCTTAGGTTCAATTTCATTCGGAGTATTTTATTCCCTTATGGAAAATTATTCTCCTTTTACGGTAGACTTATCAAATAATTTATTTATAGCTGCAATAGTTGGCGGTGCGTTAGCTGGTATTGGACTCGGTTTTATATTGCGATTTGGCGGTGCAACCGGTGGAGACGATATTTTGACAATTGTATTAAGTAAACGAACTCGTTTTACAATTGGGCAAATTTTCTTCGTCTTTGACGCGATTGTTCTTGCGCTTTCATTATATTATTTAAATTGGACAGAAATCGCTTTTACTATTCTTTCGATTGCCGTGCAGGCAAAAACATTGGATTTAATTTACTATCCAAAAGCAGAAAAGAAACCAGTATCTATTCCAATGTCCAAAAAACATGCGACAAACTAAAAAGCGAAAGGCTTCGGCCTCTCGCTTTTTTTCATGCTCTCTTTTCTTTTTCTAATATGTAGCGTACTTGATAAAACTTATTTGCAAATTCAGTAACATTCCTCGTTAAGCGATAGTTCACTGTAGAGCCAATTGCCATTCCGAGTACAGGAATACCTTGGAATAATTTACGACGAAGAGCATAAATCGAAAATGTCTTCAAAATTTGTTTTAACACAACCTCAGTAGAAGCTGGCTTTAACACTTCTTCGTCTCCTTCATAAAAGAATGAATCTTCTTGCTCGAGTTCTCTCAGTAAATTGTACCATGCATATTGCTGAAGTCTTGCTGGTAATAATGCTGCATGGAATACTTTCAACGCGAGCATCATCTCATACGGCTTGTTCGCATCATGCCCAAATGATGTCGCAATAAGTTGTACAGCCTTCACATTTAATGCAATCATAACCGGAAAATCAGCCGTTAATAATAATAGACCGCCAGCACCTGTTGCCCCGCCTTGTACGAATGAATATAGACGATGACGTGCTGTTTGCTGCTCTGCTATGTATGTTAATTGATCAATAGATAACGCCTTCAAATCTTCAAGTTGCTCAATTGATTCATCAAATAATCTCGATGTTCCTAAAATACGATTTCGTGCATCTAACTGTGATTGCGAACTTTGAATGAGTGCATGCAAATGAAAGAGCCATCCATCTGCTTTCGCAAAGAAATCTTTTCGTTTTTTCTCAGGCAGTTTCGTAATTGTAGTATGCAACCACTTATCAAACATTTTTTGAAAATCAGTCGCTTCTTGCTCTACTAATTGCCCTTCCCACTCTTTTATATTTTCTAAAATGGCTTGTTCTCGCTTCGATCGCATCGCAACAACCACCTCGTTCGATTTTTTTCTATTGTAACATATTTCCGCTTATTCTTTACAATTAGCTCAACCAATTGAATAAAAAGGTGATTTTCTCCATATTTCAAATTATAATTATCCACATATTAATGAATAAGGGGCGATCACATACATGTATCCACGTGCAAAGGCCTTCGGTATTGTAATACGGGATAATTTCCTTCTCGTACAAGAGTATAGCACGGCCGATGAAACCTATTACCGACCTCTTGGTGGATCAATTGAACTCGGAGAAAAATCGGCTGAAACAGTCATTCGGGAGTTTAAAGAGGAACTTCATACAGAAGTGGAAATTATCGATTATTTAGGTTGCTTGGAAAACATTTTTCATGCAGATGATGAAATTGCTCATGAGATTATTCAACTATATACAATCCGCCTTTTAAATACATCACTACATACAACAGAAATATTCCCCATATATGATGAACAAACATCTTCCTATGCAAAATGGATCCCCATCACTGCATTCATTCAGAAGGAAAAAGTGCTATATCCGGATGGAATCATAAAATATATCCAAAAGAAAAAAGACGAAATCCTTTAGGATCTCGTCTTTTTTCATGCATATATTAACCAATATTTCCAAGACGTAATACGTCACGAGCGATCATAACTTCTTCGTCAGTTGGAATTACGATAATTTTTACTGGAGAGTGTGGGAAGCTGATGAATGCTTCTTCACCAAATACGTTATTACGTTTTGCATCGAAGTATACGCCCATGTACTCAAGGCCTTCTAATACGCGCTCACGAATAACTGCACTGTTTTCACCGATACCAGCTGTGAAGATGATTGCGTCTACACCTTTCATACGAGCTGTGTAAGAACCGATGTATTTGTGGATACGGCTTACGAATACATCAAGTGCTACTTTCGCACGGTGGTCGCCTTCTTCTTCTTTAGAAATGATGTCACGTAGGTCACTAGAGTAACCAGTAAGACCTAGCATACCACTCTTCTTGTTTAATACGTTAACTACTTCTTCTACTGTTTGGCCTGTTTTTTCCATGATGTATGGAATTAACGCAGGGTCAATGTTACCAGAACGTGTACCCATTGTTACACCAGCAAGTGGAGTGAAGCCCATAGAAGTATCGATAGACTTACCGCCTTCTACTGCTGCGATACTTGCACCGTTACCTAAGTGACAAGAAAGTAGGCTTAAGCTTTCAAGTGGACGACCTAATAATTCAGCTGCACGCTCAGTTACATATTTATGAGAAGTTCCGTGGAAACCGTATTTACGGATGCCGAATTTCTCATAGTACTCATATGGTAAGCTGTATAGGAATGCAGATTCCGGCATTGTTTGGTGGAATGCTGTATCGAATACTGCTACTGCTGGTACGTTTGGTAATACTTCTTGGAACGCTTTAATACCAACAAGGTTTGCTGGGTTGTGAAGTGGTGCTAAATCGCTTAATTCTTCGATATCAGCTAATACTTCATCAGTAATTAAAACAGAATCAGCAAATTTTTCGCCGCCGTGTACAACACGGTGACCGATACCGCCAATCTCATCAAGAGATTTTACGATTCCGTTTTCAGTTAATTTGTTAAGAAGCATATTAACTGCTACTGCGTGATCTGGAATATTTGTAATTTCTTTTTGCTTTTCGCCATTTACAGTAATTGTGAAGACACTATCTTCTAAACCGATACGTTCTACTAAACCTTTTGTTAATACTGTTTCACTTGGCATTTCAAATAATTGGAATTTTAAGGAAGAGCTTCCTGCGTTAATCGCGATGATTTTTGACATCTAGTCTTTCGCCCCTTTTTCTCTTGGTAGTTGTGTGGATCATTCCACAAACCGCTCGATTTTATCTAATTAAATTCACTCACTATGAAAACGTTTCATCATCAGTAAATTTTATACTCACGATTTTAATTTAAACATCGTCCGACATATATTTCAAGTGAAAAAATTGTAACACCAAGAAAAAAAATATATTACAGATTTCAAAAAAATTCAGTTAAATCTTGTATACATTAAAAAATATTATATATCATATACAACTGTACTATATTGAATACTAACCCTGTTACATATATACTGTATTATTTATGTGCTGCAAACCAAGTATTTAATTGATCCATAATATCCTCCATAGCCTTCATGTTAGAGAATTTAGGTAATTCCACTAGTAGTGCCTGTTTCGGCATTGTTACATCTTGGCCTTTCTTTTGGAGAACAAATATACTTTTTGCATTTTTCTCGTTTTTAAACATGGAAACAGGTAGCTGTAACAACCCTTGAATAAAACATGTTTCTTTAATAAATGCATGTAGTTTTGGCGCTTGATCACTTTCAAAAATGAAGTTTGGTACTAAGAAGAATAAATACCCGCCTTCTTTCGTATGTTTCACACTTTGTTCAATAAATAAGTGATGCGCATATGACATTCCTTCATCTGCTTTTAATGTATATTCACTTGCACCGATTTCATTTGGATAGTAACCAATTGGTAAATCTGAAACAACTGCATCAACCGGATCGATATAAAGTGGTGCTAGTCCATCTTGATGGAAGAATTCGATTGCATGCTTTTGTAAATTTGCATTTACTAAAGCAAGTTTGATTAGCACTTCATCCACTTCTACACCAAATCCACTCATTGCTAGTTCTTCTTTGGCACTATTAAACACTGTAGTCATTAAGTTACCTGTTCCAATTGCAGGGTCTAAAACAGTAATTTCTTTTTGACCTTGCATAAATTTATGGAATAAGTAGCTCATGAACATTCCAACTGCATCAGGCGTCATTTCGTGATTCGCTTGCACGCCTTCTTTCATGCCTTTTAAAATGGCTAGCTGAAATGCTTTACGAATTTCTTCACCTTTATATGTTTCTTCATTAAACGTACTATATTCACGATTCAACCTTTCAATTGTTGATTCGGATAATTCCTCTTGTAAAATCGCTCCTTCAAACAAGTTATCCCCTGTTTCTACAAGCGCCTCTAAATATGTTACATCTAATTCTTTACGTAAAACTACCGTAGAAGAATCAAAAATAGAAAATAATGTTTCTACTGTCTGACTCACGTACATTCCTCCTTCTCTCATTTACACATAACTTATATCATACCACAAAGTGATTTTTTCCAAAAAGAAAAAGCGACCTCTTGTAAAGAGCTCCCCTTCAAGTTGTTTATGATGTAACGTCTTTTCTCATATATTGGTTCAGTTAACAATACATGAGAAAAGACGACCTCTTCTAAAGTAAAACTTTAGTTAGAGGTCGTCTTCTTTTACATTACTTCGCAGCTTTTGCTGCTTCTAATGCTGCTTCATAGTTTGGATGGCTTGTACCTTCGCTTACGTATTCTACGTAAACTACTTTGTCATTGCTATCTACTACGAATACTGCACGAGCAAGTAAACGAAGTTCTTTCATTACTAAGCCATAAGCTTCACCGAATGAAAGGTCACGGTGGTCAGAAAGTGTCGCAACATTTTCTAAACCGTTAGCTGCACACCAGCGTTTTTGAGCGAATGGTAAATCAACGCTAATTGTTAATACTTTCGCATTTTCAATACCTGCTGCATCTTGGTTAAAACGACGAGTTTGTGCATCACATACACCTGTGTCGATTGAAGGTACAACACTGATTAATTTCACTTCACCTTTGTATGTTTCTAAACTTACTGGAGATAAGTCATTTGCTAATACTTGGAAGTTTGGCGCTTGGTCGCCAACTTTAACTTCTGTTCCAACTAAAGTAATTGGGTTACCTTTAAAAGTTACGTTTGCCACTTAAAAATCCTCCCTTATTTAAACAAAATATGTACAATGTAAATGATAGTTTGTCCCTATCGATAATGCAAATAAAATCGCTTCATTTACAAAAAAATAAAGAAGCTAATCCATTGATTAGCTTCTTTACTCATTAAATTTGAAATTCTGGATCATCTTCTTTTCGTTTATCCATCATTTCTTTCACTTTATCAACAGCTTGTGGCGCTAATTCAATTATTTTGTCAATAACATGTGTTTGTTTATCTAAATGTAAAACTTTCACACCTTCTCCATTTATAACAAGAAAGGCAACTGGATTAATGGAAACACCACCACCGCTACCTCCACCAAATGGATGACGACCAGAATGTTCTACTTTTCCAAATTCACTTCCACCAGCAGCAAATCCAAAACTTACTTTTGAAACGGTAAGAATTACACTTCCATCTGCCGCTTTAATTGGGTCACCAACAATAGTATTTACATCAGTCATTTGTTTTAAATGCTGCATTGCGGTTGTCATTAAACCTTGAATTGGATGGTCCATTCTATATCCCCCCCTATGCTTGAACAGATTTATCTGCCATACCAGACTTTTGCTTTCTCATAAACATGAGTAGTTTTACCCCTGTTTTCACAGTACGAAATATATGAAAGGAAGCCGTTAATTCACATCTTGATGCAAATCCCTTCCCTTGAAAAACAGGTGTAATTTCAAATTCTGGTACGTCGACAATATGCATATATTGTCCTACAACTCCAGCAGCCATTCCTTTTGTCCCCCATGCATATCCAGTGACAATTCCAGTACTAGCTGCGTCGCCTGCTCCAATTTGTGAATGCCATTTCCAACTATTGATTTTCACTCGTTTGAGAAAATCTTTAAGAATAGTATGAACTTCTTGAAGCTTTTTTATCAGTTCTCCAATGCTATCAAGTTGTGCCATAATTTTATTATCTATTCCGCCATCTTTTTCAGCCTTTTCGATTTTCTGCCCTGTCTTTTTCTGCTGTTTTTCAATTCTTTCCAATACATCAAACGTATATCGAATCATCCATATTTTCACTTGAAATAAACACTGTTTTTCCATTTCTGAATATAAAAACGTCACCTTAAGCGTTATTTTCGATAATAGTATTAGTAAAATAAAAAGGAGAAGAATTATCATTCCAATTACGAGCCATTTCATTCGTACCATCCTTTCACTCCATACCCATTATCGACAAGTTTATTCATCATTAAACAACCTTTTATAAAATTGAATATAAAAATTTTTCTAAAAACAAAAAGGAATTTTGACATTTTATATCGAAATATACTATTTGAGCATATCATTCAGAAGACACTCTCATGATATGCAGCACTAAGATTAGAAAATTTGACTGCAGTGGAGGGATACATAATGGCAGATCGTCGCAATTTATTTTTCTTTTATGGTGATGACAAAGTAACGCTCGTTGAAAAAATGAAACCAATATATCGTATTTTAGAGGAGAATGGATTTACCATATTAGATCATCCAAAAAATGCAAACGCTATCGTCAGCGTTGGAGATGATGGAACTTTCTTACAAGCCGTTCGTAAAACTGGTTTTAGAGAAGATTGCTTATACGCAGGTATTTCGACGAAAGATGAAATTTCTTTCTACTGCGATTTCCACATTGACCACGTTGATACAGCCCTTCAAGAAATTACAAAAAATGAAATTGAAGTGCGAAAATATCCAACAATTAAAGTAGATGTAGATCACGGCACATCTTTCCATTGTTTAAATGAATTCTCATTACGCTCTAGCATCATTAAAACATTTGTCGTAGATGTACACGTCGACGATTTACATTTCGAAACATTTAGAGGTGATGGATTAGTTATCTCCACACCAACAGGAAGTACCGCTTATAATAAATCATTACATGGTGCAGTTGTCGATCCACTTATCCCATGTTTCCAAGTAAGCGAACTAGCATCTTTAAATAACAACACATACCGTACACTCGGATCACCGTTTCTTTTAAATCACGAACGTACGTTAACTTTAAAACTTAGACCAGATGGCAATGATTATCCTGTTATCGGAATGGATAACGAAGCACTTAGCATTAAACAAGTGGAGAAAGCCGTTGTTCGATTAAGCGATAAACAAATTAAAACTGTTAAATTAAAAAATAATTCCTTCTGGGAAAAAGTACAGAGAACGTTTTTATAGTAATAAAATAACCCTCGAATTATGGAAATCCCATAATTCGAGGGTTATTTATTTCCCCCGCTATTGGCGCACAGCCTCATATCATTGTCAGTTTTTATCGTTAAATCGATATATTTCGAAAATCACTAATATACTTTCACGCATCGTTTCTATATACAATCTCCCCATCAATGACGGTCATTTCTGCTTGTACTTCTTTTATTTCTTCTGGCTCAATTTCAAATATGTTGCGATCTAATACCGTAAAGTCTGCTTCATATCCTTTTGCGATTTGCCCCCGCTTCGCTTCTTTGCCAATTGCGTATGCACTTCCTGTCGTAAACAAAGAAACTGCCTCATATACCGTTAACTTTTCTTCTGGCATATAGCATACGCCGTCAATAAAGCTTCGACGTGTAACAGCACTATATATGCCTAAAAACGGATTTACTTGTTCAATTGGAGCATCAGATCCTCCGTTACAATGTAATCCCGCATCGAGTAATGTCTTCCAAGCGTATGCATAACGAAGGCGATGTTCTCCTAACTTTTCAATAACTGATGGAAAATCCGACGACACAAAGACAGGCTGAATATCAATGATTGCTTGCAAACTCTTCATTCTTTCAATTAACTCTTCACGAGCAAGCTGGCAATGAATAATACGGTCACGTAATCCTTCTGCAGGTGGATATAATTCAAGCGCATCAATGACATATTCAAGCGATAAATCACCGATTGTATGAATCGCAACCGGCATTTGTAAATCACGAGCTTTTTTCACTAACTCTGCAAGCTCTTCACGTGAAAAAATGGCAACTCCATTCGTTTCCTTCGCATCTTCGTACGGTTCGCTTAATAAAGCCGTTCTTCCGCCAAAAGAGCCGTCAGAAAAAATTTTCATCGCTCCAAATTCAATATAATGCTTATTTTCATATTCGTTTCGTTCATTCGCTACTTCATGATGAACAAGTAAATGTGCTTTAAATGGCATTTCGTTTATAACATGCGAAAACGCATTGTACGTTTTTTGAAAGCCGCCATAATAATTTAAGTCTTCCGTATGTCCGCCAACTAACCCGTATTGCCAGCAGTCTGAAATAGCCGTTTGTAACGCGCTTTGCAAATACACTCCATCTATTTCAGGCTGAACATGTTTAATTAACTCTTGTCCTTGCTCATATAGAAGTCCTGTTAACTTATTAGACGCATCACGACCAATTTTCCCGCCTTTCGGGTCTTGTGTCGCTTCTGTTATGTTCGCTTGTTCCAATATGTATGAATTCACCCATGTAACGTGACGACAAACGCGCTTTAATAAAATCGGATGCTCTTTAGAAATCTCATCTAAATCACGTATATGAACATGCTTTGTATCTGTAAAATTATTTTCATTCCAGCCTTCTCCAATAATCCATGTTCCTTGTGGAGCTTCTTCTACTCGCTTCTGAACAAGAATAAGCACTTCGCTATAAGATGTACAATTTGATAAATCTAAACGGAGCAACCTCTCTCCATGCCCAATAAGATGCATATGGCTATCAACGAGCCCCGGAATCATTGTTTTTCCTTCTAAGTCATGCAACTTCTCCGCAGCATATCGGTTTTCTAACTCTTCCTTACTCCCGATATCAGCGATCATGCCGTTTTCAACGTAAATAGCTTCCGCTTTTTCATTTTCTTCTCTCATCGTGTAAATGATGCCGCCATACCAAATTTCTCCCATATACTCATCCCCTTTTTCCTTTAGTCTAAATTAAAGTGTATAAAAAAAGCACCATTCCGATTAAAAATGGTGCTTTTCCAAAAATTAATTTTGTTCAGTAGGATTCGTTGTAATTTGCCATTCAATACTAAATTTATCTTTTACTTGTCCGTATGCTGGGCTCCAGAAAGTTTCTTGAAGTGGCATTAAAACTTCTCCACCTTCTTGTAACTTATCAAATACTTCTTTTGCTTTCTCTGCATTACTAATTCGAATTGCAATTGTTACTTGAGATCCAATCGCATGCCCTTTACCTGGAAATGTATCAGAAATCATAAGTTCCGTATTACCAATTTTTAAATGAGCATGTAAAACGCGCTCTTTCGCTTCAGCTGGAATCGGGTATTCTGGATTTTCAGGCATGTCACCAAAAGTTTGCATTACTTCTACTTTTGCATCTAACGCCTCTTTATAAAACTGTACAGCTTCTTGCCCACTACCATCTAAAACTAAGTACGGATTGATACCTAAAATCATACGGACACCTCTTTTTTAAGTTTTTAAAACAGAACTTGTGTTCGTTTTTATAATATCATACGTTTTACATCTTATTCAACTATTTACCCCTTCATTTTCGAAATTATTTTGAAGGAAGCTCCATCTCTTGTTTTCTAAGTTCAATACGGCGAATTTTTCCAGAAATCGTTTTTGGTAGTTCATCTACAAATTCAATTTTGCGAGGGTATTTATATGGTGCAGTCAATTCTTTGACGTGTTCTTGAAGCACTGAAATTAATGTTTCTTCGTTCTCTTGTATATTCTCTCTTAATACGATAAATGCCTTCACGACACTTCCGCGAATTTCATCTGGACTTGCGACAACAGCACATTCTCTTACGTATGGATGTTTTACAAGTGCATCTTCTACTTCAAACGGTCCGATTGTATAACCAGAGCTAATAATAATATCATCTCCGCGTCCTTCAAACCAGAAATAGCCGTCTTCATCTTTTTTCGCTTTGTCACCGGTAATATAATAATCGCCGCGGAATTGCATCGCTGTGCGCTCATCGTCTTTATAATATTGTTTAAAGAGTGCTGGTGTTTCAATATGAACCGCAATATCGCCAACTTCTCCTACCTGTACTGGAATTCCTTCTTCATTAACGATATCAACATGGTTTCCTGGCGTTGGTTTCCCCATTGATCCCGGTCTAATATCCATCCCTTTCATTACACCAACAAGTAATGTATTTTCCGTTTGCCCATAACCGTCTCTTACTGTAATATCAAAATGCTTTTGGAACGTTTCAATGACTTCTCTATTTAACGGCTCACCTGCGGATACAGCGCTATGTAACGCTTCTAAATTGTACTCAGTCAAGTCTTCTACCTTTGCCATTAATCTATACTCAGTCGGCGTACAACAAAGCACATTCACCTTATTATCGTCTAATAAATTTAAATACGTTTTCGGTTCAAACTTACCGTTGTACACAAATCCTGTTGCCCCTGAACCGAGAGTTGCTAAAAACGGGCTCCAAATCCACTTTTGCCACCCTGGACTAGCCGTTGCCCATACAACATCATTCTCTTCAATTCCGAGCCAATTTGGGGCGCTCGTACGTAAATGAGCGTATGCCCATGCATGCGTATGAACAACACCTTTTGGATTTCCTGTCGTCCCTGACGTATAAGATAAAAAGACCATATCTTCTTTATCTGTCTTCGCTATTTCTAGCATGTCACTTTCTGTTTCTAATGCTGTTTTTAAGTTTGTCCATCCATCTACTGATCGCTCGCTCAGAACGAATTTTTGAAGAGAGTCCATCGCCTCTATCTCGTCAAATTGTCCAATATACGGTTCGTAGCTGACGATTGCCTTCACTTCCCCGTGCTCAATACGATACTCAATATCTTTTTTACGCAACATTTCTGAGCTTGGAATAACGACAAATCCTGCTTTAATCGCAGCGATATACGTCATGTAAGCTTCAATTAAGCGCGGCATCATAATAAGGAGCTTGTCCCCTTTTTGCAAGCCACTTTTTATAAAAGCGTTTCCAATTTTATTCGCACCTTGCATTAGTTCAAAATATGTAACCTCTCGTCTATTTCCTTTATCATCTTGCCAAATTAAAGCAAGCTTCTCTTTATCGCCTGTATATTTCTCTATTTCCGAAACTAAATTATAAGACGGTGGCGCCAACAATTCCTCTCTCTTCATAAACATCCTCCTTTATTTCTATGCCTCCCTTATATAATAAAGAATTTTCTGTAAATTTTGAACCCTCTTCTTTTGACAAATTTTTCAGTTTTGCTGAATTGGTAAATGAAACTATATCGACAGTTTTTCAAATATATCGACGTAAAACTAAATATATCAACGTTCGACAGGTGATATCGACTTACCGACAAAAAGCGACACAACAAAAAAGAAAGAGCGGGAAAACCCGCTCTTTCTAAGCCATCGTATATGGGATTATTTTTGGAAACCGCCTAATTGTTGCTCAGCTAGTGAAACTAGACGTTTAGTGATTTCGCCACCAACAGAACCGTTAGCGCGAGATGTTGAATCAGCTCCAAGTTGAACACCAAACTCTTGAGCGATTTCGTATTTCATTTGATCTAATGCTGCTTGAGCACCAGACACTGCTAATTTATTTGTGCTTGCCATGTTGTATCACCTCCTTGTGAGTATAGAGTGTGATAAACAACATGACTTCATACATATTTTAGATATGGTAATTTATGGTTTTAGAAAAGTTCTTCGAATTTTTCTTCTTCCGCCGCTACTTCTACCGTTTGTAATACCATTTGTTCTGTGTTTGCTACAGCTTCTTCAATTAACGGCGTGAAATCGTATTTCGCTTCAAAACGATTTGCTTTCTCACGCTTCGGTTTCGTCGCTGGGCTTGCTGGTGTGAATACTGTACAGCAGTCTTCGTATGGACGAATTGAAATATCATATGTGCCAATTTCTTCAGCGATTTTAATAATTTCTAATTTATCCATCGTAATAAGCGGGCGAATAACAGGATAGTTTGTCACTTCGTTAATCGTATGCATACTATCTAATGTTTGGCTCGCTACTTGTCCAAGACTTTCACCAGTCGTAATTGCAAGCGCATTACGCTCCTCTGCGATACGCTCTGTAATACGCATCATCATACGACGCATAACCGTCATAGAATAGCTAGATGGAATTTCTTTATTAATTGTTTTTTGCACTTCAGTAAACGGAACAAGGTGCAGTGTTACACGTTTACAGTATTTCGTTAACTCTTGTGCTAAATCGATTACTTTTTGTTTCGCGCGCTCACTTGTGAAAGGTGGACTATGGAAGTGAACTGCCTCCACAGATACGCCGCGTTTCATCGTTAAGTAAGCTGCTACCGGGCTATCAATACCACCAGAAAGAAGTACCATTACTTTTCCGCCAACGCCAACTGGTAAACCGCCAGCTCCCATGCGCTCATCACACATAATATAGCTGTAACCACTGCGAATTTCTACACGTACATTCACATCTGGATTATGAACGTCTACTGTGATATCCTCTGTATTTTCTAAAATGTGCCCACCGATTTCTGGAAGTAACTCCATCGTCTTCATTGGGAAGCGCTTATCAGAACGGTGCACTGTAATTTTAAATGTTTTCACATCGTCTTTTACTTGTAAGAAAGCTGCTAGTGCACCTTTTTTAATATCTTCTAATTCTGATGGTACTTTCATCGCTAAGTTAAACTTATGAATACCGAATACATCTTTCAATCTTTCAGAAATTGCTTCATGGTCTTCACCGTTTAATTGGATGTACATACGATCATGTGTTGCATCGATTTTAATGTTTGGGAATTTTTTCAATTTGAATTTCACATTATCTCTTAACGTACTTACAAATTTAGAGCGGTTCTTACCTTTAGTCGTCATCTCTCCGTAACGAACTAAAATATATTCATATGTCATCATATTTCTTTACCTCATCACTTCATATAATTTTGGCATTGTCTCTTTAACAATACCTTCAAATTGTTTTACTTCTTCCATCGTGTTTTCCGGTGCTAGACTAATGCGAATCGCACTTGCAGCTGCGGCGTGCGGTACTCCCATTGACACTAGTACTCGGCTCACTTCATTTGCTTTTGAAGAACAAGCAGACTTCGTCGATACATATACACCATGCTCTTCTAAAGCATGAACGACTACTTCTGGTTTTAAACCAACAAATGATACGTTTAAAATGTGCGGTGCCGCATATTCAAGTGACGTATTAATCGTTACATCTTCCATCTCTTTAAAGAAACGGACCAGCTCTGTTTGTAAATTTTGCAAATGAACTACC
Source organism: Bacillus cereus group sp. BfR-BA-01310 (assembly GCF_022664325.1). Taxonomy (NCBI): domain Bacteria; kingdom Bacillati; phylum Bacillota; class Bacilli; order Caryophanales; family Bacillaceae; genus Bacillus; species Bacillus cereus group sp. BfR-BA-01310. The sequence continues at coordinate 74,275 of NZ_JAKUHD010000008.1, read as the reverse complement.
TTTTCTTTCACTTGTTCCATCGTCATACGAAGTGCTTTCACCATCGCTACAATACCAGGTAAGTTTTCTGTACCTGAGCGATACTTGAGCTCTTGTTGACCACCTGATAAGATTGGATCTAATCTTACACCATCACGTACATAAAGAAGTCCTGTTCCCTTTACACTGTGAAATTTATGCCCAGATATTGAACAAAGATCAATATGAGAAGCGTATAAATCAAGTGGTACTTTTCCTATCCCTTGTACATGGTCCACGTGAAATCTTATTTTCGGATAATTCGATAATAACGTTCCAATTTCAGCAACGGGCTGAATTGCTCCCGTCTCGTTGTTCACGTGAATAATTGACACAAGAATCGTATCTTCACGAAGCGCTCGTTTTACATCTTCTACCGATACAACACCATGCTCGTTAACCGGTAAATATGTTACATCAAAACCGAGATCTTCTAATTGTTTATATGCCTCAAACACAGACGCGTGTTCAATATTTGTTGTAATGATATGTTTGCCGCGCGAACGATTCCTCATCGCTATCCCTTTAATCGCAAGGTTATTCCCTTCCGTTCCACCTGATGTAAAAATAATTTCAGAAGGTTTAACGTGAAGGAGCTGTGCTGCAATCGTTCTCGATTGAGTTAATAGACGCTCTGCCTCTCCTCCAAGCGAATGAATAGAAGAAGGATTACCAAAATATTTCCCTGCAACCGTTACGTACGATTGAAGAGCTTCTGGATATGGCTTCGTCGTCGCACTATTATCAAAATAGATCATCGTTCTTCCCCTTTCAGCGCTATCACATCATATAATCATATCACAAATACGTGTAATTACGCTAAGACTACTCAAAGGTTCCGTTTTTATATAAAAGTGTACAGTTTTCTCCGCTATTTGCAGGTAGCCTGATTGGTGAAGATTAACAATCAGTGGTGGATGAATCCCCATCACTTATGATTTCACTTTATTTTGAAACGAATAACCTTACTATATTCCGCTATTCATTATAGCAACATCGTCTTCAAAATTACACAAAAAAACAAACCCTTTATTAAAGGGTTTGTTCATTGTCTACATATTCAGCTATTTTTTGAACAACGCCAGGTTCAAGCTGCTCTAATACAGAAGCTGCTTGCTCTAAAGCTGCATCGTATTGATATTCACGGAACAACTTCTCCGCATAATCTAAACTTTGCGCAAGTTCCACATCATGACTGCGGTAACGATTACCGTATTGAATTAATTTTTCAACTAAATACGCTTGTCCAATTAACTCTTCCGTCATTTCATATACACCATTCACAGTTGTATATGCTTCTTCTAAACTGCTATTTACAGCATTCATATTTAACGGTTTTACTTCTAATTGCTCATATACAGCTTGCATTGCCATTTGCCCTCTTTGTAAATCTTCCATAATACTCTCTGGAAGACCTGGCAAATTCGACTTTTGCATAAAGCGTTTCGTTTCAAAAATGGTATTTCGCATTTCTTGTAACTTTTCACGTGCTTCAAATTCTTCTTTACGCATCGTTTGTAGCATTTCCTTATATTCTTCATGAAGTACTTTTAAAGTTTCACATTGCTCATAAATCTCTTCTAGTTCCTCACGAATAATAGAGAATGCAATATCTTGCTCAGCAACTCGTAATTGCAATACTTCAAAACGTTTCAATAAAATATGCATTTGTTTTTCAATTACTTTTTGCGACTCAATATCTTTATCTTGTAATTGATAACTTTGTTTCACAAGTTGTGTTTCTGTTTTCGTTTCAATTGTTCCTATGCGAATTTCTTCTAAATCTTCATAAACAGAAAGTGTTTTTTGCTCCACATAATGTTTCGCATGCACTTCTTGTTCAAGTTGGTCATAAAAACCATCTAAACGAGTTTTTAAGTTTTCTACTTTTTCAGCTGCTTCCGTTATATGAAGCTCCTGTATATCCATTAAACATGTTTGTAGTTGTGTCGTCATATCACGGACTTCTTTAGGGATTTCCAAATACTCTAATACATAGCCTTGACTTACCATATCGTTATGGCCGTGCAATAAATCTTCCAGCTGAACTGGTAATGTCGCTTGACACTCTACCAATAAATCCGGAATTTGGTGAATAATAATTTCTAAACTTGCTAAACCTTCTTCTAAACTAATAACAATTTCTCTCGCTTTTAAATAATCGCCATTATCTGTTGCTTCTTCAAAACTTTTAAATTTATTAGATTCAGCATCTAGCATCTCTTCAATTCTTTGCTCAGCTGCTCCATACATATGTCGATGAGCAAGAACACTTTTCTTCATACTACGATATGTATCACGTAACCCTTCAATTTCCGAACTATTTTTCTCATGGCTTTCTAACAGTTGCTGTAATTCATTTAAAATATCAGTAATACGATTATCAGCGTCATCTAAACCACTTATGGATTCTTTCATCGCATGCTTTGCTTTTCGGAAGGAGAATTGCGAGGCGAATTTTCGCGCTTGCCCTAAATCTTTTTCAGCTTTCGGAAGAGTTGTTGATACAATTTCATCCCACTCTTCACGCCATTTACCAAACAGTTCTTCTGTTTGACCTGTCATATTTAAGTCTTTCACCCGTTTTAGTTCATCTGCCACAGGTTTATCTTTTATTTCTTGTTTCCACTGCTCCAGTGCTTCAATATCTTTATATGAACGATTTCTTATCACAAGCTCTATCATGAGCAGCACTAGAATAGAGCTTACTACAATGATAACGATCGTCAGGATAGAATCCATGCAAAAAAGCCTCCTAGTTATATCTCTTTTTTTGTCCGTTCCGTTTATGAAATGGAAGGCATTATGTATAAAAAGGGAATTCCCCTATATTTAACAACTAACAATGTACTAATCATACCATGTAATGGCGTGTTTTTGACCTAGTTTTTTTTAAAATTTCATGTTTCTTTAAATGTAATTGTAATCTTTCTCAACATTCCGTTTACTTCACCCTCTATCCTCAAATGAACGCGATAACAAGCACTCTTCCATATGAGATACGAAATAAATTTTTCGCAATAGTGATGGTTCTACAGAAATTGCATGCACATTACCTTGCATTACTGCTTGCTGTACAGCTATTTCTGGAAGCAACGTTATACCAAGTCCAGCTCCTACCATCGCAAGCATAGGTTCTGCATAAGAGGTTTCAACTGCAATTATCGGTTTCGCGCCCATACCTTGAAACATATTCATAATCATTTTCCTTACATCACATATTTCTGGGTATACAATTAACTTTTCATTTTGCAATTCTTCCATTCGAATTACCGTTTTCTCTTTATACGGATGATCATTTGAAACAGCACAAACAATTTTTTCTTCCCGAATTTCTTTTATAGACGTAGCGCCTTCTACTACTGAATCAATGAACATCGCTTCAATCTTCCGCTCTTTAAATAATTCCATTAATACTTTCGTATGCTCGATTTGCCACTCTACTTCATATACATCGCCTAATATGTCTGTACACTTTGATATGTAATGAGCCGCTAAACTCGGTAATATACCTATTGAGATTTTCCGCTTCTCTTGAAATTCCTTCATTTCCGTTTTCACTTCATTTATTTGTTCCAAAATCGGTGACATTCTTTTTATAAATAGCTCTCCAGCTTTTGTTAACTCTACCCCTTGAGCGGAACGTTTTAATAAAGTAACCTCTAAGTCAGCTTCTAATCTTTGAATTTGTTTACTAAGCGCTGGTTGTGAAATATGTAAAAGTTTACTCGCTTTCGATAAACTTCGCGTTTTCTTTACTTCAATAAACGATCGTACTGCCTCCAAATCCATCATACACACCTCTAACAAAAAGTTATAACCGCCATAAAAAATCTATATTTCCTCTTAGAAAGAATCAATCTTTATACTTATTTTATCAACTTACTATAACGAAATAAAAAGGAGAAAGATACTCTTGGACAAAAAACAAATACTACTCGGATCCCTTCTATGCTTAATCGCTGTAATGGCTTGGGGATTTATGTTTCCTGTAATGGCAAATGCCCTGCAGTTTATAGATCCATTCTTCTTCACAACTATCCGCTATGGATCAGCAGCTATTATTTTCCTTATGCTGCTCTTAATCATCGAGGGGAAGAATTCGCTCCGCTTAGAAAAACGAACACTTTCGTTATTCTTTTATGGAACAGTCGGTTTCGCAGGGTATGGATTTCTCGTTTTCTACGGACAACAACTGGCTGGGCCTTCCGGAGCGATTCATGCGGCTATGATTCAGTCTCTTATGCCACTAATTGCTCTATTATTGCAATGGATAACTAAAAATAAACGCCCACAACACTACACCTTTCTTTGTATGTTCGTTGCATTATTCGGTGTTATGCTTGTCATTTCAAAAGGAAACATTCACTTATTATTCGGAACCGCAAGTCACTTATCAACAAATATATTTATGTTATGCGGCGTTACTTGCTGGGTAATTTACACGAACGGCGGTGCTAATTTCAAGTCTTGGTCACCACTTAGATACACAACATTAACTTGTTTATTCGGTTCTATTTCACTCGTTGTAATCGTTACTGCATTAACAAACGCAAATATAGTCGCTGTACCGTCACTACATACAATTATGAGCGTTCGTTTTGAGCTCTTTTATATGTCAATTATTGCGGGCGTTATCGCTGTATTTTGCTGGAACACGGGAAATCGATACATTTCATCTATTAACGGCATATTATTTATGAATTTAGTTCCTGTGCTTGCACTTATCGGTTCTATATTTCGAGGTTATACAATCGACAACATAGAAATTGTCGGAGCAGCATTAACAATTATTGCGCTATTATGCAACAATTTATGGCAAAGAAAACAAGATATAAAAATCCCCACCTCAGTTCGTTAGGTGGGGGTTTTTCACATATGAACAGCTCTTGGCAATTCATAGTACATATTCGTTGTATACAATGTTCGTTCCATCCATTGCTCAATTTCTTTCGTGTACATTTCTAAGAAAAATGTCTCTGACGGAAAAGAGTGTAGTACTTCTGATATATATTGCGGATATAAAAACGGCATATTCATCATGCCTTTTAATTGCGTCATAAACATTGTAAAAGATACCTTTTTAAATTCTTTCTTCATTTGTCCTTGTTTAATAATTTGCTCTATATAATATCTTTCTCTAGAAAAATAAACGGTCATCACTTCACGAATTAATGTCGTATCAAGCGAAAGCTCTCTATAAAAAAAACGTGTCAGTTCCCTATTATCAAATTGATATCGTAAAATCCCGCGCACCATTTGCACTATCGCATCTTTAGCCGATAAATATTCTCTCTGTTCAAATGATGTTTCAATTACGTGAATATATCCTTCTAAAAAATCAGTAATAAGCTGTTCTAATAGGCCTTGCTTTCCAGCAAAATAATATGAAATATTCGCTACATTCACATCCGCTCGCTTTGCAATGTCTCGCACCGACGTTCCATCATAACCTTTCGTATTAAACAACGATATTGCCGCATCAATTACCTTTTGTTTCGTCTGCTTCATGCGCTCACTTCCTCTCACTGAACAGCTATAGTTTAAATTTCTTGACTTTTAAGACAAATTCCTTTAATTTTCTATCGACAAAGTCATGTGAAATACATCGTATTTTGCTAGCATTTTACATATCTCGATAAAAAGGGAGTTGTTTCCATGTTTACAAAAGAAAGTTATGCAGGATCTCGTGAGCAGCAATATGAGACAGTAATTAAACAACTGGATGCATTATTAACTGGCGAACCGAACGTAGTCGCAAACTTATCAAATGCGTCCGCACTATTAAATCAATTTTTAGATCGCGTTAATTGGGTTGGCTTTTATGTAACAGAAGGAAATCAGCTTGTTCTTGGACCATTCCAAGGAATGCCCGCTTGCGTACGTATTCCTTTCGGACGCGGTGTTTGCGGCGCGGCAGCTGAAACAAAAACAACGCAACTTGTAGCAGACGTTCACCAATTCCCAGGACATATCGCTTGCGATAGTGCCTCTAATTCGGAAATCGTTGTACCGATTATGAAAGAAGGAACTGTCATTGGTGTACTTGATATTGATAGTCCTGAAAAAAATCGTTTCGATGAAGTAGATCAGCACTATTTAGAAAAGTTTGTGGAAACACTCCTAAAACATATGTAAAAAAGAAAAGAGTGAGTTATCAATTACGTACGTAATGTACGAAACCGAGAGCTCACTCTTTTTTATCCCGCAAAAGCCCGATTGGTGAGGGCTAATAATCAGTGGGGGATGGACAAAACCCCCACTGATTAAAGTTTCACTTTATTGATTGCTAACAGTGGATATCTTTTTAAGCGCCTGCTCTAAATCAGAAATGATATCTTCCCATGATTCTAAACCGACAGATAGGCGTATTAAATTATCAAAAATACCCATTTCCTTCCGGAGCTCAGCTGGAATAGCCGCGTGCGTCATCGTCGCCGGATGCTGAATTAACGTTTCTGTATCACCTAAACTTACCGCAATCGTAATAAAATGGAGGTCATTAATAAACGACTGCGCTTCCTCTTTTCCGCCTTTTACAGAAAAAGAAATAACGCCCCCGCCTCGTTTCATTTGCCGAGATGCTAACTCTCCCTCCGGATACCAAACACCTTCAACCGCTTCATGATTTTTCAAAAACGCTACAATTTTTTCCGCATTATCACAATGACGATCCATTCTTACCGCTAATGTCTTTAACCCGCGTAATAATAACCACGCATCAAACGGCGCCATAATACCGCCAATATCTTTTCGCATCGGACGGATTTTTTCCGCTAACGCTTTCGTTTTACAAATTGTTACACCCGCTACAACATCCCCGTGACCCCCAATATATTTTGTCGCACTATGAACGACAGCGTCACATCCGAGCTCAAGAGGCCTTTGTAAATAAGGTGAACAAAATGTATTATCGACAATAACAAGTAAACCATTTCGCTTTGCTACTTGTATCACCTTCTCTAAATCGATTAATTTCATCGTTGGATTAATCGGTGTTTCAACAAAAATGAGCTTTGTATTTGGACGAACCTTCCCTTCCAAATCCTCCTCTATTTCCATATCACAAAACGAATGAGTAATCATAAATTTTTCTTCTAACACTTCTAAAAAACCGTAAGTACATCCATATAATCCATTTGAACAAATAATATGATCTCCAGCCTTTAGAAAGCCAATTAACGTTGCTGAAATTGCTGCCATACCTGAACCGAACGCCAGCGCTTCCTCTCCACCTTCTAAAACAGCCATACGTTCTTCAAATAAATTCACAGTTGGATTTCCAAGCCTTGAATAAATATAAGATGGATCTTCTCCAGCAAAACTCGCTTCTCCTTGCTGTGCTGTCTCAAACGTAAATGTAGAAGTTTGAAATAAAGGTGGTGTTAAACTCCCTTTATGTTCGTTTGATTCATAACCGTGATGAATTAATGCTGTCTCCATATGTTTCTTTTTCATAAAAACATCCCCCTTATGTTTTTATTGCCACTTATCCACAAGTAAAAAACTGATGAACGTTTTTACTACATTTTATGTAAGCGTTTCACTTGTGTTTCTATCTCTTCTTTTATATTGTTTTAAATTCCTTCTTGTTAATTTCCAAAATTTATCTGCATAAAACAAAAAGATACTCGCTTGACGAAATTGTAGGTAAAAGATATAATAGCGTTTGTGTAAAATAAAAAGGCAGCCTTGTAATGTGAGTTTATCGTTTGTATTTTGTTCCTCTGCGGAGGTGTATCTCGTAACTCCCTGCTGCTGGAGCGAAGGTACATGAAAACAAAATACCCGTAAATATCGATTACGTCTGTTTTTATTTTACGAAAATAAAAACATTTTTGAAGGAGGAGTCAACTATGGCTCGTTATACAGGTCCAGCTTGGAAACTGTCTCGTCGTCTTGGAATCTCTCTAAGCGGCACAGGAAAAGAATTAGAAAAACGCCCTTACGCACCAGGTCCTCACGGTCCTAACCAACGTAAGAAACTTTCAGAATACGGTTTACAATTACAAGAGAAACAAAAACTTCGTCACATGTACGGCATGACTGAGCGTCAATTCCGTCGCACATTTGACCAAGCAGGTAAAATGCCTGGTAAGCACGGCGAAAACTTCATGATCCTTCTTGAAGCTCGTCTTGACAACCTAGTTTACCGCATGGGCTTAGCTCGCACTCGTCGCGCAGCTCGCCAATTAGTAAACCACGGCCACATCATGGTAGATGGCGCTCGCGTAGATATCCCATCTTACCGCGTTAAACCTGGTCAAACTATCAGCGTTCGCGAAAAATCTAACAGCCTTGTTGTTGTTAAAGAAGCGATCGAAGTTAACAACTTCGTACCAGAATACTTAACTTTCGATGCTGATAAGTTAGAAGCTACTTACACTCGTCACGCTGAGCGTTCTGAGTTAGCAGCTGAAATCAACGAAGCATTAATCGTAGAGTTCTACTCTCGTTAATCTCGGTACTCTGAAAAGAGTCGTATTAAAAGCCTTAGGAACCTTGTTTATCAAGGGGCCTGGGCTTTTTTTATTTTATTTAATAATGCAAGATAAGGCATAAAAAAGAATGTAATTGGGGCCAGTTTGGGGCCACAATAAAAAAGGCTGGCGTGTGTATAGAAATGGATAAGTACACAAAATAGATGATAAAAGGAGTTACTTGTTTTGAAAGAAAAATTCACCAAGATTCCTCTTCATGTACAAGACTTTCAAAAATTAAAATTGTTATTAGAAGAATTAGTGCAAGATGAAATAGAATTCATTGAAAATTTTTCTAAATATGCTTTAATTATTTCTTCTAAAGAATCTTTGGTCACAATTAATCTTAGAAGTGAATTTTACCCTGATCCACACTTAGCAATTACTACTATAAGTATTTCTCCCAGTAATCAAGGTAAGGGCAGTATTGTTATTGACTGGTTTAAAACGTTCGCTAAAGAAAAAGGATTCGAACGATTAGTATTACAAGAAGTTATAACCGAAGAAGGTTACCACTTTGCATTAAAAAATGGTTTTTCAAAAAATGTCGGTCCATTCGAGGAAATATTTAGAAAGCCTGATAGTACTGATGGAAATTATGAACTATATTTATAAAGAGTAAAATAAAAGTGAACGAATATTTTTCATAATCGTTCACTTTTTTATTTGGTGAATTATCTAATATCGCCGGCTCCTTCTACATCCAATACATATTTCTTAAATCCTTAGTAAATGACCCTGTTAAGCTTGCTGAACTTAAGAAAGCGGGAATAACAGATGGTAATATAGAATTAATGAAACAAGGAAGACCTCCAGTAGGGTGGCAAGTACATCATAATCTTCCTTTAGACGACGGAGGAACAAACGCATTTGAAAATTTAACTTTAATACAAAATCATCCATATCATAAAGCTATAACTAATACACAACGTACATTAACTAGACACTTACAAGATGGAGATAGTGCAGACATAAGCTGGCCTATACCCAAATATAATATCTACCCTAAAGGAGAATAAATACACTTAGAAAGAGGTTTTTATATGTGGAAAAATCTAGTTTTAGAAATTGGAGATATACTAAAAAGTGTTAACTTTAATTTGAACACACCAGCAAAGGATACTGAAGTTCATAGATTAAGAGAGCACGTGAAAGAGAAATTTAATGTTGATTTACCGATTGAATTTGAGGAGTTTCTTAAAAATGTAAACGGTTTAGATTTTGGTGGACTAGTTATTTATGGAGTTGACCCTTCTTTACTAGAAACAGAAAGAAACGAACCGATTTGTGGATTTATAGACACGAATGAGATTTGGTATGAAAATGAATTTCAAAAAGAGTATCTTTTCTTTGGAGATTCAAATATTGCGTGGTTTTGTAAAAACTTATCTGACAGTACTTATTTAGAACTTGATAAACCATCTGGAACAGTGATGAACACATATAATGATTTCAATACAATGCTTGAAGAAGCATTGAAAACAGCCCTCCTTTAATATGGAGTATTAAAATGAAGAATATTACATGGTCCTTTATGAGTAAAACACCAATTACAGATGAAGAAATCCAAAAAGTAGAAAAACAACATTTCCGCTTTGACTGGTCGACGATATCCCTAGCCTTTTTATTCCTTCTAAATAAAAAAGGCCATCTAAAGCAACTAAACAGTTACTTCAAACAGCCTTCATTTTTTATATATAAAATAAAATTATTTATTTTCCTCTTTTTGAACATATACATAAGCATCTTTCTGCTCTTTATGTATATCAACCTTCGTGTTCTCTGCAAGCTGACCCGCATTTAGCAAAGAAAAAATAATAAGCGCTTCTAGTGACATTTCGTTTTACCACTCCTTTCTAGTTGTTATACGATTATCATACCGCTTACATGTGATTTCCGTATGAACTCGAAAAGGAGATTAAAACAAAAAAATTTAAAGGACTGCCAACTGCACTCTATCTCCTGAGTAGTTTATTAAAGCAAATTATCAAGTTATAATAACCAGAAAATAGGAGGGGGTTCATTTTGACAATAAATCAAATGGTTCAATTAGGCAGTTCGTTTATGCTGTTTATTACTTCAGCATTTATTAGTTGGTATCAAGGGAGTAATTTAATAGACAGCCCTGATGAATGGAAATATAGCGCGAAGTTTACGAATTATTTTAAAGGGCCCGTTTCAAGTTATGAAGATATTTATCAAATCGATTTCTTTATATATGCGGCAAAATTTTATCCCACAGCATTTGTCGTTATGCTAATTAGCTTACTTTATATGCTAGTATTAATTTTTCATATTCTATTTAAAAGAAATACTGAGGCAATCTAAATTCATACATAAAAAACCCCGAATCATAGATTTTTCAGCCTACAATTCGGGGTACTATTTGTTTTAAATTCTTTTCTGATTAGTAACGAATTAAGAAATATTTCTTCTTACCGCGGCGAATGATTGTGAATTTACCTTCGATGCGGTCGTTTTCTGTTACAACGTAGTCTAATGCTTGTGTACGCTCACCGTTTACGTAGATTGCACCATTTGTTACATCTTCACGTGCTTGACGTTTAGATGGAGAGATTTTGCTTTCTACAAGTAAGTCGATTAATACTGTATCTTCTGCAGTACGTTCTACAGATGGTACATCTTTGAATCCTTGTTCGATTTCACTTGCAGTAAGTTCTGCTACAGAACCGCTGAATAATGCAGCTGAAATTTTAATTGCTTGCTCTAATGCTTCTTCACCGTGAACAAGTTTTGTCATTTCAGAACCTAATGCTTTTTGTGCTGCACGTTTTTCTGGCGCTTCAGCTACTTGCTTCTCAAGCTCAGTAATTTCTTCATGAGATAAGAATGTGAAGTATTTTAAGTATTTAACTACATCACGGTCATCTGTGTTAATCCAGAATTGGTAGAACTCATAAGGAGTCGTTTTCTCTGGGTCTAACCAAATTGCGCCGCCTTCTGTTTTACCAAACTTCGTACCGTCAGATTTTGTAACTAGTGGAATTGTTAAACCGAATGCTTTTGCATCTTCTTCTGATTTACGGATTAATTCAAGACCAGCTGTAATGTTACCCCATTGGTCACTACCACCGATTTGAAGACGGCAATTGTGCTGTTGGTATAAGTTTAAGAAGTCATATGATTGTAAAATCATGTAACTAAACTCAGTGAATGAAATACCAGTTTCTAAACGAGATGCTACTGTATCTTTTGCTAACATATAGTTTAAACCGAAGTTTTTACCGATATCGCGTAAGAATGTAATTACATCTAAGTTACCAAGCCAGTCATAGTTGTTAGCCATCGTTGCTGGGTTGTCCACATTTTCAAACTCTAAGAAGTTTGAAAGCTGGTTTTTAATGCTTTCTGTGTAGTAAGCAACTGTATCTTTCGTATTTAATGTACGCTCTGCTTTTTTACCACTTGGGTCACCGATCATACCAGTACCACCGCCAACAAGTGCGATTGGTTGGTGACCAGCTAATTGGAAACGACGTAACATTAATACTGGTAACATATGACCGATGTGTAAGCTATCCGCTGTCGGATCGAAACCACAGTATAATTTAACGCTTTCTTTTTCTAATAATTGCTCAAGGCCTTCAGCATCTGTTTGCTGATTAATTAGACCGCGAAATTCAAGATCTTGTAAAATACCCATATCCTACATACTCTCCTTTAAGTTAAGTCTAGCGTGAATGTTGAAAACATAAAAAAATCGCCCCTTCAAATAAGGGACGATTTTGATTATCGCGTTACCACCCTAGTTGCAGACCAAAAAGGCCTACCACCTTATTTACATAACGGCTTAGCACCGTCTTTTCCCTTTTGAATATAATTCAATCGAAAAAAGATGCTCTAGGGGCGTAATTCGCGATCATCTATGTGCTGATTTCCACCGACCATCAGCTCTCTAAAACAGGGAAATGATCACTACTTCTCCCTTTCCACGCTCAATTATTCATATACTTTTCTTTATACCATCATTTATATAGGCGTGTCAAATAGAGGTGGGGTTTCTCTCCTTACCACTCCTTTACAACGTCGCAAGGAATATCGTAATCAAAGAAATAACTGGAACCCCAACTAATAACGATACATGAAACACAACCGATAAATCATTTCCAATCGTAGCTTCCACAGGATCTTTCGCCGGAGAAGCCAGAAATCCAAGTAATCGATCCAAACGATTTACCTCTTTCGGAAAATCTGGCACTTCTACATGGTCGCTTTCTAAATGCTGCTGTAATTTATATTCACTTTTAAAGGGATTTTCGCTCAATTTCATCCACCTCCAGCAATTGTTTCAATTTCTTTATTCCGTTATGGAGCCTCGATTTCACTGTTCCAATAGGAATGTTTAATATCTCTGCAATCTCTTTTTGCTGCATATCATGATAATAAGAAAGAATAAGGACAGCCCTCTGCTCTTCAGGAACTTTCAAAATTGCTTCTCTTACTGTAAGACGGTCTTCTTGTGAAAACTCTATCTCCTGAACTGGTACTAAAAACGGCAAGAGCGTACGCCACTTTTTTCTTCTATTTAATTTATTAATCATAAGACGATAACCGATTTGAAATAAATACGTTTTAATTTTTCCTTTTTTGATTTCATACATATGTTTCTTGCGTTCTAACGTCAAAAACGTATCTTGCACAAGGTCGATACTTAATTGTTCATCTCGGTTAAAACGATACAAAAATGTATATAGCGCTGGTTTGATTAAAACGTATAGTTTTTCCCCAGCCTGCTTATCTCCACTTTGATACGCAAGCATGAGCTCCTCCTCAATCCCAATCTGCGCCATGATTTTTGATCTCCTTTATTCCTTTTAACGTTAATGAAATGCGGGAAATTAAATATGCACTTGCGACAATAATCCATACTTGTGATTGATTCGCAAGAAATTGAACATACGGGTTTTGAACTGTAAATCCACTTAAAATTAAAATATTTAACGCTTGCACACATATGCATGCATACACTGCAAGACAGACAGAAATAGTATCAAATACATTCCAGCGAAAATACACTTTTGTTTTTGTAAAATCAATTTTATTTCCTTTTTTCCGTACAATATATTTTCTATCAAAAGGTATTAAAATCCCAAGGATAACACCCATCATTACAACTATTACAACACCTGAAATAATAAACCCCATTAGCATAAAAGACGCCTCCCCTATCTATTCTTTCATAAATGTATACAGACGAGGAAGACGCTTCGTTCAAATATTATTTTATTTTTTTAATAATCTTTGCAGGATTCCCGCCAACTACTACATTATCCGGCACATCTTTCGTTACAACGGCGCCAGATGCGATAACCGCATTGTCCCCAATTGTTACACCTGGATTAATAATCGCTCTTCCGCCAATCCATACGTTATCACCAATTGTAACTGGCTTTCCGTATTCTGATCCGCTTATGCGTTCTCCTGGATCAAGCGGGTGTGTCGCTGTATAAATGTGAACACCTGGGGCTAACATACAGTTCACTCCAATTGTAACTGGGCATACGTCTAAAATCGTACATTCAAAGTTTGCGTAAAAATTTTCGCCAACATGAATGTTATAGCCGTAATCACATTTAAAAGAAGACTCGATGTGAATATTATCTCCTGTCGTTCCGAATAATTCTTTTACGATTGCACTACGTTCTTCTACTTTTACTTCTGATGTTTCATTTAACGTTCTCGTTAATATACGAGCTTGCTCCCTGTCTTGTACTAAAACTGGATCAGCTGGTATGTACATTTCCCCTTGTATCATCTTTTCTTTTTCTGTTTTCATTTCTTTCTCCCCTTCCAACACGTATATATAAGTTTATGATAACATAAAAAAGAAAGGTCTGAACGTATCGTTCAGACCTTTCTCTCTTAATCTTCCATCGTCGATAAATCGCCTGTTGGTAAGTTTAATTCCCACGCTTTTAATACGCGGCGCATAATTTTACCACTTCTCGTTTTCGGTAGCTTATCTCTAAATTCAATTTGTCGTGGCGCTGCATGAGCTGCTAGACCTTTCTTTACAAATTGACGAATTTCTTCTTTTAATTCTTCAGATGGTTCGTATCCTGCACGAAGCGCGATAAATGCTTTAATGATTTCTCCGCGAACCGGATCAGGAATACCGATTACACCAGCTTCTGCTACAGCAGCATGCTCGATTAATTTACTTTCTACTTCAAACGGACCAACGCGCTCTCCTGACGTCATAATGACATCATCAATACGTCCTTGGAACCAGAAGTATCCATCTTCATCCATATAGGCAGAGTCACCTGATACGTACCAATCTCCCGGCATGAAGTAAGACTCATATTTTTGCGGGTTATTCCAAACCGCACGCATCATAGATGGCCAACCTTTTGCAATTGCTAAGTTACCCATTGTGTATGGAGGCACTTCATTTCCTTCATTATCAACAATCGCTGCTTTCACGCCTGGAATTGGTTTACCCATTGAACCTGGACGGATTTCCATACAAGGGTAGTTACAAATAACTTGTCCACCTGTTTCTGTCATCCACCATGTATCATGAATACGAAGTCCAAATGCATTCATCCCCCAGCGAATTACTTCTGGATTTAACGGCTCACCAACACTTAATACGTGACGAACTTGTGATAAATCATATTTTTTAATTGCATCTTGTCCAGCTCCCATTAACATACGGAACGCTGTTGGTGCGCTATACCAAACTGTTACACCGTAATCTTGTAACGCTTCGTACCACGCTTCTGGACTAAAGCGTCCACCTAAAATAACATTTGATGCCCCCACTAACCACGGTGCAAAAATACCGTAAGCTGTTCCAGTTACCCAGCCCGGGTCAGCTGTACACCAATATACGTCATCTTCTTTTAAATCTAATACCCACTTCGCCGTTTGATAGTGCTGAACCATTGCGTTTTGCGCATGAAGCACACCTTTTGGCTTACCAGTAGAACCAGATGTGTAATGAAGAATTAAACCGTCTTCACGGCCTAACCATTCGATATGTAATTCTTTTGAAGCTTGTTCAAATAAAGGATTGAACGCTACAGTTTTACCGCCTTCTTCTACATTGTCTCCAACAAGGAAGACTGTTTTTAAAGCAGGTAAATCATTTAATGGTACGCGCTCTAACAATTCAGGAGTTGTAATTAGCACCTTTGCTTCGCTATCTTCTAAGCGGTCGCGAACTGCACCTTCCATAAATGCTTCAAATAGCGGTCCAACAATAGCCCCTAATTTCACTGCACCAAGAAGTGCAAAATATAATTCTGGGGAACGCGGCATAAAAATAAAAACGCGATCGCCTTTCTCAACATCGCCATAGTTTTTCAGGACATTTCCTGCTTTATTAGAAAAATCCTTCATTTCCTTAAATGTATATTTCTCTTTTCGCGATCCATCTTGATAATAAAGCGCTACTTTATTCTTTCGATCGGATTTCGCATGCTTATCAATTGCCTCATACGCCATATTCACTCGGCCTGTTTCATTCCAAGTAAAATTTTTATTAACCTCTTCCCAGTTAAAATTTGCGTATGCCTCTTCATAATTCGGCAAATTATTTTCCCCTTTAATGACAGGAAGCGTTTCTACTTTCATACTTTACATCCCCCTCCTATGTATTCTATTATCTATTATAATGATATTATTTAAAATTTTCAGTATATTTGTTGATTTTTAGACAAATTTTTAATGACAAAATTCGATTCACATCTCATATATTATAAAGTACGATATTAATAGATTCACAAACCCTCAAGGTGGTGAGCAATACATTGATTCATAAAAAAATATATAATGCCAGAAACTTAAAAACAGCGAAGGGCACTTTAATTATCGAAGGGCCTGTCTCTACACATAATCTTGAAATGTATGAATTCCATCCAGACTTAGTTGCGTTTCGTCCTGCCGAGCAGCAATATAAAGCAATTGTCGAAATCTCTAAATTGCCAGAAGCTCGTCTCATTATTGCTAGACATGATCAAACGATCATTGGATACGTTACATACTTATATCCTGATCCGCTCGAACGATGGTCAGAAGGAAAAATTGAAAACTTAATTGAACTTGGGGCAATTGAAGTTGTCCCAGCCTTTCGCGGGTGCTCTGTCGGAAAAAACTTATTAGAAGTTTCAATGATGGATGATCATATGGAAGATTACATTATATTAACGACTGAATATTATTGGCACTGGGATTTAAAACAAACAGGCTTAAATGTTTGGGAATACCGAAAAGTAATGGAAAAAATGATGAATGCCGGTGGTTTACAATGGATGGCTACAGACGATCCTGAAATTTGTTCACACCCCGCTAACTGTTTAATGGTTCGCGTCGGTAAGCGCGTCGATACGGATTCCATTCAAGCATTCGATCGTCTACGTTTTCACAATCGTTTTATGTATTAATAAAGGGGGCAACTGGAATGATTGTAGAAGAAATTATGAATCAAAATGTAGTAACATTGCATCCAGATGATACAATCGAAACAGCAATCCGAACGATACGTACGAAAGGTATTCGGCACATTCCAATTGTCGATCAAAATAATCACGTAGTAGGCATTATTTCTGATCGAGATGTAAGAGATGCAAGTCCATCAATTCTTGATGAACAAGTTCCACTCAATATGCTGAAACAACCGCTCGAACTTATTATGAAACAGCCTGTCATGACTTGCCATCCTCTTGATTTCGTTGAGGAAATTGCTACTTTATTTTTTGAAAATAAAATTGGCTGTCTCCCTGTTACAAAGGCTGGAAAGCTAGTAGGAATTATTTCCGAATCTACAGTACTACACACATTAGTGAAGTTAACAGGGGCACATCAGCCTAGTTCGCAAATTGAAATTCAAGTGAAGAATGAACCTGGTATTCTCGGAAAGGTAGTTGCTATTTTTAGCGATTTACAAATTAATATTGTGAGCGTTCTCGTCTATCCAGCAAAAGATGAGAATGATAAAGTACTCGTTTTCCGCATTCAAACGATGAATCCTTTAAGGGTGATTGATGCACTTGAAGCAGAGGGCTATCGCGTTTTATGGCCGAACATAATGGGGATGCAAGCATGAATAGCGCCTTCATTTATTCGGATGACTTTCGGGGCTATTCTTTTAGCCCTGAACATCCTTTTAACCAACTGCGCGTCACACTTACGTACGATTTATTACAAAAAAGTGGTTTTATCTCCCCTTCTCAAGTCATTCCACCAAGAATGGCTACAGATGAGGAAATTGCATTCATTCATACAGAGGAGTACATAAATGCGGTAAAACGTGCTGGAGAAGGAAAGTTAGAAAAATCAATTGCTATGACATATGGGCTCGGAACAGAAGATACACCGATGTTCCCAAATATGCATGAAGCAAGCGCATTACTCGTTGGCGGTACGTTAACAGCTGTAGATGCTGTTCTTTCCGGAAAAGTGAAACATGCACTTAATTTAGGCGGCGGCTTACACCATGGCTTTCGCGGCAAAGCATCTGGTTTTTGCATTTATAACGATAGCTCTATCGCAATGAAATATATCCAGAAGAAATACGGTTTACGCGTTTTATATATTGATACAGATGCTCATCACGGTGATGGTGTACAATGGTCATTTTACGACGACCCTAACGTATGCACCATTTCATTACATGAAACTGGGCGTTATTTATTTCCTGGAACTGGTGCTGTGAATGAACGCGGACAAGGAAATGGATATAGTTACTCTTTTAACGTTCCGCTCGATGCCTTTACAGAAGACGAATCGTTTTTAGACTCGTATCGAACTGTTGTAAAAGAAGTTGCAGCATACTTTAAACCGGATATTATTTTAACGCAAAACGGTGCCGATGCACATTATTACGATCCACTTACACACCTTTGCGCAACGATGAACATTTACCGTGAAATACCGAAGCTCGCTCGCGAAATTGCTAATGAATATTGCGACGGTCGCTGGATTGCTGTCGGCGGCGGTGGCTACGACTTATGGCGCGTCGTACCAAGAGCTTGGGCACTCATTTGGCTCGAAATGAACAACATCCAAAACATCTCAGGTTATCTCCCTCCAGAATGGATTGATGCTTGGAAAGGACAAGCAGAAACTGAACTTCCCCTCACATGGGAAGATCCAGACAACATGTATAAACCTATCCCTCGGAAACTTGAAATTGAAGAAAAAAATGCATTAACTGTAGCGAAATCCCTTGAAATTATTCGGAATAATATGAAAAAATCTTTGTATTAAACAGAAAGGAGGCTCGTTTTAGAATGGCCTCCTTTTATTTTACTGTCGGTAAATCGATATATTTTGAGTTGCGGTCAATATAATGAAAAATCGATGATATATTTTCGTTTACTAACGGACTATCCCACCTCTAATGAGAAAAGGTAGTGATATTATGTGGAAACAACAAATAATCAATACGAAACGTGGAAAGTTCGAACTATTTATAAAAGGCGACGGCGAACCACTTTGCATTACACATCACTATTCACAATTTAACGAAACCGGTGATTACTTTGCGGAAACTTTTACTCCTGCACACCGTGTATTCCTCATTAATTTACGTGATGCTGGTAACTCTGTAAAAGCCCAGTCAGAAAATGAATTACGTATGATTGAAACAATTCATGACTTAGAAGCGATACGAGAAGCTTTACAACTTCCCACATGGCATTTCGCTGGCCATTCAACAGGCGGTATGCTTGGACTTCTATACGCGATTACATACCCAAATTCCTTACAATCATTAGTTATCGTTGGAGCTTCAGCCAGTAACTATACCGAAACATCATTTTGTATTTATCACCCAGCACACCCACAGTTTCATTATATGCAAGAGCTTATCGAGAACTTAAAAAGCCCCCATCTTACAAATGAAGAAAGAAAAGAATTATCTACTAAACGAACAAAATTATCTTTATACAAACCCGAAAACTATAACTCTTATTTTTGTAAATCCATCCAAAAAATAATGTCCGCTAGCCGGATGAACGCTTTCGCTAAAGAATATTCTTCATTTGATTTGAGAGAGTACTTACCTTCTTCTATCCAAACAAAGGCGCTTATTATTTGCGGAAAACATGATGTACAGTGCCCCATTCAATATTCTCTTGAGATGCATGAGAGCATACACGATTCTATCTTTGTGCCATTTGAGTACAGTAACCATTATCCTTTTTTAGAAGAAGCCAGCCGCTTTACTTCTACTATTCAAGAGTTTTATAAATCGTTACGCTAGGAAAATGCCCGCCTTTAGTTCCGTTATTATTGTGGAAATCTAAAATAACATATTAATTCACAAACTAATTTACTGACAAAAAGCTCAAAGTCTCTATATGACTATGAGCTTAATTTTCAGAAGAAATATTTCGTACTATATACAAATATAAGATAAAAGGAAAAAAGCACTAAACCTAAATCCAGTAATACCGACTTTTTATCTCCTTCCTTTAAACTTATCGTAATACTAAAAACGCTTCTAACTATCCAACATATCATCAAAAATAACCAACCATAATGATCATTTGTATAATCTTCATCATAAAACATTTCTATTGCACCAATAATTAATAAAATAATTATGATATTAGTTCCAATCCTTAAAGCCTTGTTTGATTTATTATTCTTTAATTCATCCCCCAAAATCTAGCACTCCCCCTCAAACTATCCTGCGTTTTAGCAAAACAAAGAAGTTTTATTTCTCTTTATATTTTAATATAAATTACCTATTATTCCCTTTCCATTCAAATAACAAGCAAAATACACCATTACACATAAAAAAATCGAGCATAAAATCTTCATGATTTTATACTCGATTTAATCTATCATTTATACAGTTGTCCTACGCTATCTGAACTATTTCCCTCCAAATGTAACTTGTTCGCCAGTCGCCCAGCCTCCCATTGGTACAACTGTATACTTCATCCCCTGTTGCAGAGTTGCGCCGTTTTGTAAATCAAAGATTCCTACTGCACCTTTTCGAGAGCTGAAGCGGTATTGCGCTTCTACTTTATTTCCATCTTCACTTTGTAATTCTACTTTTCTACCAGCAAAAAGTTCCATGCTCGGATCTTTGTCTAATGTAACTTGAATAGATTTATTATCTATTGCTTCTGCACTTTGAATTACTAACGGAGCGATAGACGAAGCAGTAAATTTCGGATTTTTAACTGTTGCCCAATCAGATGTAATTGTGTACTCTGTTCCTGGTTTCAACGTTTGACCCGCAGGTAATCGGAATTTAGGTGCTTGTCTACCATCTGCCGCTTGTGTAAACGGAACATATCCAACTTCAATTTTTTCACCTGAACTTGCTGTAATCGTTAGTTTTCTATCACGAAGTGAAGAAATTATTTGATATTTTTTACCGTCTTTATCTTTATTTTCATCATCTAATTGGAAGGCTTGATTACCTCTTCCTGCTTTATACGCTTCAATAACATTTGCATAATCCGTCACACCATCTTCTAAAAATGATTCAATTTCAAACGTATCATTTGTCACTTGCTTCGCTTGGCGGACATTAATCTTTTCCGAACTTCCTTCAAATTTTTCCTTTTTTCCACCCTTATAACTTAACGTATATTTTTCACCTGGTTTTTGCACCATTACAGGTACGATATATGTACTCGTTGCCCCTGTTTTTAGTCTCGGTACATTCACAATTTCCAGGCCATTACTAAACACGAAGTTTTTCTTAATTGCATCTAAGTTTTCTAATTTCACTTCCTCTTCTGATAAAGGTTTAGAAAACGTTAATTGTAATGTCATTGCGTTTAATGGCTCTAGTTTCGTAATTTGGGCTTGTTGTTTTTTCTTCTCTTTCTTTGCCTCTTGCTTCGTTGCTTGTTTTGACTCCGCCTTCGTTTCACCTTGCGCGCATCCCGTTACAAGCACTGTAAATCCAATTACTGCTGGTACTAAAAATTTCATTTTTTTCATCTCTATACCCTCCAAATTTATGATCAATATTTTCATTGCTTCCTGTGATATTAATAATAAATAGCGGGTATAAATTGCCTATAAATAAATTATTAAAAAAAGATAAAATAAAGATAATATATTTTTAATCTCATTTTTTCTAATAAAAAAACCTGTCAATCTCTCGACAGGTTCACTACACGTTAAAACGATAACCAGCTCCCCACACTGTTTCAATATATTGCGGATGAGCAGGATCTCTTTCAATTTTTTCACGTAACTTTCTAATATGAACAACAACTGTTGCTAAATCACCAGCTGAATCTAATCCCCAAATACGTTCAAATAACTGTTCTTTATTTAACACTTGATTTGGATGCATTACAAAAAATGTTAATAAATCAAATTCCTTCGTTGTAAACGCAACTTCTTCATTATTGATAGAAACTTTCCTCGCTCGCTGATCAATAGAAATTCCGTGAATGTATAACGTATCACGTTGCTTATTTATATTTCCTGATAATCTTTCATAACGAGAAATATGTGCTTTAACTCTTGCAACTAACTCACTTGGACTAAATGGTTTCGTTATATAATCATCCGCACCTAATCCGAGTCCGCGAATTTTATCTATATCTTCTTTCTTTGCTGAAACAAGTAAAATAGGAATATCTTTTATAGCACGTATTTGTTTGCAAATTTCGAAGCCATTCATCTTCGGAAGCATAATATCTAAAATAATTAAATCATAATCTTCCTGCAAAGCCATTTGTAAGCCTGTTTCTCCAGAATGCTCTACATCAACTTGAAAATCGTGAATTTCTAAATAATCTCGCTGTAATTCTGCAATACTTACTTCATCTTCAATTAGTAAAACTCTCTTCAATTCATTCACCACATTCCTGTACTTTTTGCAGCGAGAAGAAAATACTTGTGCTTTCTCCAAGCTTACTTTCTGCCCAAATTTCCCCACCATGTTCTTCAACAATTTGCTTCGCTATCGCTAAACCAAGCCCACTTCCACCTGTGCTAGAATTTCGTGATTGCTCCGCTCGATAAAATCTCTCAAAAATATACGGAAGTGTATCAGATTCTATTCCTGATCCATTATCCTTCACTTTCACGATAATTTTGTTTTCATTACTTGATACGGTTACGGTAATTTTTTTCTCACCTTTATCCATGTACTTCACACTATTATGAATTAAATTCGATATAACTCTCTTTATTTTTTCACGATCCGCTATTACATATAGCGGTGATACATGCTGTAATTGTAAGCATACATCTATACCTTCTTCACTTAAATCCATCTGCATCTCTTCTATTAAATCTTGCATAAACATATTTAACTCTATCGTTTCAAACTGAAATGGAACTCGGTTCAAATCCAACTTCGAAAACAAAAATAGTTCATCAATGAGGGTGTCCATATGTTTTGCTTTCGTATGAATGGTTGTTAAATATTTATCCATTTTTTCCGGCGTATTTGCTACCCCATCTTTTATTCCTTCAACATACCCTATTATAGATGTAATCGGTGTTTTTAAATCGTGAGAGATGTTTGAAATGAGTTCTTTTCGATTTTCTTCATACTGCGTTTGCATCTCAATCGACCCTTTTAACTTCTTCCTCATTTCCTCAAATCCTTGGTTTAACTGTCCTATTTCATCATGCGATGTAGCTGGAATTTGAAAATCTAAGTTCCCTTCTTTAATTCTCTCAGTCGCATCTTTCAATACAAAGATTGGTTTTATAACACTTCTTGAAACGAAGTAACTTAATAGTCCAATAAGCAAAATGGCTAAAAGTAAGAGCGATACGAACAAAATCGGAAATAATTTTTGTGTAAGATCTACAAAGGAACTTTGCTTTTTTAGTACAAATATACTCCCTTCTTCATTCTGCGGAAAATAAAAATCGAATTTTACATATCGGTAAAATGTATCACCTAGTTCCGTTGTGCCACGACTATTAATATTTGCTGATTCAAATTTTGGAAGAGCTTCTTTTAAAGCTGTGCTTTCAAATACTTTTGAAGCATATGAAATTGTTTCCCCTTTCCTTACAACTATTTTCACACCCTCTTTTTCTATTGATGACACGAACGATTCATCTAATAGTTGAGATTGGTGCTGCTTTGCCGCTAATTTCAATTCAAGAAAAGCATTTTCCTCCTCTGCCGTCAGCGGCTTTTGAATATAAGAGCTTTTGTAGAAATTTTTCACCGATTCCAAGTCACCTGTTATCGAAAATACAATTAAAAATCCCGCGACCAATATGAGCGTAATAGAAACGAGAATAACAGCAATATAAGAAAATAAAAACCTCGTTTTAATAGACATAATTTACATCCTCACTTTATCCATCCTTATTATTCATAAGCATAAAAATATATGTTCAAATACTCAAGCGATTTTATAGTAATTTTAGCACCAGTTTATAAAAATTTAATGTTCCTATTTTACAGTTTAAATTAAGAGGCCGCACTGCTTACAAAAGGAGGTTGAAATTCTATGTTCAAAAAAACATTAAGTATGATATGTTGCGTAATTTTTTTACAAGGATGCTCGCAAGAACAAGAAGTGAAAAAGGAGATGACAAACATGGAGACAGCACTACTATCAGCTACTGAGAAAAAAGAAACTAACACTGTTATAGCATTACTAAAAAAAGGGGCAAATATAAATATAACTGACGGTAAAGGACGTACTCCTCTTATGATTGCTACATACAAAAATGATACAAAAACCGCAAAAGCCCTTATCGATGCTGGCGCTGATGTAAATATACAAGATGATATGAAAAACAACCCATTTCTATACGCCGGTGCGGAAGGTTACTTAGACATTTTAAAACTAACGATTGATGCCGGTGCGGATCCAGCGCTTACGAATCGTTACGGCGGAACAGCTCTTATTCCAGCCTCAGAGCACGGTTATCTCGATGTTATACAAGAACTCCTCGCTCGAACAAATATCGATGTAAACCATGTAAATAACCTCGGATGGACAGCTTTAATGGAAGCTATCGTATTAAGTAACGGAGATGAAACACAGCAACAAGTCATTCGCCTACTTATTGAACACGGTGCAGATGTAAATATTCCCGACAATGATGGTGTTACCCCGCTACAACATGCTCGTGCTCATAACTTTGAAGAGATAGAGAAGATTTTGTTAGAGGGGAATAAGTAAAAAATTAAAAATCCTACTTTTTGCCTTCCTCCCACGCCCTATGCTACATTTAACCCGTCAATTAAATATTGCTAATAGGGTGGGAATAAAAATGAACAAACCTCGAATCGGAATGATTGGTCTTGGAAATATTGCACAAAAAGCTTATCTCCCAACACTTACAAAAGAGACAGATTGGAATTTTGTAGGGGCGTTTACACCTAACGCAGAGAAAAGAAAACAAATTTGCCAGCAATATCGTATTCAAGACTTCCATTCTATTGAAACGTTAGCTTCGGAATGTGATGCAATCTTCGTTCATAGTTCAACTGCTACACATTATGAAATTGTTTCTACACTTTTGGAAAAGGGAATCGATGTTTATGTAGATAAACCGTTAGCGGCTACTACTGAACAAGCTGAAAAGCTAGTCGAAATGAGTGAAAAGTACAATCGGAAATTAATGGTTGGATTTAACCGCCGCTTCGTCCCTATGTATGTCGCTGCAAAAGAGCAGGCTAATGATATTTCATGGATTCGGATTGAAAAGCACCGCACAAATAAAGTCGGGCCATATACGTATGACTTTACTATGTTAGATGATTACTTACATATTGTAGATACTGCTCGCTGGCTAGCTGATGATGATCTTAACGTCGTTCACAATATGATGCAAATAAATGAAAAGAATGAACTTCTTTACGGACATCATACATATACAACTGCAAACGGACTTTTACTTTCTACAGCGATGCACCGCCATGCCGGTACAAATTTAGAACAAATTGAACTTGTGACGACAGGTAAAATCATTCGCGTAAAAAATATGAACACATTTGAAATTGAGCAGGAAAACTCCGTTTCACAAAGTGGTTCACCCTCATGGGAAACAACGTTAAAACAGCGCGGTTTTGAAGATGCTGTTCATCATTTTATCGAATGTGTACATGGGGATACAAAGCCTATAGTAGATGGGTTAGAAGGATTAAAATCTCAGCAAATGCTACAATCTCTACTGCACGCTGCAAGGAAAAATTAAAACGGATACATTTTTCAGAATTTACTTTCATTCCCATTTCCCCTTTATTTCTATCAAAAGTTTCTATAGAATATGTTGATAGGAATTATAAATTTCATATTGAATCGTGGAAAGGATGGGAATAATACATGTGGAATGAATTTAAAAAATTCGCCTTAAAAGGGAACGTAATGGATTTAGCTGTCGGGGTCGTAATCGGTGGTGCATTCGGTAAAATTGTTTCTTCATTAGTAGGCGATGTTATCATGCCATTAATTGGTCTACTACTTGGTGGAATAAACTTCAAAGGGCTTTCCTTTACATTTGGTGGCGCGGTTGTAAAATATGGTGCATTTATTCAAACAGTTGTCGACTTCTTAATTATCGCATTCTCTATCTTCTTATTCATTAAACTGTTTAATAAACTAACGTTGAAAAAAGAAGAAGAAAAAGAGGAAGAAATTCCAGAACCAACAAAAGAAGAAGCTCTTCTTGGCGAAATTCGCGACTTACTAAAACAACAAAACTCTTCTAAAGATAGAGCATAATTGAACGGATAAAAGGCATGCCCCTCTCGGGACATGCCTTTTTTTATATGTTATAACGTTTCCGAATTCATATGAATAAATATAATAATACCTGCAACCATAAGTACCATAATGCTACCTGCAAATAGTGTAATACCGATAAACATTAAACTCGTACTTAAATCTATCGAAATACTTTCAGTAAAAATAGAAATTACATACGTGATAAGGGCGATTCCTGCAAGAATACTTCCTGGAACAAATCGCTTTAAGCCATTTTGTTTTAACGTCATATATGCAAAAATAGCAGTCATGCAAAGCGTAATTATCCAAAGAACGATCATCTCTTCTCCCCCCTCACAAGCCTTTTCTTTCTATTATACATGACATTGCCCTATAATAGTTAAATTTGCACTTATGTGACATATAACAAGGAATAACCCCGTAATGTGTACGATGAAAAAGTAACATGGAAGTTTCAAAAAGTACTTCACGTTTTTGAGTTAGATGAAACGCCATTTGAGACAGGAAAAGAATTATATGCAAGATTTTTACACGTTAAGAAAAATGAAAATGTAGATACAGTAGTAGGTAAACAATATTATCCTGAATATGAATAAAAGCTCACAGCTATCGCTGTGAGCTCTTTTATGCTTACTTCGTTGAATCTCTAAATTGGATACGGTGAGGTAAGATAACAGTGTGATCTTCTACTTTTTCTTTGTTCATATACTTTGTTAATAGACGCATTGCTACTGCACCGATATCATACATTGGTTGTACAACTGTTGAAAGCTGTGGACGTACCATTAAGGCAAGGCGAGTATTGTCAAAACCAAGCACTTCGATATCAGTTGGTACGTTTAATCCAGCGTCTTGTGCTGCGTGGATTACACCTAGTGCCATTTCATCAGAAGATACGAAAATTGCTGTTGGTTTTTCATCAATGCTCCAAAGCTTTTCAAACGCTTCTAGACCTGAATCATATGTGTAATCTCCATCGATTACAAGATTTTCATCATATGAAATACCTGTTTCTTCTAAAGCTTTTTTATAACCTTGTAACTTCTTCGCGCTTCCCGCTTTATCAATGAAAGGACCAGAGACGAAACCGATACGTTTATGTCCTTGTTCAATAAAATGCTTCATTGCATCGTAAGCTGCTTGTGTATAATCGATATTTACTGATGACGTTTCATTTTGCTCATCAAATGACGCTGCTAATACAATTGGTACTGGAGATTTTTTGAACTCTTCAACGTGAGTATCTGTAATATCTTCACCCATGAAAACAATCCCGTCCACTTGTTTCCCAAGCATCGTATTTAATAAGTGGAACTCTTTCTCTTTGTTTTGGTCAGAGTTACTTAAAATGATGTTATATTTGTACATTGTTGCGATATCTTCAATTCCACGAGCAAGTTCTGCATAAAACGTATTTGAGATATCAGGGATAATAACACCCACTGTAGTTGTCTTCTTACTTGCTAGTCCACGTGCAACCGCATTTGGGCGGTATCCTAAACGATCAATTGCTTCTAATACTTTCTTTCTTGTTGTAGGCTTTACGTTTGGGTTACCGTTCACAACACGTGATACAGTAGCCATTGAAACATTCGCTTCACGCGCTACATCATAGATTGTTACGTTCATCTCTTCGCACACTCCTTCTATTTATGTTATCTATTTTTATGTATCGGTTCACTTGAATGAAAAAAAGACATCAACTCTATTTGCAGATGCCAACAATCGTCCCGAGTTCTTCCTTTTACTAATGATACGATAAAAACGCAGGCTCATACAATATTTTCCCGCAAAAGTTTCGAAAAAATTCGCTTCTTTTCTCGTATTTTCGTATTTTTTATGCAAAAAGGGCAATTTTTGTAAAAAGGAGATGTCCCATAAGTAAAAACTTATAAAATAAGAGGAGGCTGTTCCAAAATGTCTTTTTGGACCGCCTCTTTAAAAATTTTTACAATTTACTTCCAAATGCTTTTAATTCTTTCATAAACTCATTGAATTCCGGAATATCCATTTGCTGTGCTGCATCTGATAAAGCAATCGCAGGATCCGGGTGTACTTCTGCCATAATCGCATCCGCACCAATTGCCATCGCCGCTTTTGCAGCTGGTAATAGAAGGTCACGACGCCCTGTAGAATGCGTAACATCGACAACGACAGGTAAATGCGTTTCTTTCTTTAAAATCGGCACAGCGGAAATATCAAGCGTATTACGCGTTGCTCTTTCATATGTGCGAATACCACGTTCACATAAAATGATATTACCATTACCCTCTGCCATGATATATTCTGCCGCATTAATAAATTCTTCGATTGTTGCTGATAAACCACGCTTTAATAATACCGGTTTATTTACAGCACCAGCCGCTTTTAGCAGTTCGAAGTTTTGCATATTGCGAGCACCAATTTGAATAACATCAACGTAATCTAATGCCATTTCAATATCATTTGGATTTAAAATTTCACTAATAACAGCTAAATCATATTCATTTGCAACTTGGCGTAAAATTTGCAAGCCTTCTAATCCAAGACCTTGAAAATCATATGGAGATGTACGAGGCTTGAAAGCACCACCGCGCATTAATTTCAACCCTTGCTCTTTCATCGCTTCTGCAACTTTGCGTACTTGTTCATAACTTTCCACAGCACATGGCCCCATAATAAAATGCTGATTACCATCGCCAATTTTTTCGCCATTAATTTCGACAATTGTATCTTCTGTTTTTTTCTTACGAGAAACAAGTAGCGCCTTACGATGATCGTCTTCTTGTAACTCTAAACCAGCTTGGAAAATTTGTTTGAAAATATGTTGTAAAGTTGATGTTTCAAATGGACCATCATTCTTTTCTGCAATTAAATTAAGCATATTTCTTTCACGTACAGGATCAAAACGTTTCACACCTTGTACTTCTTTTAAATTCCCAACCTCTTGCACGAGACGGCCTCTTTCACTTAGTAATTCTAATATTTGTAGATTGAGTTGATCGATTCCAGAACGTAAACGATCCAATTCTTGTGATGCCATAAGAAAGCCACCTTTTTCAAATTTCTATATGTTACAGTCATTAACTTTTTTAAGATAACTTATTATAGCTGATACATATGCAGTTGTCACACGATATACAACAAAGAGTGACGTAGTGAACAGATAGAAAGAATGCATGAGAATTTCATGCAAATATAGTAGTTTGCAATGAAAAAAAAGACAGTATTTAAACTGTCTTTTTTTATTATAGGAAAGAAACAAACGGCTTATCGCTGTCCTTCTCTTTTATAATAACAGCCTCGATTTTACTCTCGGACTTGATTTGTAATTGTACTTTAGCATCTTTAGGCAATTGTTCTAACATACTTTGAACAGCAATTTGAGAGAGCCCCATTAATTCTGATTTACCATTGTATTTAACGACAATATCCAGATTTAATTTATCCATACGATTTTGCTTATATGAAATCTTAGCATTAACTGGAATATAATCTCCTTTAGAAAATTCCTTTATCGCTTTAGAAAAATCATTTAGCTTTTTATTATCTTCTCCATGTGCTCCCTCAAATTCTTGAGAAGGATACGAATACGACTTTTCATCAATAGCTTCCCAATTCCCAAGATTTGTATCGTTCTTTTGAACAGAAGCGCTAGAAATATAAGTACCATTCTTTAAAGAACTTGTACTTTCTTGCTTAAATATAGCAAACGTAATTGGAGATTTGTTATATTTATCATTTTTATTAATAGCTTCTATAAGCTTCTTAGCGACTTCAGTACCTTTAGAAATAGCTTCCTCATTAGATACATTTGAAGACATAGCTAAACCAATAACTACACCAGACAAGCTTAGTTCGTTTGAATTTTGTTTGCCGAAATAGTCCTGTTCTATAATATTAGTCACAACCGGTACTTCTTGTTTCGTAACTAATTCATCAATAGTTTTCTCTGGAATATACTGATTTAATTGTAATACGTAATTTTCTGTATCAAATTGTTTTGAAGCAATATTCATTAAACCACTTTCATATTCTGCTAAATCTAGTTTAGAATTCGTTGTAACATTAACTGTATTAATTACTTTTTGTTCCTTTAAAGGAATAACAGTTCTATAGTACTCCTTAGAAACCGCAGTTCTTGGAATCATACTTTTTTCTTTCGTATCTTTCTGTACAACTTCATCCTTCTTACCAATAGTATCATTACTGCAAGCCCCCAGTAATAAACTTACGGTTGTGAAGAATAACGCCATTTTCTTCATTGCTTAAAACCCACTTTCAAAATTCAATTTACTTAGTTCTAATGTATTTATAGTGTACCACTAAATATATTGCAACAAAATAAAAAAGAAGCAAGCCTCTCGCTTGCCTCTCTACTTTACATTCTCTTCTAAAGCTTCTTTTTTAATATTCCAATGAGATGTATGCCATACTACCATTCCATCTTTTATGTATAACACTTGCGGAGATTCATGCTTAATACTGTACTGCTCTGCAACATGGTTCGAAACGTCTCTCGCATCTTGTACGTATAAGTAATATGCTGGTACTTCTCTTTCTTCACCACAATACGCTTGAAACTCTGTATATGCACCGTGGCTAATTGGACATGTTGTACTATGTTTAAAAAGAACATATGGCTCGTTCTTTTCTACTAACGCTTCAAGTTCTTCAATCGTTTCAATTTTTATCATACTCATCATTACTCACCTCTCATACGAAGTCTAGAGCGTTTCTCTCTCTTTTCAGCCTTCTGCTCAGCTTTCTCTAGTTTACGCTCTTCTTTTTCAATCTTTTTCTCTTGTCTCGTAGCACGGTAATGGTTGTATACTTCAATTGCTGCGCTACTCCACTGTACAACTTGTGCTACTTTATCTGCATTATTTTCAATTTCGTCCGTAACAGACTCTGACACATTGCGAAGCTTCGTATTTAAAGAGTGAATCGTCGTTCCGATTCCATCCACACCTTCTACTACTTTATTTAGCGACTGTGACTTCTGTTGAATATCATCAGCTAACGCATTTGTCTTATGTAATAATTGCTCCGTCTCTACACTTATTCCTTGCATTTGCTTTTCTAAACCTTCTAACGTGCTTGCAACGTTTTCTAACGTCTTCTGAACCGATAACAACGTTCTGCATGCATATACTACTAATACAGCGAAAGCAACTGCAATAATAGCCGCACTTACATATAAAAGAACTTGCATTTCATCACTTCCTTTATCTTTTTCATACTTTCTCCTATTATACAATCATTTTCCGTTTCATTCTAATCCCTATCTTTTCATTAGAATTTTCATACTTATTCGTTAACTTTAACATAAATCATTCAACAAATTCCACTAAGTAGGTTACAATAGGAGAGGATACATAATTAGTAAGGAGGCTTTACATATGAAAGATCCACGCATTGAAAAGTTAGCATACAATTTAATTAACTACTCTATTCGCTTACAAAAAGGCGAAAAAGTATTAATTGAAAACTTTGGCTTACAAAAAGAACTTGTAACTGCACTTGTAAAAGAAGCATATGCAGCTGGCGGTTTCCCATTCGTTTCTTTAAAAGACCACTCAGTAGATCGCTCTTTATTAATGGGTGCTACGGAAGAACATTTCGAACAAATCGCTACATATGAAGCGAGCGTAATGAAAGATATGGATGCTTACATCGGCCTTCGCTCTGGTGATAATATTAACGAACAAGCCGACGTTCCAAGTGAACGTATGAAAATTCATGGCCAAACAGTTGGTAAAAAAGTTCATAGAGACATTCGCGTTCCGAAAACACGCTGGGTTGTTCTTCGCTACCCAAATGCTTCTATGGCACAGCTTGCTAAAATGAGCACAGAAGCTTTCGAAGACTTCTACTTCGAAGTATGTAACTTAGATTACGGAAAAATGGATAAGGCGATGGATAGCCTTGTTGCATTAATGAATAAAACAGATAAAGTTCGCTTAACTGGACCTGGAACTGACTTAACATTCTCTATTAAAGACATTCCAGCTATTAAATGCTCAGGTCATTTAAACATCCCAGATGGTGAAGTATACTCTGCGCCAGTTCGCGATTCTGTTAACGGTACAGTTTCTTACAATACACCATCGCCTTACAACGGCTATACATTTGAAAATGTACAACTTAAATTTGAGAATGGACAAATCGTTGAAGCAACTGCAAACGATTCAGAACGCATTAACAAAATCTTCGATACAGACGAAGGCGCACGCTACGTTGGTGAATTCGCAATCGGTGTAAACCCATACATCTTACATCCAATGGGAGACATTCTATTTGATGAAAAAATCGATGGCAGCTTCCACTTCACTCCTGGACAAGCTTACGACGATGCATGGAACGGCAACAACTCTAACATCCACTGGGATTTAGTATGCATTCAGCGCCCTGAATACGGCGGCGGCGAAATTTACTTGGACGACGTACTAATCCGTAAAGACGGACGCTTCGTTGTACCTGAACTAGAAGCTTTAAACCCAGAGAACTTAAAATAATATAAAAAAACGCTCGGAATTGTATCCGAGCGTTTTTTTATCAGTACTGTAATAAAGTGAAACTTTAATCAGTGGGGGTTTTGTTCATCCCCCACTGATTATCAGCCCGCACCAATCGGGCGTTTACGGGCAGTTGATCTCCCACCTAACTTCTTTGCTCCAGCCGAATTTTGAGGTGGGAGTCTTACTGCCCGTTAATGCGGGATAAATCTTTAGCCACATCCTCTGGCACTTTAAAACTCATTTTCTTATTTGTTATTTCTTCCCAAACATATCTATTTTCACATTTGGATTCTCTTTTTCAACAAGCAATAAAAACTGTGTCATATCTTGTGGCATCGCAATCATATGTACCTTATATGCATTCGTTGTAATCTCAAGAGACTTTCCAACTTGACGAACAATTCTAACATCTCTTAATACAACATCATCGTTTAAAATACCGTATTTTAGCACACCATTTTCTACTTTATGTTTTTTAATGAATATTTCCCAAACGAGAGGGACATTTACAATGAAGCATAACCCCATCCCAATTAGAGCTGAAACCCAATCCCCTTTTCTTGTAAAAAACATTACAATTGGATACACAAACATAGAAGCTAACGTGAGACTAACGAAAATCAACGATGACTTACTTCTTTGAATCGGAAAGTTCATACCTACATCACCTAACCTGAATTATACTATATTTTCCATTTTTGTTTATAAAAAAGGCCATTTCTGAATGACCTTTTTAAACGATGTACCTATAAAACTTCTTATCTACTTCTAGCACAGGAAAACTTTTTGGCAACTCTTCTATACTCACACTTTGGAAACCATTCTTTTCGTAAAAACGGTGTGCCGCTAGAAATTTAATTGTTGTTCCTAAATAAATGTCTTCCAAGTTCTGTTCCTTCGCCCAAGAGATTGCTGTTTGAAGTAGCATTCTTGATGCACCCCATTCTTTTCCGCGGAACTCTTTCTTCACAAACATTTTTCTTAGCGCTACTTGACGATTCCCAATATCTAATAAAGCTATCGTTCCAACTACTTTCCCATCATAAGTTGCCACCCAAAAGTTTCCTTGATCCCTTTGATAGAACGTTTCTATTTCTAGTAAGTCAGGCTGCTCTTCTTTCGTAATTGGGACATTGTATTCTTTTTGCTGAATATGAACAATGAGATCTACTACTTCATCTTGAAACTTACTTTCATATGGCACAATGAAAATTTTCTCGTTCATCGAATCCCCTTCCATTCCGAAGCTAGTAAACTATACACAGCAATATCCTGAAAATGATCATATAGCCATTCTTCATCTCTTAAAGTACCATCTAACTTAAAACCTAAACGTTCTGGAATTGCGCGGCTTTTCGCATTTTCAACACCACACCGGATTTCAATTTTATTCAGTTTCAAGTTTTCAAATGCATAATGAAGCACAGCCTTCACACTACGCGTCATAACACCTTTTCCGCCAGCATCTTCTGCAAGATAATATCCAAGACTCGCCGCTTTCTTTCCCCAGCTCACCGGATGAATTCCCACCATTCCAACAAGCTTTCCTTTATAACGTATTCCACTTTCAAAACCGTCTCCCTCTGCAAATTTCTTTAACCACATCGGAAAAATCTCATCATAAGCATCAGCAGATTTCGTCCCATCTACCCACGGAAGCCACCTTCTTAAATGATTACGATTTTGATCTATTAATTCATATAGTTCCTCTTTATGATGTTTTTCTAATAGTTGAAGTTCGATTTCATTATCTACTCGGAGTGTGAACATATTTTTTAGCCCCTTTTTTGTTTTCTTATTATTCTAACATTTCTAGATAGAAAATGTTAAATATTCACACTTTCTTTCGATCTTATCTTAATAAAGCCAGAAGAATATAGTACTCCCGTAATAACTAATATTATCCCTATACATTGTACGGCTGTTATATTTATTCCTTCTACAAAAGAAATAATCATAGTAACAACAGGCACTAAATTAAAAAATAAAGATGTTCTCGCTGCACCAATTTGAGCGATTCCATTATTCCACCATAAGTAACCAAGCACACTCATTCCAATTGCCATAAAGATGATAGATATCCAAGCTAATAGAGGAATTTCTAACACTGGTACTACACTCTTTTGCGTGAAAGATATCATAATAAAAGCAAGTGCCCCAATAGTCATCGTATATGTCGTCGTTTGTATTGGACTACCCGTCTTAATAAATCTTCTACTTAATACGCCGTATAGTGCCCAGCAAATATTCCCTAATAAAATATATAAATCACCTTTTGAAAACGATAAATTTTGTAGTATTGCAAACGAACCTTGTGTAAGGACAAAAACAACACCAAGTAGTGCAAGTAACATTCCAATCGCTTGGTGCTTCACTATTTTCTCTCGTAAAATTACACTTCCTAATAATGTCGTAACAAGTGGATTTGTCGCCATAATAAGCGCTCCATTAATAGCTTCTGTATGTTTCATTCCTAAAAAGAAAAAGAAGTTAAAACCGAATACACCAACTATACCAAGCAAAAAGTAATAAACCCTATTCTGCCTCCATACTTCCACTTTAAAATCTTTTCGTATTTTTAAAAGACATAACATCACAAGTGCAGCAATCCCAAAACGCCATGCCGCTATATGAATCGCTTCGAAATATTGCACCGCATATTTCGAAGCATTAAATGTCCCACCAGTAAATATGGAAAATCCTAATAACTGAGCATATACTTTATTCTTCATTGTCGGCCTCCGAGTCTTTTCCCTCTAGAAAACCGTAATAAATTTCTAATTTCTCCTCTGTTAACTGAACTACTTTTTGCAATTGCTCCTGTTGTTCTTTTAACCGCTCTAAGTGAGTTGTTAAAATTGAAATTCTCTTTTTTACTTTCGTAGGTACTTCCTCTTTCCGCTGTTTGATTTCCTCTATAATGCATCCATCACTTGCAAACTCAGCCATCTCTTCTAATGACATTCCAGTTTGCTTTAATGAATATAAAAACTTTAATAGCCGCACATCACCTTCTGTATACTGCCGAATACCACTATTTCGCGTTGGTGGTGGTAATAAACCTAATTTCTCATAATAGCGCAAAGTGTGAATACCCATCCCCGTTAACTCTGCTACTTCACTGATTTTATACATGTTCTCTCCCCCTTGTTTTTACATTTTCATCTTACAACCTAGAGTTGACTCTAGGTCAATACATAAAGTGAAACTTTAATCAGTGGGGGTTTTGTTCATCCCCCACTGATTATCAGCCCTCACCAATCGGGCTTTTACGGGCAGTTGATCTCCCACCTAACTCCTTTGCTTTACAGCCGAATTTTGAGGTGGGAGTCTTACTGCTCGCAAATAGCGGGATAAAAATCGAACACAACAAAAAAAGACGCACAGCTCAGCTATGCGTCTTTTTTCTTACTTCTCTGCAACTTGAACTTCTTTTACGTAAGCTGCTTCGAATTTTTGGATGTCACCTGCGCCCATGAAAATAAGAACGCCGTTTTTATGTTTCTTTAATACCTCTGTTGTTGTATCTGTAATTAGCTCTGCACCATCGATACGTTTTTGCAGATCTTCAATTGTTAATTCACCTTTGTTTTCACGTGCTGAGCCGAAAATATCACATAAGTATACTTGGTCAGCTTTGCTTAGGCTTTCTGCGAACTCATCTAAGAATTTCTCTGTACGTGAGAATGTATGTGGCTGGAATACAGCGACAACTTCACGCTCTGGATGTTTTTGACGAGCTGCTTCAATCGTTGCATTAATTTCTGTCGGATGGTGTGCATAGTCATCAATGATAACTTGCTCTCCCATCGGCTTTTCATTAAAGCGACGTTTTACACCTTCAAAAGTTGTTAATTGATGTTTTACTGCTTCTACATCAACGTTTTCATAATGGC
This sequence comes from Bacillus cereus group sp. BfR-BA-01310, assembly GCF_022664325.1. Classification (NCBI taxonomy): domain Bacteria; kingdom Bacillati; phylum Bacillota; class Bacilli; order Caryophanales; family Bacillaceae; genus Bacillus; species Bacillus cereus group sp. BfR-BA-01310. The sequence continues at coordinate 37,721 of NZ_JAKUHD010000008.1, read as the reverse complement.
AAAGCGCGATAACTGCTAATGCATTTAATACGCTGTGATCGCCGTATCCTGTAATTTTGAACTTGTCATAATACGTATTACGAACGAATACATCGAATATAGTACCATCAGTTCTCTTTTGGATGTTACGTGCTTGGAAATCATTATCTTCTCCAAATCCATAGAAAATAACAGGTACTTTTGCTTGAATTTTTTGAAGTTCTTCATCATCACCACATGCAATAATACCTTTTTTCACTTGCAATGCCATCTCTTTGAATGCACTAAATACATCATTGATGTCTGCAAAATAATCTGGATGATCGAAATCGATATTTGTCATAATTGCATAGTCTGGATAGTAAGACAAGAAATGACGACGATACTCACAAGCTTCAAATACAAAATACTTACTATTTTCTACCCCATGCCCAGTTCCATCTCCAATAAGGTATGATGTTGGGTGTGCACCTTGCATTACATGGGCTAACAAACCAGTTGTTGATGTTTTTCCATGTGCACCAGTTACAGCAACACTTGTATATTTGTTCATAAGGTCACCTAAAAAATGGTGGTAACGGTGTACTGGGATATTTAATTCTTTTGCTGCTACGATTTCTTCATGCGTATCTGGAAATGCATTTCCTGCAATAATCACTTGTCCTTCTTTAATATTATTTTTATCAAAAGGAAGGATGGAAATACCACGCTTTTCCAATGCTGTTTGTGTAAAGAAACGCTTTTCATAATCAGACCCTTGAACAGTATGCTTCATGTCATGAAGAATTTGCGCTAATGAACTCATTCCTGTTCCTTTAATTCCTACAAAATGGTAAACTGTCATCTTAAAGAACCTCCAACATTTCGAACTAATACAACGGCCTATCTATAAGACAGTATATGAATCTTTTCTTATTTTGGTAATCATCATACATTTCTGATGCAGTGAATTTCTTTTTACCTTCACCTATCCGGATAAACTCGTACGTACTTCTTTTATGTCCATAACACATTTATTATAGCAAAAAACAAGCCGCTATACTATGATAACAGAAAAACTGATAGGGTCAATCACCTATCAGTTTTTCTCGCTTTTACATATCTTTTTTTGTTTCTAATTGAACACGCTCTAGACGTGGGTTTGGACGGTATTTACGACCAGCTTTTGCTTCTGGTTTTCCATTTAATTCTACGTTATCACCAGTAAAACCAATATTCATTTTTAATAAGCTGCTTCCTACTCCGTATATATCGACAGGAACATTTTGAGCTTCAAATTCACGAATACGCTTCTCATCAAATCCACCAGTTACAACGATATCTACATGTTGGAAACCTTCCTCATCAAGAGCCTTACGAAGTGCAAATACAAGCGATGGATTTACACCACGAGGATCAAATGTTCCAAGTACTTCTGGGTGACGAATGAAGTATTGATCAATCATTGTACGAGACGTATCGACACGTACACCTTTTAATATTGATCCAAATTCACGCGCTACGCGAAGTGCATCTGTAATGACATCATTGTTGTAATCAATTAGTACGACTAATTCATCCTCTGGGAATTTTTTATGATATGCTTTTGCAGCTTCAACAACATCACCATTAAACATTTGAATTAATGCGTGAGGCATCGTCCCCATACCACTTCTGCCCCACCATTCATTCATTGCATGCGTCGCTTGTGCGCTCATACCTCCGATGTATGCCGCATAACCGTCACCAGCTTGTTGCGTATAATGATCATCACGATCTCCCATGAAAATAACCGGTTTTTCTTTGTCTACGCTACGTGCAGCTTGGACAACGTTATATACGTTTGTCGCAACTGATGTACGACGAGCTAAAATCCCATCAATTACACCTTCTAAAAAGCCGAAGTATTCATAAGGACCATGAATTGTTAAAACCGTTTCAAATGGACTAATATTATCGCCATCCTTTAAAGAATGAATTTCTAATTCCTCAGGATTTTTGGCGAATGTTTGTAGCAATGCAATTACCTCATCTGTTCCGCAAAGAACTGCATGTTCTTTTTGGAAAAACTGCATTGTTACAACACTTTTTGGGCGAAATTCTTCAATGATTTCTCTAGTTTTTAAAAAGTAAACGGCAGAGAACCAACCGTCTCCAACACGTTCATCAAATTTAAATGTTTTATTTGTTAGTCGATTTATTTCACCTTTTAATTTTAATTCAATTTCTTTCATGTCGCTTTACTCCCTACTTTACTATCCAACATTTTCTCTTAGTATACAGCAAAACCGCGTACTATACATTCGTTTCCTGCATAGCAGCAAATTCATCCTCGGAAATAAGGACATCTCTCGGTTTCGTTCCTCTTGCTTCAGAAATAATCCCTTGCGATTCCATCTCTTCAATTAGACGTGCCGCGCGATTATAACCGATACGGAATTTTCTCTGTACAGAAGATGTGGACGCTCCCCCTTGCTCTACAACAAATTGACATGCATCAAAAAATAGTTCATCTTCAGACTCACTCTGCTCTGATTTTGCTAATAAATCCTCTTGCTTAAATAAGTAGTTCGGCTTCATTTGCTTTTTCACATGGTCAACTGTTTTTTCAATCTCATCATCCGATACGTATACGCCTTGTACACGAACTGGTTTAGACGTGCCGTTTCCTAAAAATAGCATATCACCACGGCCAAGTAATTTCTCCGCGCCCCCAATATCGATAATCGTACGCGAATCAACTTGAGACGATACTGTAAATGCGATACGCGTTGGAATGTTTGATTTAATTAAACCTGTAATAACGTCTACAGATGGACGCTGCGTCGCAACTAATAGATGAATTCCACAAGCACGAGCTTTTTGTGCAATACGACAAATTGCTTCCTCAACATCACCAGGGGCAACCATCATTAAGTCCGCTAACTCGTCAATGACGATAACAATATAAGGTAATGTCTCACCCGGAATTTCTCTCTCACTTACAATCGTATTGTAACGAGTCAAATCACGAGCACCAGCATGCGCAAACAATTCATAGCGGCGTTCCATCTCTTCAACCGCCCACTTTAACGCAGCTGTAGCTGCTTTTACGTCAGTAATAACAGGTGCTACAAGATGTGGAACAGAATTATATGGTGCAAGCTCAACCATCTTCGGATCAATTAGTATCAACTTCACTTCATGCGGCTTCGCTTTATATAAAATACTCGTTAAAATTGCGTTAATGCACACACTTTTCCCTGAACCAGTTGCGCCTGCAATAAGTCCATGTGGCATTTTTCGAATATCCGTTACAATTGGATCACCTGAAATATCAAGTCCAAGCGCAACTGTAAGCGGTGATTCACTCTTTGTAAATACAGGACTCCTTAAAATTTCACGAAGGAATACTGGCTTACTTTCCTTGTTCGGAACTTCAATTCCAATGGCACTCTTCCCTGGAATTGGCGCTTCAATTCGAATATCTTTCGCAGCTAAACTTAATTTAATATCATCACTTAAATTTGTAATTTTATTTACTTTCACACCTGGGTCTGGTTGTACTTCAAAACGAGTTACTGCCGGCCCTTGTGACACATTAATAACATGTGCTCCAACATGGAAATTATTAAATGTCGTATTTAATAATTCTTCCTGTTCTTCTAGCCACTCTGTATTATCTAACGCTGCCTGCTGTGGAACCGACAACAACGTTAATGACGGAAGTTCATATTCCGGTGGCGTCTGTAGTACGTTGCGCATATCGTTCTCTCTTTGATTTACAACATATGCTTTCTCTTGTACTTCCGTACTTGAAATTGGCTCTTGTACTTGTTCAGCTACCACTACTTGCTGCATTGGCTTTTCTTCCACTTGTTCAGCTACTACCACTTGCTGCATTGGCTTTTCTTCCACTTGTGCTTCTACTACCACTTGCTGCACTAGCTTTTCTTCCACTTGTTCAGCTACTACCACTTGCTGCATTGGCTTTTCTTCCACTTGTTCAGCTGCTACCACTTGCTGCATTGGCTTTTCTTCCACTTGTTCAGCTGCTACCACTTGCTGCATTGGCTTTTCTTCCACTTGTGCTTCTACTACCACTTGCTGCACTGGCTTTTCTTCCACTTGTGCTTCTACCACTACTTGCTGCATTGGCTTTTCTTCCACTTGTTCAGCTACTACCACTTGCTGCATTGGCTTTTCTTCCACTTGTGCTTCTACCGCCACTTGCTGCATTGGCTTTTCTTCCATTTGTGCTTCTACCGCCACTTGCTGCATTGGTTTTTCCGCTACTCGTTCACCGAAAGTAGATTGCGTTACATTCGTTCTTGCCGCATGTCTTTCCATTAACTTCTTTCTGTCTTGTTTTAGCATAACAACGTTAAATGGGACATGGCGCTTTTTCTCACGCTTCGGCTCTTCTGTTTGTGTAGCAGGCTGTTCTTCAGCAACTTGTTTCTTTTCCTCAGCTTCTTCAATTAAAACATTCGCAAAGCTTTGAACATCTTTCTTTGTTTGCTCATCCGCTTCTGAATCTGGTACGAACACTTCACGTTCTTCCTTGAACTCAATTGTTTCTTGCTGAGAAATTACTGGTTGCTCTGCAACTGGTATATTGTCCACCAACTCTTTATTTATCGTTTCTTCAATTGCTATTTCTTGAGAAGTTTCCTCTAATATGAATTCCGTAACTGGTTCTTCTTCCTTAGATTCTTCTAATTCCACAACTTCTACTTTTCCCTCAGATTCCTCTAACTCCGCAGCTGCTACTTCTTCCTTAGATTCCTCTAATTCCACAGCTTCTGCTTCTTCCTTAGATTCCTCTAATTCCGCAGCTTCTGCTTCTTCCTTAGATTCCTCTAATTCCACAGCTTCTGCTTCTTCCTTAGATTCCTCTAATTCCGCAGCTTCTGCTTCTTCCTCAGATTCCTCTAATTCCGCAACTTCTGCTTCTTCCTTAGATTCCTCTAATTCCGCAGCTTGGGCTTCTTCCTTAGATTCCTCTATCTCCGCAACTTCTGCTTCTTCCTTAGATTCCTCTAATTCCACAGCCTGGGCTTCTTCTTTAGATTCCTCTAACTCCGCAACTTCTGCTTCTTCTCTAGATTCTTCTAATTCCACAACTTCTGCTTCTTCCTTAGATTCCTCTAATTCCACAGCTTCTGCTTCTTCCTCAGATTCTTCTAATTCCACAGCCTGGGCTTCTTCTTTAGATTCCTCTAATTCCACAGTTTCTGCTTCTTCCTTAGATTTTGCCAATTCTGCTTCAGAAGCATCTGGTATTTCTACAATGATCGTTTCTTCAAGCTTTTCATCTGCTTTTACAATCACTGCATCTTCTAAGGACTCTTCTTCGACTTGATTTGCTACAACTTCAACAACAGTTTCTTCTATTTCTGTATTACATTCATTTTCTTCTGTTAATATCGAATCCAAGTGCTCTACTTTAGAACCTACTGATTCTTCTTGTAAAGTTTCTTCGTTATCTTCTGTAGATGATAACGCCACTACATCTTGCTCCTGCTTCAAGGCTTGTACCGTTGTAGCCTCTTTTTCCATATGCTGTCCTACTGTTTTATGAAGCTGATCATCACTCTGGCTTTCTTCTAATGAAGGGGCTTGACGTTCAACTTCATAACCGTTTTTCTCTAACCATGCATCCACAACCGATTTTTCTTCTACTTTATTACTTCGTTCGTTCACTTCGTTCTTAACGGATGAACTCCCTTGTAGACCCCTCGAAAAGTCGGATAATGTATATCCCTTTTTCTCTAACCATGCGTCAACGACAGCTTTTCCTTCAACGGATATTTCAAGATCTTCTCTTTCCTCTTCTTCCGCCTGTACGACCTTCGTTTCTACTGAAGGACGATTGTATCCATAAATCGGAGAAATCATTTCTGTTGGACGAAATGGTCTACGGTTACTTTCTTGTGACGGTACAGATGCTCTTTTTACGACAGGCTCTTGTTTCTGTTCATATTGCATTTCCGGTTCTTCATATGTAGGGACTGCTTTTTCCACATATGGTCGTCTGCTTCTTTCCACTTTTATTCCTCTTTGAGTAGGTTGTTCTTCATATGTTCCTCTTTGAACAGATTGTTCTTCGAAGCGGGGTAATTCTCTTACATCCTCCTCATCGAAGCCATTGTCTGGTATTAATGGAAAACGGCATTTCCCCGCATTCCGACTTGCCATTTGTGCTTCTCTTGCTTCAGTGTAGTGGTTTACACGAGGAATTTTCGGCTGACTTTCAATTTGTTCCGGTACTTCTTTATTCATCGCTGTTTTTTCTTCCTCTTTGTTAAACAGCTTTTTCATCCAATCTAACATGTTTACCACTCTTTCTACTAAATAGTAACATCCTTTATTGTATCAGCATTCGGCAAAAAGTGCAGGTAAAATTAAGCACATTAGATTTATCCATAATATTCTATATTTACGAGTGTTTTGCATATAGAAAAAAGCAACCTTTCATATAAGGCTGCAGTTTAAGCTTTATTTTTTCGATATTCATCTACACTATCCGTTACGCTTTGTAATAAAGAATTTACATACTGTGGGTCAGATAATTTTTTGTCTTCTTCTGGGTTTGACATAAATCCGAGTTCTAATAGTACTCCAGGCACTTTCGACCAATTAAATCCAGAAAGGTCATCTCGAAATTTAATTCCATTTACTTTCACCTGATGATTTTCCCTCATTTTATTTACAATTGTTTGAGAGATTTGAAGACTTTCGGCATAGATTTCTTTCGTATATTGATTTCCTTCTGCTGGCGTCAATACAGCAAATCCACTTTGATTTGGATTTTCAGAACCATCCGCGTGAAGACGTAAAAATAAATTCGCCTTATGATCATTCGCGAATGTCGCTCGTTCCTTATTACTTATATCAACCTCATGTGACGTTCTCGTCATCAATACTTGTATACCTTTTGCTTCCAGTTTTTCTTTCAATATAAAAGCCATTTCTAATACAAGAACTGATTCCCTCTTTTTCGTTACAATCCCTGTCGTTCCATCTGTTACTTTATATTTTTGCGTAGTTGCTCCTGGGCCAATCGGTTCTAAATTTAAATTCGCTTTTTGTTGATGCCCTGGATCAATTACAACGAGAAACTTTCCTTGTTTCTCATTACTCTCTACTTTTTTCTCATTATTTTGCGCTGGGTGCTCAGTTTGCTGCGTAGGTAGGACTTCTTCTTTCTTTTCTTGGGCCGGCACTTCCTCCTGCCTAGGCTCTGCTTGTTCACTCGTTTGAATAGATTGTGGCTCTTCTCTCTTTTCTTCTTCCTGCTGCTTTTCTACCGGTGCGTCTTCCTTGTTATCTTTGCTTTTTTCTTGTACAGAAGATGTTGTTTCTTTTTGCAGTTGTTCTTGTGAACAACCTCCCATATATATTCCAATGACTGCAATAGCACACATTATTTTTATATACTTCATTTTTCTCCCCTATCACTTTGCACCGGACTCAAAGCATTTTCTTATAGATTTTTTATAACCTCATCCATATTCCCGATATGAATAGGTTGCCACGTTTCTGTACCGCGCTCTGCCGTATAAACTGGATAAGTATCCTCATCCACATTAACGAAAATAGGATCTCCCATATCCGTTTCATATCCAATAACAATCCATCCTTCTTGCCATTTTCCACTTTCTTTACTTATTAATGAATTTTTATGTTTATCATACCGATAACCAATTTGTCCTTCTTCTAATTCATTTTCACTAAATACATATACTTCATAAGACCCCAATTCAATATCTTGTTGTTTTGAAGTTTCAATTCGTTTCAGAAGTTCTGCTACTTTTAGTTGTTGTTTCATACGTCTATCCCCTTCTTTTTTCTAAATTTTAACTAGATTGTTTATAAAATACAATATAGATTTTAAGAAAAAAGTTACAAATATATCTATCGTAACTTACAATATATCAACGATTCGACAAGGAATATCGAATTACAGACAAAAGTTCACAAATACAATAAAAGAGAGGCTATCCCAAAAGGACACCCTCTCTTTTATTACATCAATTAAAACTTAAATTCTTGTCCAACTTCAAAGCTATCTTCTAATACAAGAATACCTTTTTCTTGTGGAGCGTCTGGAAGCTCTAACTCACGTGCAGAGCAAATCATTCCTGAAGAAGGAACACCACGAAGCTCAGCAGGTTTAATTAACATACCGCTTGGCATTACAGCACCGATTTTTGCAACAACAACTTTTTGTCCTGCATCAACGTTTGGTGCACCACATACGATTTGTAATGTTTCTGTGCCAATTTCTACTGTACAAATGTTTAATTTATCAGCATTTGGATGCTTTTCTTTTTCAGCTACATAACCTACAACAAATTTCGGCGTGAAATCTGCTTCTACTTTCTCTTCAAAGCCGTTCTTCGCTAAAATTCCGTTAATTTTTTCAACAAATTCTTTCGTTAATGTAACGTTTCCTTTGTCTGTTACCTCTACATAAGAAGATGCATTAAAGATGTTAAAGCCTGCTGTTGCATTGCTTTCACGATCGTATACGCGTGCAACATCTCCTTTGCGATCAAAAGTACGGTTCTCTAAAGTAATATCTTGTAAGGTAACAATTAAAGTGTCACCAATTCCTTCAAGGTTGTAAAAAACGTTCACTTCGTTCATCCTTTCTCTTTTCCATCTGTCTTCTTCCGATTCTTCGCTAAAATAAAGATTGGTTCGAAGTCTCCATCTTCATATACGAATGAAAGTGATGTAATCGGAACATGCCCTTCGGCAAAAAATTTCATTGTCATTTGTGCAATAATATCATAACCGATTTCGTTGACGATATCAGCAATAATTAATACATCTTGGTGAGGAACAGCAACAACCATATCACCAGAGATTTTTTCACGCATCGATTGTAGTAACGATTCGTTTAAAATACGACTCGCATCATACCCATCATTTGTGTTTAAAAAGTAGAATGTATTACCGGCTACTGTATCCTGTTTAAATTCATAACCTAATGAACGAGCATTAAATAATGCCATTTCACGTACTTGTTGCTCTGTAAGTTCTAATTTTTGTAATAAACGCTCATCAATGAGTCGATACGTTTTATTAGAATCTAACGCATAGTAAATACGTGTTTCCGCCGTATGATCCGTCATAATAAACGGATTTCCTTCTTCTGCTTGTTTTGGGAAAGAAGTAGAGCGAATAACAGGTAAAATTTTTGCCGTGCTATTTTCTTCTTTATGCATTGCAATTAGCGCTTCTTGTACGTAATAAGCGACCTCTTCAATCGCTTTTTCTTTGTTCACTTCCCATTTTGCCACTACTCCTGGCAGTGATATGTTAATACCTTTTTTCGAGTCTTTTTGTTCAATACGAAGAACTTCTTTCTCGCTATCATAATGAAAGTCCCATTCTGGTCGAGATAATTTCTTCATTAACTCGTCTTTCATCTTTTTACTTGTCATCTTCATCTCTTTTTCCTCCCTTCCAAAAAAACAACCTCCCCCGCGAAGGTAGAGGTTGTTTTTACAATTCAATTGGCTAATTGTCTTATTTTAAACCTTCAATAAACTCTTCGATTTGCTCTTGTGTTTTACGGTCTTTGTTTACATAGCGTCCAGTTTCTTCACCTTTATTGTACGCTACAAAGCTCGGAATGCCAAATACGTCTAATTTCACGCATAGATCAATAAACTCGTCACGATCTACATAGTAAAATGAGAAATCGCTATACTTCTCTTCTACTTCTGGCATAAATGGATCAACGAAACGGCAATCCGGGCACCATTCTGCTGAGAACATGAAGACTACATTCTCTTCATTTTTTAATTCTTGGAATTGTTCCATGCTTTCTAATGATTTCATCTATATTTCCTCCTCTAACGAGTGCACTTTTTTCACACTATAATCTTTTCTTTATACTACCATACATCGCGCACGGTGCAAGGTTTATGCTTGCTTTTCATCATACTTATATTGCCCAACTAGTAACTTAACAACGTGTACAAATAATTCCGTTCGGTCTACATAATCATCTGTAAAAATACCGATGGCACCTTCGTGACTACGAATATCTTTTCGCTGCACAAACTCTTCCATCACTTCACTTAGCTCTTTTCCTTCTTCTAGAGATGCTAAAAAATCATCTGGTAACTTAATACGTGCCCCGCCCGCAACAAATGTTTTACCGTCAATCGTTGCTAAGGCACCCCAGTTACACATAAATAACCCATGCTCCGTTTTCATAACGCCGCCTTCGAGTCCAATACCGATATGCGCTTCACCTTCCTGCAGCGCTCGCTTCGCTCTATTAATCGCCCCTTGCATCGTTTCTTCATCTGAAAATGGCTGAGCTGATACTCCTGACGGAACAGAAAGGGACATAACCGTCACATCTGTCCAAACCTTCTCCACAGCCCCAACCTTCGTCTTATTTTTCGATCCAACTACCACTTTCATCTCAATCACCTCTATATAAATTCACACTCATATTCCTTCTACAATCAAGCTTTCCACTTTCACGCCTTCAAAACTTCGAGCCTCGAACATAAAAACAGGCTTACTCTCTCTTCATACCTGGAGTTTATACGTGGCGCGAGCACCTATTAGGCACTGACCGCTACCACTCATCGATGGGTCATTTATTCAATCCAAAAAAAGAAATAACTTTTCCAAAATCATTCCCGGCCCCTAACATTAAAACAGGCTTACTCTCTCTTCATACCTGGGGTTTATACATCGCTCGAGCACAAATTAAGCACTAACCGCTACCACCCATCGATGGGTCATCTATTCAATCCAAAAAAAGAAATAACTTTTCCAAAATCATTCCCGGCCCCTAACATTAAAACAGGCTTACTCTCTCTTCATATCTGAGATTTATACATCGCTCGAGCACCAATTAGGCACCAACCGCTACCACCCATCGATGGGTCATCTATTCAACCCAAAAAAAGAAAGGCTCTTCAGCCCTTCTTCTTTAAGCGTTATCCTTAATCGTCTCTAATGTCGTTTTATCCGTCGCTCTCACAAGCTTCGTAATTAATTCCTTCGCAGCTGCATAATCATCAACATGCAAAATCGAAGCATGTGTATGAATATAGCGGGCACAAACACCAATTACTGCTGATGGGATACCGGAGTTACTTGTATGTACACGGCCCGCATCTGTACCACCTTGTGAAATAAAGTATTGGTACGGAATATTATGAGTTTCTGCTGTATCTAAAATAAATTCACGCATTCCTCTATGCGTTACCATCGTGCGATCATAAATACGAAGAAGAGCTCCTTTTCCTAATTGACCGAACTGCGTCTTATCACCAGATGCGTCATTTGCTGGACTTGCATCAAGTGCATAGAAAATATCTGGTTGGATCATATTTGCAGCAGTTTGTGCTCCGCGAAGGCCTACTTCTTCTTGTACAGTAGCACCAGAGTATAATGTGTTTGGTAATGTTTCATCTTTTAATTCTTTTAATAATTCGATTGCAAGGCCACATCCGTAACGGTTGTCCCAAGCTTTCGCCATAATTTTCTTCTCATTTGCCATCGGCGTAAACGGGCAGATTGGCACGATTTGTTGTCCTGGTTTTACACCAATTTCAATCGCATCTTCATAACTATCTGCACCTATATCAATTAACATATTTTTTATATCCATTGGTTTTGCACGTTGCGCATCACTTAATAAATGCGGAGGAATTGAACCAACAACCCCAACAACAGGACCATTCTTCGTCATAACTTGTACACGCTGAGCTAATAGTACTTGGCTCCACCAGCCACCTAACGTTTGAAAACGAAGCATCCCATTTTTCGTAATTTGCGTAACCATGAAGCCTACTTCATCCATATGACCTGCTACAAGAACGCGTGGTCCAGTTTCGTCCCCTTTTTTCAGACCAAATACGCTACCTAAACCATCTTGAACAATTTCATCCGCATATTTACTTAATTCTTGCTTCATAAAGCGGCGTACATCATGTTCAAAACCTGACGCACCTTGTAATTCTGTTAACGTACGAAATAATTGTAATGTCTCTTTATTCACGAAGTCCCCTTCTTTCAAACCTTAGTAGAATACCTCTTTTATTGTAACGAAATTTTCGAAATGTTTCTAGTTTCTTCTTTTTTAGTTGCGTTTGCATTATAATTATTATTGGTACACTATTTTTATTTTATAGAATTGAGGTGAATATATGAGCTGGAAAGGTTTAGTAGCAGGTCTTGGCGTTGGATTCGCAGCTGGTTATTTCGTTGCAAACAAAGTACAAGAACAATCCCATATTTCTTCAGAAAAAGCATTGAAAATGGTGAAACAAGCATTAAGTCATAAAGGTGAAATTACTGGCTCTTGGGTACATATGGTTCCAGAGACGTTTGAAAAATACGATGTCGCGTATGAAGTTTATCGCGGTGGTCTTACAACAATGTTAGATGATATACAAGAACGATTTGAATTTTTAGTTGATGCTAAAACAGGTACTGTTTTAGAGGTTATAGCAGCATAAAAAAGAGGTTTCCCATTAGGTGAACCTCTTTTTTTCGAAAAAGGTACGATAGTAATTGAAATTATATCGGCGATTTTTCGAATATATCGATCGCAACTCCAAATATATCGGCGATTTTTAAATTATATCGATTTACCGACAAAAGCTGACAATAATAGCGATCAATAATAAGAGGAGGCTGTTCCAACTGACATTTTGGACAACCTCCTCTTATTATGCTTCTATACTTGTTTTTTTCTCTACCTTTTCTACGATATGCCCTTCCTCATCCCACTTCACAGCGCGATAATATGCATCATGATAAAAAGTAAACCACGCCTCTTTTTCAGCACCATACTTCATCCACTTTTGCTTATGTTCTATTGATTTCATCGGATAATCATCGTATGCCATTACCCATAATACATTTTGATGTGCATGCGTTGGCAACAGGTCCGCTAAATGAAGCATCGTTTCTCCCTGGCTTTCAAGGACGATAACGGCATGTCCATCACTATGACCACCCGTATGCGCCATCTTTATTTCATCCGTAATTTCTATTTCTTGCTGAAAGGTAACAACTTTATCTACGATTGGCTCCCAATTTTCCTTCCAATATGTATTACGCGATCTAATATTCGGATTTCTCATTTCATTCCACTCAGTTTCACTTACATAAATCGTTGCGTTCGGAAACGCCGGAACAAGATGATTTTCCTCCCATTTTGTTAAACCAGATGCATGATCAAAATGAAGGTGCGTCATTAAAACGTAATGAATATCCTCAGGCTTTAGTCCGAGCTTTTCTAAAGATTCATAAACCGATGATTCTTCTGTTACACCTTGATTTCGCTTCATTTTCTCATTCAATTTACCGTTCCCTATCCCTGAATCAATAAGCATGTTTCCTTCTTTCGTTTGCAAGAGTAACGGATCTGTTCGTAAATAAATATGATTTGTATCATTATGTTTATATTTGCGTGACCAAAGTACTTTCGGCACAACTCCAAACATTGCACCTCCATCTAAATGTGTATTCCCGCCTTTTAGCCATGTCACTTTTATATTTCCAATTTGTAACTGTTCCATCTTCCATCCCCCTTTTCCCTTTAATTTTAACACAAGATTCTGATTATTTTTCATATAAAAAACCTATGCATTACTGCACAGGCTCCGTACGATATTTCGCTTCCACTCGGTAAATACGATGACCTTTACTAGAGAATTTCTCTTCGTACTCTGTCATAATGTTTCCTTCATAATCACTATTATGAAGATCTAGGCTAAGGTAAGTTAATAACATACCATACTCGGCCATACTCATAAGAGAATATTCAAATAAACCTTGGTTATCAGTTTTGAAATGAATTTCTCCACCCTCTACTAACACTTCTTCGTAATTGCGTAAAAATGTTTTATATGTTAAACGACGCTTCGTATGACGATTCTTCGGCCATGGATCTGAGAAGTTTAAATAAACGCGGTCAATTTCACCTTTTGCAAAGAAAACTGTTAAATCTTCAGCATCTTTATTAATTAACTTTAAGTTTGGTAATTCTTCTTCAATCAATTTATCAAGCGCATCTACAACGACACTTGTGAATTTTTCAATTCCGATATAGTTAATATGCGGATTTGCTTTTGCCATATCATACATAAAGCGGCCACGACCCGTACCCACTTCAATATGAATTGGTTGTTCATTTCCAAATACTTCTTTCCAGTTACCAGCTCGCTCTTCTGGGTTTCCAATTACGATATGTGAATACTCATTAATTCGATCCATTGCATAAGGTTTATGTCTTAAACGCATAGATGTCTCCCTCTCTTTACAAAACTATTTTAAAGGAATGATTCCTTCTGTCTGTTTTAATCAATCTATCAAACAAAAAACCAAGTACGTACGAGCACTCGGTCCGTTTCTTTCAAGTATAAGATGTACCATTTTGATAAAAACTACATACAGCATTAAACGAAACTCCGATGTTTCGTTAGCCAATGATTAACTACTCCATGACGAGCAGCTTTTTCTCCTACATGTTCCAAAGAGAACAACAATCGAAAGGATGATCCGTTCATGCCAATTAATCAACAGCATCAATTAGAAGTGTTAAAAGATATTTTAATCAACCATCAAAGTGATTGCTGCGGGACAGTTTCTGAATGCGAGCAATTAGAGCGCCTCATTCAATCGTTACTCGCAAACGATAGTATAAGTAGTGACGCTAAAGCAATGCTAAACGATGTATATTCTTATAGTCAATCGGGTAAATCTTCCTCTAATTTGGACAACCATATTTCCAATAATCAAGAACAACTTACTCAGTGGATTGCTGGAATGGACAATTTTTCTTAATACTTTATTCTGAAGCAAGTAGTTGCTGTAAATATTGGTGCCAATATTTAGCTTCTGCTTGCTGCTTTTTTGTTGTGTGCCATTGAATAGATAAAATCGTTTGTGCTATAACATACCATCTCATACGCCTAAGCAATGATTCATCCAGTTCAACATCATAATATCCGAGCCACTCACTCCATTCATGGCGCGGAACATACCAATATAATAACATACCAAGGTCTAAAGCTGGGTCAGCAATCACAGCTCCATCCCAATCAATTAAAAACAATTCATCTTCATCCGACAATATCCAATTGTTATGGTTTACATCACAATGGCATACAACGAATTCATCGTACTCAATATCTTTTAATGACTCAGTTAAATATTGAAGCCCTTGCTGAATTGTCTCATCGACTCTTATATCTCCTCTTAAAACAAGCTGTAATTGTTGTAATAACTCTTGCGCATGAAGCGGCTGCTTACCAAGCCGTTGAATCATCTGCACAAGTGCTTTAGAAGAGTGTATTTTCTTCAAAAGTTTCGCAACACGTTCTAGTTTCATATCCTCCGGCTCTAGCTTCTGTCCCGGAAGCCATTTTTGAGCGGAAATTACATCACCATTCGTTACCCTTCTTGTCCAAAGTAATTTTGGAACAATTCCTTCTGCTGACAATACCGCTAAAAAGGGCGATGTATTCCGCTTTAAAAATAACTTTTGTTGTCCGTTTTGCGCAATATATGCATCGCCCGTTACTCCACCAGCCGGTATAAGACTCCACTCTTTTCCTAATAATTGTTCCAACCATTCCATATTCATTACCCGTTAACAAATCCTTATCTTTTATAGTTATGAAAAGAAAAACCGCAACATTTCTACACATGTTGTGGGTTCATATATATTTTACTGTAGTTGAATGAAAAGAAAACTTGGCATAAGCCGAAAGTAGGACAAATCGCCTACTCTTCTAGTTTATTTTACAAAACCACTCGTAGAATGACAACTTCTCAAAATCGTCACCTTTGTCAATTCTACATTTATTACATTCTCATCGTCAAGTAGCGATTTGTCACATTATCGTCAATATATACGTGCTAGTTGGAGCCATTTGAAGTTCCTTTCCTCTAAATGAAGAAATTGGCTGTACTTTCGCTTGTTTTTCGTCTACTAACACATGCCACGTTTCTTCTTTAGGGAGTTGGACTATTTCAGGTTGCAAACTGCTATTGAATAAAACGATAATCTCTTTCCATGGCCCAAAAGATTCTACGTGTTGTAAATGGTATGCAAGGACTTCTGTGGATGTTTGTAAAAAAGTCATATACTTTTTTATGAGGTCAGCATTTTGTAATCGAAATGCCCCATGCTCCTTCCGAATCGCAATTAACCCTTTTATATAATTAACTGTCTCCATCTCTTTCTCTTTTTGATCCCAATCTAATCGATTAATTTCATCAGTGGCATTATAACTATTTTCATTTCCGTTCTTAGTACGATAAAATTCTTGCCCGGCATGCAAGAAGGGAATTCCTTGTGAAAGGATAACCATTGCGGTTGCTAAACGATGACGCTTTTTCAAAATTTCTTCTGATTCTTGATTGCTACGCACTAGTTTATCCCACATCGTCATATTGTCATGACATTCTACATAATTGATGCTTTGCACTGGCTCTAGAAACAACCCTGTTTCTTTCACACTTAAAAGACTACCACCTACTATATACTGCAAATGATTACAGTCTACATGCCCACCAAATGCAAAGCCGCGTTTATTTATATTAAAAGTACTTCCTTTTATCCCATCACGAAATTGATCATTGAACTGCGCGATATGCGGCATTTTATTTGCATTATTTAACGTAGCTTTTTCCTCAAGAGGAAGCGGTGTTTGTAAATCCCATCCTTCTCCTAATAACAGCGCATCACGCTTTATTTTTCGTACTTCTTTTTCTACCACATTCAGCGTTTCAACATCTAAAATCCCCATTAAATCAAATCGGAACCCATCAACATTGTATTCTGTAAGCCAGTATAAAACAGACTCTATAATAAATTTCCTCATCATTCTCCGTTCAGATGCTATATCATTTCCAACTCCCGTCCCATTAGACGGCATACCATCCTTACCGTGCCTGAAATAATATCCTGGCACCAATTTTTCAAATGAAGATGTCTCTCTTTCATATATGTGGTTATATACAACATCTACAACAACTCGGATGCCGTGTGCATGAAATGTTTCAATAAGTTGTTTACACTCTACTATCCTGTTATACGGATTAGAAAGGTCTGTAGCATAAAATCCTGTTGGAGCATTGTAATATAATGGATTGTAACCCCAATTATATGCGGAGGAAGGATTCGCCTCATCTATGCCACCGAAACAATATAAAGGCAATAGCTCAACATGTGTAACACCTAAATCTTTTATATGAGATAATCCCGTTAACGTTCCATTTCGTCCCGTCGTTCCCTCTTCCATCAACCCTGTATATGTCCCTTTTTTATGCACTCCACTATTTGGGTGAATAGTAGCATCACGAATATGCAGTTCATACAATATGGCATCTGTCATTGACTGTAATGGTGGCAATTGTTCTCGTTTTATTACATTTGTCTTTTCCAAATCGATAACAACGCCATATTTCCCATTTACAGTCACTGACTTTGCGTATGGATCTACCGCTTCATTCCATATTAAATTAATACAAACAAGAAATGTATATTGCGCTCCGTCTAAATCGCCTTGTAATGTCTGAATCCAAACTCCGTTTTCTTCCCTGTACATTTCATGATCGGTATATTCTTTATCACTTTTATAAACTCTTACTTTCGCAAGCCTCGCAGTTGGAGCCCACACTTTAAATGTTGTTGCTTCTTTTTGATACACAGCACCTAAATCTGTACCTTCGTAATAATACTTCTCATCGAAAATCGCTGTTCGAATCACAGCACCTATTTGTAAATCTGTTTCTTCGTTCCGTTCATCTCGTACTGTATAATACTTCCCCACATCTAGCGGCTCTTCTATAAAGCACTCATACTTCGTTGCATCCGGAAGTGCGATAGTATGAGCAATCGGTAAATCTTTCACATTGTTTCCTTCTTGTAAACGAAATGTCCGACTTGTTCCATACGCATGTGGGAGCAAAATTGTAATTTTATTCATTTCATCTAAATAAGCATCAAATGGACGTTTTACTTTCAACATAAAAAATCACCATCATCCTCAAAATTAAAATAAAGTGAAACCTTAATGAGGAAGGGATTCATCCCCCACTCATTATTAGCCCCCACCAATTGGGCCTTTACGATCAGCAAATGATAAGGCTTTTCTTATCAGCAAGACTCTATACAGTAACTCCATTATTCTCTATAGTATATTCACCTGTATAAAAAACGTTTTCATACATTCTATTTTTGTAATTTTATTTCAGCAATCGCTTTATACTTCGGTGTTTCCTTCACGTGAGATTCGTATAAAGTAATCGTATCCGCTTGAAATGATATTTCAGCCACTTCTTTTATATTTTCTAAGTCAAACTTTTCTTCTCCTACCCATTTACGGGCAACGGTAATGTGCGGATGATACGAACGTGTTTCTAAAGAAAACCCATTCCCTTCACAAATAGCATGCACTTGCTTTTGTAACTGAAACAAATCGTGATTCTCACTTACCTTCGCCCAAAAAATACGAGGCTCGTCTTCTCTGCCAAACGTTGAAAATCCTTGTAATGTGAAAGATAGTTCCTTTTTTTCTATAAGTGTTTGTAATCCATTCTTTATTCCTTCTAACTGTTCCTCTGTCGCACTCCCTAAAAAAGAAAGGGTAATATGATAGTCTTCCTTATGTACCCACGAGCGAAATGGTAATTCCTCCTTCATGTCCTCTTTATAATTAGAGAGCACTTCTTTTATATGATTTGGTAAAGTAATTGCGACAAAATAATGCGGCTCCATGTACATCTTCTCCTTCTTTATATTGTTGCTTTTCTTTCTTATCTCATTCAGCTAAAAAGAAGCCGCTCTCTAAATTAGAGAGCGGTCATAATTGCAACATCCTTTATTTTGCTAATTCATAAATCGCTTGAGCATAAATTGCTGTTGCTTTTAATAAATCTTCAATTTCAATGTACTCGTCTTTTTGATGAGCAAGTTCTTCTTTTCCTGGGAATAACGGACCAAATGCAACGCCAGCTTTCAATGAACGAGCATAAGTACCGCCACCAATCGCTAACAATTCGGCCTTTTCACCAGTTTGTTCTTCATACACGCGCTGTAAAGTACGAATTAATACATGATCTTTATCAACGTGATGTGGGCGGGAATTTGAATAATCCACTACTTCAAATCCGTGATTATGGGCATACCCTTTTAACTTTTCAATCGTTTCTTCAAAGTTAGTCGTAACTGGATAGCGCACATTCAATCCTAAATTACCACCGTTTTCTTCCGTGTAAGAAAGACGGCCAACATTCACTGTTAGCGGGCCACTAATATCGTCTTTATAAGAAATACCAGCTTTTTCTCCAAGAATATCGTCTGTAAATGTTTCTGTTACAAACGATGCAAATGAAGTCGCTTTTCCATCAAGAGAAACTGTCGTTAAGAAGTTTGCCAATAACAAGCCTGCATTTTCTCCCTTTTCTGGAGTAGATCCGTGAGCTGAAACTCCTTTAACTTGCAACGTTATCGTATTTCCTTCTACAATTGCTTTGCCTATTTTCTTAGCAGTTTGTAAATACTCTTCATATGCTACTGTAAGTGCATTTACATCTTCTCCTGTAATCACTGCTTCTGCAAAATCAGGAACCATATTTAAACGACGGCCTGACTCAAATGAAATAAGCTTATATGCGCCGCCTTTCTCTTCACTACCATTTTGCACAACTTGTATATCAGAAATTCCTTTTTCGGCATTAATAATTGGAAAATCTGCATCCGGCGCAAAACCGATCGTTGGCATTTCTTCATTTTTAAAATAATGATCTACACACTTCCAATTACTTTCCTCATCTGTTCCTAAAATCATTCGAACACGTTTTGAAAGAGGCAATCCTAATTCTTTTACAATCTTCATTGCGTAATAGGCTGCCATCGTCGGCCCTTTATCATCAATTGCACCACGTGCAAAAATCTTCCCGTCGCGAATATCAGCACTATACGCAGGAGTTGTCCAGCCGTCTCCTTCTGGTACAACATCAACGTGACAAAGAATACCTACTAACTCTTCTCCTTGTCCCATTTCAAGATGGCCTGCATATCCTTCTAAATTTTTCGAAGCGAAACCTTCAGTTTCTCCTTTATGTAACATGAAAGATAAGGCTTTTTCTACACCTTCACCAAATGGTGCGCCCTCTTTCGCAGATTCTTCTTCCCATACACTTTTAATTTGTAAAAATTGTTGTGTATCACGAATTAAATCATCTTTTCGTTTTGTAACTTCTTCTGTCCAATTAATCGTTGACATCACGCATCCATCCTCCTTCTATATTCTCTCTTTTATCATAGCAAACCAAAATCTCTTATGCCATATACCGAAACCCAATAACGAACAATTGTAATATTTCTGATATTTCTTATTAGTTTTTCTTTTATTTTTTCAAAAAAATTTGCAGGAATTTGGCGTTTTACGTAGAAATTTATGAGTTAGTTGACTGACCAGACATACAATGTCAACTACCAATATTTTTCTATATGAATATTTGTTAAACTTTTGTAAAATTTAAGTAAGTTAAGGCATGAATTTTGTCATGTAGAGTACAATGGTAGTAACGACCTTCTTTCCTGAATGGGGTCAAAAAAACTAGTAGAGGAGTGGTTTTCTCTTGAAACCTACAACTACTCGTATGCTAACACGCATTAAATCAATTTATATGTACATCAATGAAAACGGAACGGTAACGACGAAAGACCTTGTAGATGAGTTCGGGATCACACCGCGAACGATACAACGTGATCTAAATGTGTTGCAGTTTAATGAACTCGTGTATAGCCCTTGCCGCGGTAAGTGGACAACAACAGGAAAGAAAGTGAGAATGACCTCATAACGAAAACAATTGTATGTAAAATAAATACATACCCCTTTCTAATTATATAGAAAGGGGTTTTTTCTGCGCCTTAAAATCGGCATTATTTTTCGTTATCTACTTGATACGTCTTTAACATTTCTACTTCTTCATCTGTCAATTCACGATACTGTCCAAGTTCTAGCTCTTCATCCAACACTAAAGGTCCCATCTCTGTTCTCTTTAAGTAAACAACTTTTTTCCCTACCGCTTCAAACATGCGCTTCACTTGATGGAATTTTCCCTCTGTAATAACGAGCTCGATTTCCGAAATATCATCGCTTTTTAAAATTGTAAGTTCGCCTGGCTTCGTTTCATAGCCATCATCTAAAATAACACCTTTTGCAAACTCTTTTATATCATCTTCCGTTACAACGCCTGAAACGTGTGCATAATATTTTTTCGGCACGTGCTTTTTCGGCGATAATAATTGATGCGTTAGCTTCCCATCATTTGTTATTAATAAGAAACCTTCTGTATCAATATCAAGTCTTCCAACCGGGAATGGATCAAAAATCGCATCTTCTAATTCTAATAAATCTATTACTGTTTCATGATTATCATCTTCCGTCGCTGAAATAACACCTTGTGGTTTATGCATCATTAAATAAACAAACTCTTTATATTCCACAACTTCACCGTGAATCATAACTTCTTGCTCTTCTACATTCACATGAAACTTCGCATCTTTCACTGGCGTTCCATCAATCTTCACAACGCCGTCTTTCAATAATTTCTTTACTTCTTTTCTACTTCCGTATCCCATATTCGCTAATAATTTATCTAATCTCATATTCTTCACCTTCTTTATTTATCATAAGAAAAGGGGACGTATTTACGCCCCTTTTGATTTCAACTTTATTTTGAATCTACTACCAAGTTTACGCTGGATTTTCTCTAAAGCCTCTCCGCCAAATACTCTTTCTAGTACTCCTGTGCGAATCGCTAACAATCCGTAAACAAGGCCACCAATACCTGCACAAATCGCAACTGTAATAAGAGCACCAATACGGCCATCAGGCGAAATCATGAAGGATAGAAGCCATTGTGATAGCTTTACAGCAATAACCATTACAAGTGTTAATACTGCAATTTGGAATGTTCTCTTATATACAACACCAAATGAATAGTTTGCATGTTTTTTGATTTGTTTATTCGTATACCATACGGAAGCTAAGAAGCCGACTGCAGTAGCTAAAATCGCCCCAACTGTACCGAAATAACGAATAAAGATTACGTTGCATACAAATTTCAAAATAACACCCATCACAAGCGCAATAACCGCGTGTTTCTGCTGGTTAATCCCTTGTAGGATCGCCGCTGTTACCGTGAACAAAGCAAACAATAGCGCGACTGGTGCATACCACATTAATACTTGTCCACCTAGTGGATCTGAATCGTAAAAAGCAGTGTAAATCGGATATGCAAGTGTAGAAATACCGATAACTGCTGGCAATGTTAAAAACATATTCGCCTGGAATGTTTGTGTAATTTGTAATTTTAAATAACGGTATTGCTTTTCAGTAAACGACTTTGTAATCGCTGGCACGAGCGTTAAACTAAACGCTGTTGCAAGTGATACAGGAATCATAATTAATTTATGCGTCCACATCGTGAAAATACCGAGCGCTCGCTCTGCGATATCCCCTTGACCAATTGCCTGCATAATAGAGTTAAATGTCAATGTATCAATTTGTTGATATAAAGGAATTGTTAACCCAATTACAACGTAAGGAATTGCATACGCAAATAATTCTTTAAACAATTGAACGGTACTTACTGTCGATTCTGGTACAGTTTGCTCAATTAAATATTGATCCAAATATTTTTTACGTTTTAACCAGTACCAAACTAATACGCCGAGCGCTCCAACTGCTGAAACGAATGCAGCGAATGTAGCAACCCCAACCGCTGTTGCTACTGTACCGCCAAGCACTTTAATAACGATGAAACTACCCGCTAATAAAAAGACGATACGAATAATTTGCTCAATAATTTGTGAAACCGTAGTCGGTCCCATCGATTGGTGACCTTGGAAATAACCACGAATCAAACTTGCTGCCGGTACAACAATAAGCGCAAAACTTACGAGGCGAATAATCGTCGTAACTTCTTCTATCTTATTTTGTAAACTTTGTTTACCAAGCATTGCTTCTGCAAATAATGGTGCGGTCATGTACAGTACTAAGAAGGAAAGAACTCCTGTTACTATCATCATAACCATTCCCGAACGGAACATTCTCCGGCTCGTTTTATAATCTCCAAGTGCATTATATTTGGAAACAAACTTCGAAACAGCAAGCGGCACCCCTGCCGTTGCAATACTTAAAAATATCGTATATGGAATATATCCATATGTATAGAGCGTTCCGCCTTCTGTGCCTACTAATGCATGAAACGGAAAGACGTAAATCATGCCTAAGAACTTTACTAAAAATGTCCCTAACGTCACAATAAGCGTTCCGCGCAGAAATTTTGAATCGGACATACAAAAATCCTCCTACTTCTTATATAAAGTGAAACTTTAATCAGTGGGAAGGCTTCACCCCCACTGATTATTAGTTGAACCAATCGGGCTTTTACGGGCAGTTGACCTCCCGCTTCAAAACTCACTTCTTTGCTTCTGCTAAGTCTTAGGATAGGAGTCTTACTACCCGTTAATGCGGGATAACGCTGAACTCTAACTTTTGTATTGTACCACAATTCTCTCCTGAAGCAGTACTTCACTCTATTTTTCTTTTAAGAGAAAACATGCTATTCTTTTAGGCAGGAAATGTAGAAAATGAGGTCGATATATTATGCATTATGATGTTATTGTCATCGGCGGCGGTCCTTCAGGGCTAATGGCTGCAATCGGTGCTGCTGAAGAAGGCGCAAATGTCTTACTTCTTGATAAAGGAAATAAACTAGGACGTAAACTTGCGATTTCTGGTGGTGGTCGTTGTAACGTAACGAACCGTCTACCACTTGATGAAATCGTTAAACATATACCTGGAAATGGTCGCTTCTTATACAGCGCTTTTTCTATTTTCAGTAATGAAGATATTATTACATTCTTCGAAAATCTCGGCGTAAAACTGAAAGAAGAGGATCATGGCCGCATGTTCCCAGTATCAAATAAAGCACAATCTGTTGTAGACGCACTTTTAACACGATTAAAAGATTTAGGTGTGAAAATACGTACGAATACGCCTGTTGACACGATTGAATATGAAAACGGTCAAACGAAAGCAGTTGTATTGCAAACAGGTGAAGTGTTAGAAACAAATCACGTCGTTATCGCTGTTGGTGGAAAATCTGTTCCTCATACCGGTTCTACTGGAGACGGATACGCATGGGCTGAAAAAGCCGGACATACAATTACAGAGCTTTTCCCAACAGAAGTACCAATCCTTTCAAACGAACCATTTATTCGTGACCGTACATTGCAAGGTCTTGCTTTACGAGACGTAAACTTAAGTGTATTAAACCCGAAAGGAAAAGCTGTCATTTCTCATAAAATGGACATGCTCTTCACTCACTTCGGCCTATCTGGTCCTGCCGCTCTTCGTTGTAGCCAATTCGTTATAAAAACGATGAAGAAGTTTAAAACAAACACGGTGCAAATGAGTATCGATGCATTGCCAGAAGAAAATAGTGAGCAACTGTTCCAACGCATGCTGAAACAAATGAAAGAAGATCCGAAAAAAGGAATTAAAAACGTTTTAAAAGGCTATGTTCCTGAACGTTACTTCCTATTCTTATTAGAAAAAAATGAAATTGACGGTAGCGAACAAGCTGGACAAATTTCTCATGAGAAGATTCGTGCACTTGTGAAAGACTTTAAAGAATTTACCGTTCATGTAAATGGTACTCAGCCGCTCGAAAAAGCATTCGTTACTGGCGGAGGTGTATCCGTTAAAGAAATTAATCCGAAAGAAATGTCTTCGAAATTCACGAATGGTTTATATTTCTGCGGAGAAGTTCTTGATATTCACGGTTATACTGGTGGCTATAACATTACATCTGCCCTTGTTACTGGTAGAATCGCCGGAACAACAGCTGGGCAAAATGCGAAAATGCAATACTAAAAGAAACAGGGATTCCTGTTTCTTTTTTATATGTTGAAATAATAAAATTGCATATAAAATTATATCGACCGTTTCTTCAAAATTATTAGCGATTTTTTCAATATATAAGCACTCCGACAAGGAACGACAAATCTCCTATCCTTATAATTCCTGTTTCTTTTTTGTTGCTTTATATAGCTTAGTACCTTTATATTTTATATTGTTGAATATTTGAAAAAGGGTAAGGGGAAAACAAATGAGAAAAAAAGTCATGATGTCTTTAATGCTAATGACGTTTCTTTCTGCGGTAGAAGGAACGATTGTTAGTACAGCAATCCCTCGTATAACGAGTGATTTGTCAGGCGTCGAACTTGTTAGTTGGGTATATGCAATCTATATGCTTGCAACAGCTGTTTCGACTCCAATATACGGAAAACTAGCTGATTTATTCGGCCGTAAAAAAGTTTTGCTCATCGGAGCAACAATCTTCTTAATCGGTTCTGCACTTTGCGGAGTCGTTACATCAATGGAACAATTAATCTTCTTCCGTGCTCTTCAAGGTATAGGGGCTGGGGCTGTTATGCCGATTACAATGACGATTATTGGAGACTTATATAGTGAAGCGAAGGACCGTGCGAAAGCACAGGGCTGGATGAGTGCCGTTTGGGGTGTATCTGGTGTTATCGGACCGTTAGTAGGTGGATTTTTAGTTGATTCCCTTTCTTGGCGCTATATCTTCTTCTTAAACGTTCCGTTTGGAATTATCGCTTGCTTAATGATTGCCACTTCTTATAAGGAATCTATTAAGTCCTCTAAGCAACATATTGACTACCTTGGTGCAACAGTCTTCTCATTAAGTACAATTGCTTTACTATATGCACTATTAACAGGTAGCAGTAAGCAAAACTGGGGAGACATTACAATTATCGGCCTATTAATCTTTGCCGCTGTGTCATTCATTATTTTCTTATACATCGAGAAAAAATCTCCGGAACCATTAATTCCGCTAGCACTTTTCTCTAACCGTACATTATCTACTATAAACATATTAACGCTTATTGCTGGTGCAATGATTATTAGTATTACAGTGTACCTTCCAATTTGGAGCCAAGGTGTATTAGGAAAAAATGCAACAGAGGCTGGACTCATTTTAATGCCAATTCCTGTTATGTGGACATTCGGTGCTATGTTCTCCGGTAATTTAGTTGGCAAGTTACAAACAAAACAAATCATTTTACTTGGAGCTAGCATTTTATCAGTTGCTTCATTCTTATTATTTACATTATCAACAGATTCACCATCATTCCTTATTTATGTTGCAGTCGGATTATTCGGCTTAGGAATGGGACTTGTCACACCAATTTACATGGTAACAATTCAAGCAGCTGTACCGGCTCATACGCGCGGAACAGCAGTCGGTTTAAACACATTCATTAATACATTTAGTCAAACGTTAGGTGCTGCAATTTTCGGCATGGTCTTCAATACGATGATACATGCACGTGGCATCAAAAACCTTGACCTCGTATCTTCTGGTGGACATGGAGGATCTGCGGCAAACGTAGTAACTGAATCACAAGAAGCATTAGCCTCAAGTATACACGTCATTTATATGAGCACTTTCGCATTAGCGGTATTAACATTAATTATCGCTTGGCTCCTATTAAAGCCAGCTAAACAAACAAGTGAGCAATAGCAATAATAAAGAGGATGACCATTTCGGTCATCCTCTTTCCTTATATGAGCGTTAAAATCTATTCTTCATTCTCCACAATATATTTAAGCATAGACAATTTATTATCCCAAAATCGTTCATAATACGAGAGCCACTGCTGTAATTCCGCTAACGGCTCTGGCTGCAAACGATATATCTTTTCTCTTCCACTCTTTCTTCCACTCACTAAATTCGCTTCTGAAAGAATATGCAGATGCTTCACAACAGCCGTACGGCTCATCGGAAAATGATCCGTTATTTTTGAAATTGGTAACTCTTTATCACTTAATAACCGTAATACTTCTCGGCGGGTTGGATCAGCAATTGCCTGAAACACATCGTATTTTACTGCCGACGATGCCACTTAGCCCTCAACAACCTTTTTCAGTTTTTCATTTACAATCGCTACCCAACCACCATTCATTCTGTCGCGAATAATAGAGCTCTTCGCATTCGCTTTCGGAAGAATTTCATCAGGATGTTTCCAGCCGCCGTGGATTAACGTAAATTCTGTTTTATCCCCTAAGTCTTTCAAAATAAACGAAACGATCCAGCCATCTGTATCCCATGAGAAAGATAAACGATTCGGTTCATCAATTTCTAACACTTTACATGGTGATGGCCCAAAAGGTGATTGTATATGAAACTCATGTCCTACCTTTAGTTCGAAATCATTTGGCATAAACCATGACGCAATTCCTTCTGCAGTTGATACTGTATCCCATACTTTTTGAATAGATGCACTAAAAATAACCGTTTGTTTAATGTCGTTTAATGTATTTTGTTGTTCCATTTTATTTCTCCTTTATTCGGCATTAATACATAACACCTTTTAGTTGTATTCAGATAATATAACACCTTTTAGTTTCATGTCAATAAAGTGAAACTTTAATTAGTGGAGTTTTGTCCATCCCCCACTGATTATTAGCCCACACCAATCGGGCTTTTACGGACAGTAAGACTCTTTTTACTGTTGAGAAATTCTCAACATTTTTTCAACAGGACAAACACTCTCTCACCATTCCTTCATAATATACTCACAAAGGCAATAAAAAATAAAAACTTCGCTCAATATGAAACTCCATCATTCATATCGAGCGAAGCGCCTAACTTATCTCACCTGTACTTCGTCTCTCCTCCTTCCCTCGTGGACAATACGTGAGATATGTGAAATCAGAAGGAATATGCCCACCATTTGGGTAGGTAGTTATTTCTCTTCTCCTCAACATTTCCTTAGGAGCGAAATGACTACCCACTCATTTTTTTAACCAACAATGAAAAGGGGATGAAAGCTATGTTCTACTGCATTAACTGTTCTGAAATTCACCACGAAAAACATCCGAATGATAAAGTATTTAAAAACGGTTTTTATATTGATCCATTTTTAGGTGATCGTTATCACCTCGGCATGTGCACTGATGCTCAGGAACATGCAACAGAGGAAGTTCTTTTAACGACAAAGAAGATAGATACAACGCAATCTATTATGAATATTTTACCGACACATGTTGTCCCAACATAAAGCATAAAAAAGAGCTGGCTCCCCAGCTCTTTTTTATGCTTTATAAACAATCATCGCTGAAAAACAATAAATTTGATTTTCATCATCATTAATTGAAACACCAACTTGATACTTTATATCTACAAAATTCCCATCATCAATTTTTTTCAAAAACACATTTACAGCGTCTTCTAAATCTTTTTCATGACTTTCATCAAACACTTTCACACGAATCATGTTAACACCATCCTAGATCGCAGCCCTCCGCCGCTTGATTATTGCCACGGTGCGTATCTATGATGCGATAAAACTTTCCGTTTTCATATATATATCCGTCTTCTAACACATATTGTTTATCTTCAGTATAGACATAAAACTTACCTATCATAAATTTACTCGTATATAATTCCAAATAATCTGGCCTAAATTTAGCTACAACTTTATTTGTAATATCAATCCTAATTGTGCGCCCCACCTTCTCTCCCTCCTCTACAAAGAACGGATTTAGGTATATTGTATTAGCGATTTTACATTTTATGCTTAAAAATAAGTGGATATGCCCTCTTTCTTCCCCTGTACTATTTTTCTAAAAAAATTCCCCATATTTATTCAACATATAAGAGCAAAAAAAAACCATAAAAAACCACTTTTATATATTGACTTCAATATATTTTTTGTGATATTATATAAAATTTGACATTTTTATACCAGTATGTTATCATTAAAAATGGTTACCACATATGGAGGTGGATGATTTGTTTCAAATTGGTGATAAAATCGTTTATCCAATGCACGGTGCAGGAATCATCGAAGCAATTGAAGAGAAAGAAATATTAGGTACTACGCGTCAATATTGTGTTATACGCATCATTAGTAAAGATATGCAAGTAATGCTTCCGATGGATCAATTACAAAAATCAGGTATACGTTATATCGTTGATAAGGGTACATTAGATGGTATACTTCTTGAATTTCATCATGGGGAATCAGACCCAACACTCTCATGGAAACAAAGATATACAATGAATATGGAAAAAATGAAGAACGGCAACCTTCAAGATAGCGCAGAAGTTGTTCGTGATTTACTTCGCCGTAATAAAGAAAGAGCATTAAATGCGAGCGAAAAACAAATGCTAGATAATGCGCGCAAAATGGTTATTAGCGAAGTTGCGCTCGTACAAAATGTCTCAGAACATCAAGCAACAGAATTTCTTCAAGATACAATCAATCACTAATTTAAAAAATAGCCGACCGCTATTTTTTTTTGGCAGAAAAAAGGACAAAGAGATAAGGCTCTTTGTCCTTTTGTTATATTATCCACGTCCAGCTTGAAATGATGGGTATAAAGTCATTCCACCATCTGCAAATAACGTAATTCCGGTTACGTAACTCGCCTCTGCTGAAGCAAGCCATGTTGCTATTGCTGCGATTTCTTCAGGTTTTCCAATGTAGCCCATCGGAATCATACTTTCTACGTCAGCACGCTGTTTAGGATCAGCAAACTTTTCAGCATTGATTGGCGTATTAATTGCACCTGGTCCAATATTATTGACTCGAATGCCTTTTGGTGCATACTCTAACGCTAACGTTTCAGTCATAAGCTTAATCCCCCCCTTACTTGCCGCATAGTGCACGAATAATGGCCACGGGATTTTTTCATGAACACTAGACATATTAATCACCGATCCTTTAATACCGTGTTCCACAAAATATTTAATCGCTTCACGACTTCCTAAGAAAGCACCTGTTAAATTTGTATGAATTACTTTATTCCAATCCTCTAACGGCATTTCATGCGATGGTACAGCATTTTCTATGCCTGCATTATTAATCATAACGTCAAGCGTCCCAAATTCTTTAACAGCAGATTGAATCAAATTTATAACATCCGATTCAATCGTAACATCACCTTTTACAGCAATCGCTTCTCCGCCTATTTTTTTTATTTCTTCTAATACATCGCTCGCTTCTGATTCTCTTGAGCGATAGTTAATAACAACTTTCGCCTTCTCCTTAGCAAACCGTACTCCCATCGCTCTTCCAAGACCAGTTGCTGACCCTGTAATAATGACGACCTTCCCTTCTAAATCGCTATACATTTCAATACCTCCTTTAGCTTTTTGCGACCCCTAGCATAATTCCAGCTGCAATAATAAAAACGATACCAACAACAATCCCAATTAATTGACGCTTCGTTTTCCTTTCACCTAATATAAGAATTCCGCCAAGCGTCGAAATAATAATCCCCATTTGTGAAAGGGAAAAACTTGTTGCGACTCCGACACGCGGCTGCGAAATGAATAAAAACATATTTCCAGCTGCCCAAATTAATCCCGGAAGAATATTTCGAATCGCATATTTATTGAATGGATGATGTTTAAATGTGAGTAAAATCCCGCCTAATACCATACCGACCGCTTGTGGCAATAAGGCTGACCAACCGTTCACGTTAAATAATCGAATAACTACTACGTAAACTAAATATCCGACTGTTGAAATTAATAAAATAATAATTCCTTTTTTAAAATTCCCTGCTTGCTCTGCATTCTTTTCTTCTTCACTTTGGAGTGATGTTAAAATAACACCGATAATAATACAAACAAGCGCCAAAACTCCAAGAACGACTGATATCGTCGTTGACCATTCATGAAACACGATAACCCCAAATAAAGTCGTCGCAACTAATTGAAGCCCTGTTGAAATCGGCATCGTTCTCGAAACACCCATTAAATCAATACTTTTCAACTGATTCGCTTGACCAAGCGCCCAAAACAAACCGGACACGATTCCAACCCCGATAACCGTAGGAGTTAATACTGGCTTCACAAAAATATAAACAACAATTGAGAAAATAAGCGCTCCGAACGTTGTACCGAGCGTTTGACTATAAGGTCCCCCGCCCAGTTTCACGTTAAATAGCACAATACTTCCCCAAAATATGGCTGGTAAAATCGCTAAAAATATATCCATCGCTCATTACCTTTCTCTACAAAATGTCATAGGTTACCGCTCTAAATCATTAGAGTGAGCTTTTATTTTCTCTTTTGTTCGCTCACAAACCTTATCTGCAGTAGCACCAGAAACATTTTTTTCTCGCTCCACTTTTTTTATTTTTATGTGATCCAAATGATCTTCTAAAGTGAGTGTAATACGATCATTCGGCGGATTATGCGCCCCTTGAAATGTAAGAAACTGTATCGTAACTTCAAATCTAGGAACAAACTCATCTTTCTTGCCTAGACGCTTTATATTTGTAACTGAATCACATTCATATTGATCTTCTGTCACTTGCCTTATAACTGAATAATACCGATTAAGTAGCGCACTCTCTAAAAGTTGTTCCTTCGATTCTTTTGCCCAAGAATAGCTTGGAGAAGAGAAGAAAACAGAACATATCATTGCAATCATTACACATATCTTTTTCATAATTCCCTCCTTATTCTATACAATAGTGTTCTCCAAACTGCCATAAAAAAACGACTTCTCCTATTCAGGAAAGTCGTTTTAATGAATCCAATATTAACCACCGCTCACTGGTGGTATTAACGCAACAATATCACCAGATTGTATAGCATCATCTTCATTCGCGTACTCTTCATTAATTGCAACCATAATTGGCGCTGACACCGGTACATTATATTCTTTCGCAACAATTTCTTTTAATTGTGCAACAGTAATATTTTCTTCCTCTATTTGTAATTCACTTACTCCTGCTTCTTCTTGCAAGTTCGCAAATAACAATACTCGAATCATATTTATAGCTCCTTCCCAGGCTCTCCTGCTGGATATGGCGTTTTTTCTAATTGATCACCAATCCATGAGTCACCATCTTCCCAAAACTCCTTTTTCCAAATCGGAACAATTTGCTTAATGCGTTCCATAATATATTCATTCGCTTCATAGGCCTCTTTACGGTGTGGTGTTGATACAGCAACAACAACCGCGATATCAGAAATTTGTAGCGTGCCGATGCGATGTGTAATCGCAACATGTGTACTAGGCCACTTCTCCTTCACTTCTGCCCCTATTTTCTGTAGCATCTTTTCTGCCATCGTCTTATAAGCTACATACTCTAAGTATAGTGTACGACGCCCTTTCGTAAACTCCCTAACTGTTCCAATAAACGTTGTGACAGCACCGCATTCACGGCGGATTACTTTCTTTGTCACCTCTTCAATCGAGATTTCTGTATCAATTACTTCATAATACATATTTGTCATTTCGCACTCCTAACCGTTTGTAAAAACCAGTCTATATACAACTTTTCTTCTGTTATATGAAATACTTTATATTCTTCTCGTAAACTTAATGGAGCATCATGCCACGTAATAACTGCTACTACATTTTCTATTTTATGTAAAAGTTCAGCGTCTTCCGCGGAACGAAGTAACACTACTTTTGGATATTTCTCCGCTTTATAGCCCTCTATTAAAATCATATCCACTTCAAAAAATCCGTACAAGCGGATAATTTCTTGCAAGGACCATTCATCTCGCAAGGAGGACAAAGATAGTAATCCAGCGCCTTCCACACTACTTACTACAGCACCAGCTTTTCGGTGTCTTTCACTATCTTTTTGCGCTACTTCAGGAAAACCACCATGGCCATGATGCTTAATTGTAGCAACCTTCATTTCGCTTTGAGCTAATGCATGTACCATTTTCTCTACAAGTGTTGTTTTTCCGCTATTTTGATACCCTACTATTTGTAAGATTGAAGAGGCTTTGCCCACGGCCAATCACTTCCTTGAGAGTATTCTAACAATAATACGGACACTTTCATTCCTGTTTCGAACCCTCTCGTTCCTCCAGGCAACACGATAAAAGCATTTGCATCCGCAAGTGAAGATACCGCACTCGATTTATCTAAACCGACTGGCACCACTTGTAATGACCCATTAACAATCGTCACGTTTGCTCTTACAAAGCGAGTAAACGGATTTGGTTTTGGAAAATCTTTTTGCAAAATAGCGTCCGCTCTATATATGTGAGGCTCCTTCGCATACAAATACGTTTTCATAATTGGATGCACAAATAATTCGAAACCTACATAACAAGCCGACGGATTACCTGATAAACCGAAGAGTAGCTTTCCATCAATTTCAGCTACTGTCGTTACACTTCCCGGTCTCATCGCTATTTTATTAAAGAGTACATTCGCCTGTAACCTTTCATAAATAGCTGGTAAATAGTCATAATCTCCTACCGAAACACCGCCCGTTGTAATTAAAATATCAACCTCATCCATCGCTGATTTAACGGCTGTAAAACATGCATCTAACTCATCGGCAAGTTGTCCATAATAACGCACTTTCCCGCCAACTTTCATAATTTGAGCTGCAATCATATAAGAGTTACTATTTCTAATTTTCCCTGGCTCTAACGGCTCATGTACTTCTAGTAATTCACTTCCTGTCGTTACAATACCGACAACAGGCTGCTTTACAACTTTTACAGTGCTATATCCAAACGTCGCTAATAACGCTGCAACACCTGGATTAATTGCAGCACCTTTTTTAACAAGCACTTGATTTTGTTTTATATCTTCCCCTTTAAACGATACGTTGTCACCATTTTTGAAAGGGCGTTTTAACTTCATATATGTTTTTCCGTTCTTCTCGAACCCTTCCGTCAGTTCTAGCATTACGACTGCATTGCAATCTTCTGGAATAGCTGCTCCTGTCATAATACGAACCGCCTGAAAAGCTTCTACTTCTTCTGTAAAAACAGATCCTGCTCCGATTTCTCCTATTACTTCAAATTCAACCGGATGCTCTTGACTTGCTTCTTTCGTATCTTCTGCTCGAATTGCGAAACCATCATAAGGAGAACGATCAAAATGAGGAACATCGTGATCTGAGACAACATCCTCCCCAAGAACCCTTCCATAACTTTCTGTAATAGAAACTTCTTCTACTTCACCATGCTTAGCATATTTCATAACCCGCTCTACTGCCTCAGCAACTTGAATCGGGATTCGTTTTTCTACCATTGTTTCTCACCTCGTATTTGCAAAATATCTAATCTCGATTACACTTTATATATTAAATAGCAATTACTTCAAGGAGGAATTCCATGTCTTCATTCACACACTTCAATGACCAAGGGCGCGCTAAAATGGTTGATATAAGTGACAAAAAAATAACCGTTCGAACAGCAATCGCACGCTCTAGCATTGTCGTTACAAAAGAAATTCACGATAAAATCTCTCACAATGAAATTGGTAAAGGTGACGTATTAGCCGTTGCACAAATCGCAGGCATTATGGCTGCGAAACGTACTTCTGATATTATCCCAATGTGCCACCCCTTATTATTAAAAGGTGTTGACGTCTCTTTCGATTGGAAACAGTCAGAAGAACAATATCGACTACTCATTGAAGTAAAAGTTAAAACAGAAGGTAGTACCGGCGTTGAAATGGAAGCTTTAACAGCTGCTTCTGCTACCGCTCTTACCGTATACGATATGTGTAAAGCTGTTGATAAAGGTATGATTATTGGCGAAACGTATTTACTTGAAAAAACGGGCGGAAAAAATGGAGATTACATTAGAAATTCTTAATCCTACATTTCTCCTTTGAACCTAAAGGTTTTCCTTTAGGTTCAACCTATGTATCTTGCATATAATCGTTTCGCCACATTCATATCATTCGTCCCATGAATAAATGCTCTGCCATCTGTAAATAAAACAAAACGATATTCTTCCACCAGAAATGATAATAAATACGGCGTGGCCTTTACATCCACACTTTTTTGTAAGCGCTTTTTAATTTCTTCTAAATTAAACCCCTGACGCACACCTGGACGGATTTGAACTGTATTTCGTCCACATAATACTTCTGTTTTCGTTTGTGCTTCAAATGTTAAACTCGGATATGTCCGTAGCTTTCCACAAGATAAACATGTATCCTTTTTCTGCCTATTCACTTTAAATGCCATCTGTTGATTATTCCAAAGATCAAATGATAGCATCGTTTCACGAAGTGCCTCAAAATCTTCTACTAATATTTTCAAAGCTTCTGTTATTTGATGCGCAACTACTAATTGTACTGCTGGCTGTATAATACCGGCCGTATCACATGTCGCTCCGCTCGCCGGATGTTCCATTAAACATCGAAAACACGGCGTTTTTCCTGGCAAGATTGTATACGTTACTCCGTAGCTTCCAACGCATCCTCCGTATATCCATGGAACGTTATACATCTGGGATATATCATTAATAAGAAGGCGCGTTTCAAAATTATCCGTCGCATCTAATATTAAATCTACACCTTTAATTAACTCTTCCATTTCTTGCACCGTTACATCCGTCACAACCGGTACAATTTCTACTTCGGAATTAATAGCTTTTAAATGTTCTGCGGCCGCTATCGCTTTCGGCTTATAATGCTTTGCATCTTCCTCTGTATATAATTGTTGCCTTTGTAAATTGCTCCATTCTACATAATCACGATCAGCAATTGTTATTTTTCCAACCCCTGCTCTAACTATTGCTTCTGCATTCGCTGCTCCGAGCGCACCAGCACCAATGACGAGCACGTGCTTTCCTCTTATTTTCCGCTGCCCTTCTTCCCCAACACCAGAAAATAGCATTTGTCTTGAATATCGCTCCTGCATACGACATCCCCCTTTCTTATCCTCCTATATAAGACATTTCAATTTTCGGACGATTCTTCGCACTTTCTTCTGTCCGTTCATCTGAATATCGATCTTTTCTATCCTCCCATACATCTTGTATGGCTTTTAATAAATCATTATCCGAAAGGTTTTCCCTGAGAAGTTTCCTTAGATCCATTCCTTCTGTCGCAAACAAGCAAGTATAAAACTTTCCATCTGCTGAAATTCTTGCTCTCGTACAAGAAGAACAAAACGACTCAGAAACAGAGGTAATAAAACCAACCTCTACATCCGTTCCAACGTATCGATAGCGCTTCGCAACCTCACCAAAATAATGAGATTCAGCTGGTTCAATTGGATATACTTGATGAATCATATCGATCAATTCTTGTTTCGTAATAACTTGATCAAAATTCCATCCATTCGTACTGCCCACATCCATAAACTCAATAAATCTAAGTGAAATTCCTTGTTCTTTAAAATACGTAGCCACCGGAAGTACTTGATGATCGTTCATCCCTTTTTTTACAACCATATTTACCTTCACTTCAAGTCCTACTTCTTTCGCTGCCATAATTCCCTTTAGTACGGGTTTCGTATTAATATTCCGGCCATTAATTGTACGAAACACTTCATCATCTATCGCATCCAAACTAACATTTACTCGGTGTAATCCAGCTTCTTTCAACGCCTTCGCTTGCTTCGTTAAATGAATCGCATTTGTCGTTAATCCTATATCTACTAAACCATCAAGCTTTGCAAGACGTGCGATAAGTTTTGTTAAATCCTTACGGAGCAATGGCTCGCCACCAGTAAGTCTAATTTTCCGTACACCGATGCTAACAAATATTTTTGCTAATCGCTCGATTTCATCAAATGTCAGTAAAAACTCATCTTTCAAAAAAGCATAATCAGGCCCAAACACTTCTGCCGGCATACAATACGTACACCGAAAATTACAACGATCAATGACAGAGATGCGCAAATCTTGAAGTGGGCGTCCGAAAAAATCTTTAACCTTTTCCTGCATCGCCACTCTCCCTTTCTGCCAAATTTATACCTATCTTCATTCTATTATAATATATTTTCGAACTGCGATGTTTTTGCTCAAACAAATAAAAAGCCTTGAAGCATAAAAGTTTCAAGGCTCTCCTCTTATTAACTTAAGCGAATAATTGTTAATACCGCTCCCGGTGTAGTCGTTGACAATGTCGTAGAAGTAAGTAAACCATTTAACTGTAAACGAACAGCTGCTCCCGCTGAAAGATTCGCAATCATCGTAGCACCAAAACTAGTTGTAGCTACTAACGGAGCATGAATAGTTCCTGATAAAGCTGATCCCTGTCATTCCAGTTGGCACTGGAAGAAAAGTCGGGCCGTCAAGATCTAGCGATATTTTAAAATTAGAATTTATCAACTTTTGTATTTTTTGTTTTCCATCATTTCCACCACCCTCAAAAGCAAACTACAGCTACAAAATATGTTCTATTTGAACTACCCCCACTTAACACTCTAACGAGCTGTTTGAAGTGGGGGATTCCTACGAACACCAAGGTATCCCTCAGTTTTATGAGTAGGCGAGCCCCGTAATCCCTACGGTTAGGAGCCTTACGGCCTCTTTTCTCAGATTTTCCGCTGCGTTCACATCTCTATCATGATACATACCACAAGAAGGACACTTCCATTCACGCAGGTTCAGGCTTTTCACATCTTTATTTTTGTAGTCGCAATACGAACAAGTTTGGGAACTAGCGAATGTTTTCGACACCACAATCACTTGTTTCCCATACCAGCGTGCCTTATACAACAACATCGCTTTGAATTGTGACCATGATACTTCTTGAATCGCTTTCGCTAGTTTGTGATTCTGTAACATATTCGATACTTGCAAATCTTCTATCCCAATCACATCGTGGTTTTTAATGATCCTAGTAGAGAGTTTTTGCAAATAGTCCGTTCTTGCCTGTTTAATTCGTTCATGAATACGAGCGACTTTCATTCGCTGTTTCTGCC